>JAKVCB010000050.1 GCA_022448345.1 Pirellulales bacterium
ACACCAACCGCTCCCGCACCACCGGACGTGGCTGAACTGGAACAGGCGAAGCATGACGGGAACCAGGATGCCACCATGCGCCAGCTCATGCATTTGCACCGCGAATCCGCATTGTGCGCCTCGTGCCATGCCAGGATGGATCCGCTGGGACTCGCCTTGGAAAATTACAACACCGTGGGAATCTATCGCGACACCGTCAGCGGACAACCGGTCGACGCAGCAGGTAAGCTGATCACCGGAGAACGCTTCGAAACTGCCCAGGAGCTCGCCCAGGTTATCGTTTGCCAGCGGCGGCGCGACTTCTATCGGTGCGTTGCCGAAAAGATGCTTGTCTTTGCGATCGGCAGGGGCGTGGAGTATTATGATGGGCAGGCTGTCGAAAGAATTGTCGACCGTCTGGAAAGCGAGCAGGGGAAGGTTCGTACGTTGATTCACGCGATCGTCCAAACTGCCGCATTTCAAAAAAGGCGCGGGTAGCACCTCTTCAAGCCAACTAACAGGCAACTATTTTGATGACATTCCTTCAAGACCGCCTGAACCGTCGCTATTTTCTGCGTGGGCTTGGAGCCTGCCTGGCTCTCCCCCAGCTGGAGTCCCTGGGCAACACCATTTCCGCGGCGTCAGGCCCACGACTGCCGGGGACCACAACGGCCGGAAATCCACTCCGGACAGCTTTTCTTTATGTTCCTAACGGCGTGAATGTCGACCTTTGGCGTCCCACTACCAGCGGGCCCAATTACCAACTCAGCGAAACCCTGCAACCGCTGGCTCCATTCCACCACGACCTGCAAATCTTCTCCGGGCTGGCGCACGCCAATGGAACCGCCGGCAAAGACGGACCTGGCGATCACGCCCGCGCTGGGGCCACGTTCCTGACTGGAGCCCGCCCCAAAAAGACCGCCGGCAGGGATATTCGCGCCGGAATCTCGGTTGATCAACTTGCCGCACAACACGTTGGCACCCAGGCCCGTTTTAGATCGCTGGAACTCTCCTGCGACAACTCACGTCTTTCGGGCAATTGTGACTCGGGTTACTCATGTGCCTACCAGTACAATATCTCCTGGCAGTCTCCCACCACCCCTGTCGCAACCGAGTCGAATCCACGACTGGTCTTCGAGCGACTTTTTGGAGCAGGCCCAGCCGCGGAGCGATCAGCAGCCCTGGCTCGCCAGCGAGGATTAACCCGATCGGTGATCGACTTTGTCAGCGAAGATGCGCGCCAACTTGTGGGGGAAGTAAGTCAGGCTGACAGGGCCAAACTGGATGAGTACCTGACCGGCGTACGAGAGATCGAAAAACAAATTCAGCGCGTTGAATCCATGGGAGAAGCACCCCAACCTGGCTTTGATGCACCTGATGGTATTCCGGACAACTATCGCGATCATATCCGTCTCATGTTTGATCTGCTCGCGGTAGCCTTCCAAACCGACTCGACCCGCGTTGCAACCTTGCTGCTCGCCCATGACGGCAGCAATCGCACCTTTCCGGAAATCGAAGTCAACGACGGACACCATTATCTGTCCCATCACGGTAGGGATCAGGAAAAGATGGCCAAGATCGCGCGTATCGACAAATTCTACGTCGAGCAATTGGCCTATTTCCTGGGAAAGATCGGTACGATCAAGGATGCCGATGGATCATCCCTGCTGGACAACTCGATGATTGTTTGGGGAGGCGGGCTGGCCGACGGCCATCGGCACCAGCACGATAATTTGCCCATCGTGCTGGCGGGCCACGGTGGGGGCGAACTCACCACAGGCCGCCACGTCGATTTTGGCAGCCAGGTCCCCATGACCAACCTCTATGTGTCGATGCTCCAGAAGATGGGAACCGGCATCCACCAGTTCGGCGATTCGACCGGTCGAGTTGAAATCTGATCCGTGGGATTTCGGAAATCGATCGGCCCAAAAGGGGCCACACCCTTCAACGGCCGACGGACAAATCACGCTCTCGGTTAGACGACTCTGGCAATCCGTTCGTGGAATTTTACCGCTTGAGTACAGCGTCCCATCTACTGGATAATGATGCCCGTCCAACAATGGTGTCAGCCACTCCGGCAGCACCCCCATTTTTAACCGCAACCCTCCATCGTGATCCCACAAAACGAAAAATCGACCGATGTACGTGTTTCGGGTGCCGAACTTTACTTTCTGCCCGTGACTACACGGATGCCACTGAAGTTTGGAGCCGAAACCCTCACCTCGGTCACCTGTGCCCGGGTTCGCCTGGCCGTCACCGATCGGTCTGGAAAGACGGCCTGTGGCTGGGGTGAAACTCCCATCAGTGTGCAGTGGGCCTGGCCTGCAGAACTGAGTTACCAGCAGCGCTACGAGGCGATGACTGCCTTCTGCAAAAAACTGGCCCGATTGTGGTGTGATTCTGCCATGTGGGGCCATCCTCTGGAGGTCGGTACGACCATCAACGAATCGCAACTGGCGGAATTGCATCGCAACTCCGAACATGAGACGTCGTCCCACGGAAAAATGCCCTGGCTGGCGGCGCTAATTTGTTCATCCGCCTACGACCTGGCCCTGCACGACGCCTACGGCGTGCTGCACGGTCTTCCTGTTTACCAGACTTACCACGAAAAATGGATGAACCGCGACCTTGCCTCGTACTTCGGGCCAGAAACACGTATTGATTTCACCGGTAAATATCCTGCAGATTTTCTCACCCGCGAACCCAACCACACACTGCCAGCATGGCACCTGGTCGGTGGCCTGGATCCACTCGACCAGGGCGAACTCGACGCGCAAACGCCTCACGACGGATACCCGGTCCTTCTAGAAGACTGGATCGACCGCGATGGGCTGGACTGTCTGAAAATCAAGCTGTGCGGCACCGATGCCGAGTGGGATTTTGAGCGTACCGTAAAGGTTGGGAAGATTTCGCTCGCCAAGGGAGTCCGCCACTTGTCGACCGACTTCAATTGCACGGTCCATGACCCGGCATACGTGACTTCTATTCTTCACCGTCTCAAACTCGAGCATCCGGAAATCTATAACTTGTTGTTATACGTCGAGCAACCCTTCCCCTACGAACTCAAGGATCATCCAATCGACGTGGGCACGATTGCTGAGGAGAAACCGATATTCATGGACGAAAGTGCGCACGACTGGCGACTTGTCCGCGAAGGCCACCGACTGAACTGGAATGGCGTGGCACTGAAAACGTGCAAAACCCAGTCAGGCGCCCTACTGTCACTCTGCTGGGCCAAGGCACACGGTATGCAACTGATGGTACAAGACCTCACCAATCCAATGCTCGCACAAATTCCCCACGTGCTGCTGGCGGCCTATGCCGATACGATTATGGGTGTCGAAACCAACGCGATGCAGTTCTATCCGGAAGCGTCAGCGGAGGAGGAGAAAATCCACCCGGGCCTCTATCGGCGCCAGAGCGGCAAGCTCGATCTGTCGACCATCGGCGGTCCTGGATTCGGCTACCAGGGAGCAACCGAGGCCCGCACATTACCCGAACCGGCAATCTCGATTGGAATGCCGTAAGTTGTGTCAGCCGGCGACTCTGTATCCACAGTCGCTCGCCGTCTGTCAGCTACCTCCCATCACTCCAGTAGTCACCAGGCTGGGCCATCAATGCCTGGTAGACCTGCATGCCTGACTCGAGTTGATCGAGCGCAATGTACTCGTCCTTGCGATGCGCCTGGTCAATATCACCTGGCCCCAGCACGAGCGAAGGTATACCAAGTGCCGCAAAATCACTGGCATGTGTTCCATACTTGGCGCCCTGGGCCGTGCTGGAAAATCCAAACGACTCCAGAATCGTACCTACCCGCGCTTTGAGCACTTGATTTCCATCCGCCGGCAGGGCCAACGAAATATGTGGCTCTTGCTGCGTGGCGTTCAGTTCCGGATTCTCTTCGGCCAGGGTTTGCAACACCGTCTCGACAGCCGGAAGAATACTTTCAGCATCCTCGCCTGGCACCAATCGACGATCAACTTCAATCGTACAAAATTCCGGAATCACGTTAACCAGGGAACCTCCGGTGATCATGTTGATACTGCACTGGGCAGTGCCGACCAGTGGATATTCGGCCGTCAGCTTCGGAATATATTCCGCTTCAATCACTCCGATCACTTTGATCATGTCGGTAATGGCCGATCGTCCCTGGGATGGATCCGAAGAATGGGCTGCCCTACCCTGGGTCTCAATTTTCCACCGCACGGTTCCGTTGTGCGCCGTGATCATCTGTAGTGTCGTGGGCTCACCCACAATCACGGCACTGGGGGTCCAGTGGAGCGATGCCAACTGGTGCTGAACAAAAGCGCTTACGCCGATGCGGCTTACCTCCTCATCAACGGAAAACAGGATGGCAATGTTGGCTTGGAGCCCTCCAGCCTCAACGGCTGACTTCAGTGCCCACAACATGCAAGCGCCGGTACCTTTCGTATCGCAGGCACCTCGACCATAGATTTTTCCATCCTCGACTAACGCTCCAAAAGGATCGATGGTCATTCCCTCAACGGTTACCGTATCGAGATGGCTGTCGAACAGGAGCCATGGGAATTTTTGATCCACCTCGTGTGTGACGAGCAGATTAAAACCAGCCTGGTCCAAAGACCCATTTTGGGCGATCGGCAACCGTGCTGTCTGGAGCCCCCAACCTTCAGCCAGGGCCTCAAGGTGCGCCGCAAGTTCCCCTTCGACAAAGGGAACCCCCTCGTTGACACGATTGACCGTATCGAACGAGATCATTTGCTGTAGCAATTCCACTAGCGAGCCTGGAGCAGCCAGCGATCGCTTTGCCTTAGAACCCATGTTTAACTAGTGCTTTCATCTTCTAGTGGTTCCTGCCGTCCGCTCAAGCGGCCGTCACTACGACTAAACATGACCTTCAGGTCCCCCCAGCCACCGATGGTGACCACGACCGCAAGGATGGCAAATGCCGACATCGATCCTACGATAACCCAGGCCCAAAATGTGATCCAAAAATTCATACTTCTACTCCTGGTCTACGACGTTTAATTCGTATATAGGCTCGGATTTCGACCCGGGAAACAAGAGCGAACCGGCGACCATCAGTACTACCGCAAGTGCCGTGGCCCCCAACCCGACATGGGCTTCGGTAAGCTTAAAACCAAGGTTCCCTTCGGTCAGGCCAACCACCTGCTGGATTGGGGGCAGGCCAAACAGGGCCAATAAACCGGTCACGAGTGCCAGGTAGGCCCCTACGGTACTGGCCTGTTTCCAGTACAAACCACCCACCAGGAGCGTAAAGGCTCCAATAAAGTAAATCGCTGCGCTCACCGCCAGATAATCCAACATGTCCTGCCCCATTGGATACCAGACACTCCAGACGTAGAGGAAGGCGCCAATGACCACAATCATAATGCGGGCCAGCAGCAACCTGGTGCGAACCGGCAAATCTCCACCGGCGATCGGGTTGATCACGTCTTCGACAAAGACCGAGGCCCAGCACAACAGGTAACTGTCATGGGTCGACATAAACGCAGCGAGCATCCCCGCGACAATCAATCCAATGACTCCCGCCGGCAGGATCTCGCCCAAAAAAGCTGGCAAGGCTTGCATCGTGATATTTGTATCATCAACCACGGCACCCTCTCCGGTGAAAAAATAGTCGTGTCCATGCTCGGACATGGAAAAATAGGCCAGGGCAGAAATCCCCAGAAACATGGGAATGATGAACCGGGTGAGAAAACCAATCGACGACCAGGTATAGAGCCGTTTGACCACCTTGGTATTTTCAGCCGCACACACCCGCATCACCGCTGTCGGCCAGACGGCACACGAGACGATTCCAAATACAAAAATCATCCACATGATGTAAGTGGGTCCAAAGACTTCTCCGCTGAGTGGGTTAAATCCCCCCTCACCGTGAATCTCTTTAACCGCCGTCACAAGGTCCTCCCAATTCACTGCCTGGTAGGCAAACCAGCAGCAAGCCAGCATCCCAAACGAAAGCACCACAAACTGGATGTAATCGGTGATGACCACCGAAACCATGCCCCCGAGAACCGTGTAAAGAACTACCAGCGAAATCAGCACGGCCATCACGATGTTGACCGCCGCCGGATCATGGAGCCCTGTAATCGAGGTCACAAAGATTGCACCTGCCTTGAGAAACACTCCCATGTTCAGGACCCCCGCAACCGAAAGCAACACACCACCCAGGACCCGTACACCCGGACTGAATCGAAGTGAATAATACTCGGGGATCGTCATGACACCCGTGTTTCGCAAGGGGACGACAATAAAACCGGTCAACCCCACCAGCAGGCAAGCGAGCCCTGCCACCACGCCGATGTGCAGCGCGGCAAACCCTCCTGTAAACCCCTTTTGAGAGGTGTACATCACGGTCACCAACCCAATCTCCGATCCAAGCATGGTTGCGATCGAGGCAAACGACTTGAGCGAACGTCCGGCAACAATGTAGTCAGCCATATCGCCAACAAAGCGGTTGGCGTAAATTCCAATGACGACCGTCCCCAACAGGTAAACGGCGACAATGACCCAATCGAATGTCGTAAAATTGGTGAGGAAATCCATGCAGAAACGCCTGATGACAGGATTGAGGGAAAGTCAGCACAGCCCTGCACAAAGCAAAATGCTCTGGCAGGCCGAAACAGGGACACGGCAATTCAGTCTTTTGAGACTGAAACCGTAAATCCTGAAAACTAATATCTACCAATCGCTTCCGGAACGCAATTTCAGCTTGGTTGATTTCCCCAGTTTCCGGCCCAAAGTTCCTCTCCTCAACTCCAAGAAGACTCGGACCAGAACAAATTCACTACAGACCCGATAACTACCGGAAGCATCCTCAGAGGCCGGTTTTTCCACCAAATGACGTCCTCGCTCTTCCCAAAAGACAACTGCCCGCGGACCAACCAATGCCCGATGGTCATCATCGGTTGCCACTTCCTTACTTTTGCATGTGCCTCTTATAATCAGAACTTTTCCCATTCCATACGCCACCTATGCCGCACTCTGACTGAAGTTCGGCACCGACACGGTAAAATCAACATGCAAGGACTTCAAGGAAAGGCCGCGATTGTAACCGGTGGTTGCAACGGCATTGGCCGCGCTGTCGTAGAGGCATTTTGCAACCACGGCGTCTCGGTCACGATCGTCGACAATAGTGACCAGGGTACCGAAACCGAAAAGGAACTACGCTCCAAAGGATTCAACGTTCAGTTTTCACAAGCCGATATTGCAGATGAACAAGCGTGCCATAGCGCGGTCGGCGAGGCCGTTGCCAAGTGGGGCAAAGTCAACTTCCTGGTGAACAACGCGTTTTCCTTTATTGCCAAGGGCCTGGATGCGAAACGTGACGACTGGCACCGGATGATGGATGTGGGACCGATAGGCTACTCGACCATGGCACAATGCGTGGCAGACCCCATGCAACAGCAGGATGGTGGAGCGATCGTCAACATCTCAAGTATTTCCGCTCATATTGCGCAGCCCAACCGGTGGACGTACAACGCGGCCAAAGGAGCCGTGAATCAATTAACCCGCTGCATGGCCATGGATCTGGCCCCATGGAAGATTCGGGTCAACTCGGTAAGTCCCGGCTGGATCTGGACACGGGAAGTAGAAAAGGCGGCCGGTGGTGACCGCGAGAAATGGGAACCGGTATGGGGAAAATACCACATGCTCCGCCGACTTGGTGACGTTCAGGAGGTTGCCCAGGCAGTGTTGTTCCTCTGCAGCGACAACGCCAGTTTTATTACAGCCGCTGAACTACCGGTCGACGGTGGATACCTGGGCATGGGGCCCGAGGGACTGGGCGAAACTTCCAGTTTTGCCGGAACAGATTAAGTGCAACGCCGCTGGGAAACCAGGTCCGCCAAAGTTGCATCACCTCTCGACTAGGCAGAAAAACAGTCGGCGATTTCACCCACACCGATCAGCGGGCAGGGATCATCGGCAACCATCTTCTGGACCGATGCCCCGTCTTTAAAGCCAGAACCGGTCACCAGGCACACGGTCATCTCAGCCTTCTGGACCTCACCCAGGGCAATGCTCTTTGCCGCACCAGCCAATGCCACCGCCCCGGCTGGCTCGCAAAAAACCCCTTCTTCCCGTGCCAGGCGGCGCTGCATCGTGTAGACCTCCTGGTCGGTGACCACATACCCGGTACCACCCAACGGGCGACACTCGGCAATCACTTCGTTTCCATCGATCACGTTGGCAACCTGCAGACCGCTGACCTTGGTGGTACAGTCAACGTCGCGTCCCTGCAAGTCACCGTTTCTGAGCGGACTGGAAATGGTGTCATTCCCTTCGGGCTGCACACAATGAACTTTCGCCGGTGAGATGCCTTGTTCGCTGGCCAGTTCCCGGCACCCGCGAGCGACTGCCACGGTCAGGCCACCGCCTCCAGCGGGACAGAAAACGTGGTCGACAGGCATCTCAGCCTGCTCCACGAGCTCATACCCCAACGTTTGAACTCCACTCATCCCGCGCGGGCTGTAGCGGAACGCACTCACCTGAAGCGCAGCTTCGGGCCGTTGGCCCAGCTCCGACAAGGTTTCAAAAACCTGTACACTGGTCTCTGGATCGGTACCAAACCCGCGGACCCGGCAAAGCTGGGCTCCGTAGGCGAGCATTTGACTTAGCTTCCCGGTCGGCGCCCCTTCGACAATGACAATCTGGCAGCGGATCCCTGCTGATGCGCAATACCCCGCCAGGGCCGCCCCCGTATTACCGCTCGACGTGGCCACGCAGTGCGTTTTTCCCTGGGCAAGCATGTCAGAGATAGCAGACGCGGCAAACCGGTCTTTGTAGGAGCCGGTCGGGTTGACCATCTCCAGTTTAAAAAAGAGGTTTTCGATCCCCAGTTGTGGTCCAATCGAGCGCGAGCGCACCAGGGGCGTCGCCCCCTCTCCCAGGGTCAACTGGTGCTCGCGGGGCGTGCTGGAAAAACGGTTGGCGTAGGTCCAAATGCTCATAGGAATAGGATGCTCATAGGATATCGGATGCTCAGGAAAAATCTTTGGGAAACATTAACTGGTTGATTTTGTACGGACCGAACTGCGACGCAAGTCCTCCATCGGCAAGAAGTGTCGTGCCGGTAATATAACTTGCGTCATCACTTGCCATCCAGGCAATCGTCTTGGCCATTTCTTCTGGCCGCCCCCAGCGACGCAACGAAATCCGGTCTTCACTACTTTCGCGAAGCTGCGTAGTAATGCTCTGACCGTCGGAGGATTCATAATCGCCACTCATCTCCGTATCGATAGCTCCCGGATTAATACACACCACACGAATACCACGCGGACCGTAGAGAACAGAAAGATCACTTGTGAGCGCATCGAGGGCTCCCTTGCACGCAATATAGGCCGGTGCAATGCCGCTGGCCCTCGTCGACTGCACGCTTGAGATGTTGATGATGACGCCCCGCTTGCGCGTTTCCATAAAAGCTGCCGACCATTTGGCCAGAAACGCAGGTGATGTAAGCGATATTCGCAAGGTGCGCTCCCACGATTCGATCGAAATATCGCGCATGGTGGTGATTTCACGCCAGGCAGCGTTGTTGACCAGCACATCGATTTGTCCAAACTGCTCGACAGTACGCTTTGCGATCGACTCGGTGAACTTTAAATCACTGAGATCGCCGTCAAGCACGAGTGCCTCGCCTCCGGCTGCTTGAACTCGCAGGGCGACTTGATCCAAATCGCTACGCGTGCGTGCGGCCAGGGTAACTCGATAGCCCCGGCGTCCAAATTCCTCGGCCGTCGCCGCTCCGATGCCACGAGAAGCACCAGTTACAATCGCCACGGGGGATTCACTCATCGGTTTTCTCCACTAGGTTTCAAGTTCTAAAACAACCCCCAGGCCATCCCCTTGGCTCACCCGGGGAAAGGTGCGGAGGACCAGCACAAGTCCTGTCTGGGTGAACCTCACCTCCTCGCAAACATCACCTAACTCATCGCTAACGACCCCCAACAGGTCGCCTGCGGTGACTCGCTGACCCAGCACCACCTGGGCCTGAAAGTAACCGTCAATCGGGGCTGGATTCTTGGTCTGCATGTAACCACTTTGGGGCCGCGCGTCTTCGACCGTATGTTCTACACGGGAGGAATGGACCTGGTGATCGATCATCCCCACCAGGCCCATCACATTAAGGCACCCCTCGACATACGCCTCTATCCCCTCGGGATGGCACACTGCCGAGCCGAGGTACTCTGCATAGATTGCCGGTATGTTGGCATCGCGGGCCACGGATAAAGAGGACGTGTTTCTGTCTGGTGAAGTCCCCCACACAACAGGCAGGTTAAACGCGCGGGCCATTTCCCGCTGCTTTTCCAGCACCTCAGGAACAGAATGCAACACATATCCTGCCAAAGGACTTACGCTCAGGGTGGTCCCACCTGTGTGCAAATCGATGTAGTAATCTGCCGAGCGAATGAGTCGCGAGACCACTGCCGCTGTTTGCTCGGTCACCGATCCCTCCGGGCAACCCGGGAACGTGCGAGCCAGGTCAAGGCCGTCGGCACCGCATCGATGAAGATTGCCATACGCCGATTCATTGGCGACCGGGACCAATGTGAGCTTGCCGGAAAGCAACTTGGGATCTACTGCCCGCATCAGCTGTCGAATCGCCACCATGGGCTCAAACTCGTCACCATGCACCCCGCCGGTAATCAGAAGGTGCGGCCCTGGGCGCCGGCCCTCCAGAACTTTTTGTTGCAATTTTACGGGCTGGTGCATCTGGGGTACCATCCGGTTCTCAGAAAAATCAAAACTCTCTGGGCCTACAACAACTCTACAAATCGCCAATTTTATACCAACCTACACTCTTGGCTTGCCATCATTCCCATGTTGCATCTTGTTCAAACGGAAACATAGGTCGCCGCCGCTGCTGGAAATCAAGCATCGTCATATCTGCACACGTACATCCTGGCGTATTAACCCGCAGGAAGGTCTTGCAAACCGGCCGGTAGGCGGCAATCGGTGCGTTGACTCCCTTGGCAACCAGGATGCGATACGAGGCGGGATCAAGCCCGCAACTGGTCAGTTGCCCCAGGCTAAAGGGAACCATCCGCCTTGAAGTCACCACCACGGTCAACCCTTGTGAGGTTGTGAGCACGGCGGTCGGCCCCTGGTCAAAAACACTAAAACCGCCATGCAACGCCTCAGACTCGGTAAATCGTCCCTCGTGCAAACTTTCGACCTTGCAACGAGCAACCAGGGGCCCGCCATTGGGCGACCCACTGTGGTCACCCAGGTGAAGTTCCAAGGTGGCACCAGCACCCGCTTTTTGCGACCTACGAACCGCCTCGGGATCGTAAAGTGCGATTAGCGACCGGTCGACTTGCTTGTCGAAAAGTGCATGGGCCAGCCAGGTACTGTCGGCCGGCGACCCCCCACCAATGTTATCCCCCATATCGAGCAGGCAAACGGGGGGATCGGCCTTTAAAGCCAACTGGATCGCTTCTTCAACGTCAGGCATCGGAACAACAAATGCCTCACGCCGCTCCCAGAGGGCACCGGCCAGTGAGCGGGCATACTGGCGGGCCTGGGGCAAATCATCTTCGGTAACCACGATCACCGCCGACCCCATTTCAGGGACATCGGCATAGGGGAACCCCAACAAAATGCTGTTGGTGAGCACACCCGGTTCATCCAGCATTTGTCTGGCAATCTGGTAGAGTTCACGGCAGGGGGATTCCTCGGTACACTGCGACTCGATACTAATGGCCGTTGGCGGAAACTGGGCTGCCATCGTCGGCCGGAGTCCCTCTTTGAGCATACGAGCAATTAAACTGGCGGCCTCCTCTCCACGCTCGCGCTGGTCGACGTGTGGATTGGTTCGGTAGGCAATCAACGCATCACAAGCATCTACCATTTTCGGGCTGAGATTGGCGTGTGGATCCAGGGTTCCAACCATCGGCAGATCGGGACCAACCATTTCACGAACCCGGCCGAGCCAATAGCCGTCGACGTCCAGGTGCTGCTGACTGACGGTCGCCCCGTGCGGCGCAACCAGCAAACCGTCGAGCGGTCCTGCTGCCAGGAGTTCCTCACACATCGTGTCGATCAGCCGCGTAAACGATTCTGCATCGATTGTGCCGTAAGGCATGGCCCGGGCGGCAAAGATCGGAACCGCCTCAAGGTCTGCAGTCTGGAGACCCTCAAAAAAACCACCAATCTCGTGCGGCGCATCGGCGAACTGAGTGCGAACCTCGCTACCACGGGCAAGCGTTTCGTTGGCAAA
Source organism: Pirellulales bacterium (assembly GCA_022448345.1). Classification (GTDB taxonomy): domain Bacteria; phylum Planctomycetota; class Planctomycetia; order Pirellulales; family Lacipirellulaceae; genus JAKVCB01. The sequence goes on from JAKVCB010000050.1 coordinate 12,203, forward strand.
GTCGTCCCAGTGTGTCGTGGCAGGCAAAAACGTATTCGATTCCTGCATTAACGCTAAAATTCCGACTCGCATTTAATGGCCTCATTCTCGCATTTGGGCAATGGCTTCGACCTCAAACCGCAGTGTCTCAGGTAAACAATGTGTGAGCGTGGTACGTGCCGGATACGGCTCTCGAAAAAGATCCTGGTAAACCTTGTTGTAGACAGGCAAATCTCCCGGATCGCGCACATACGCGCGAACCTGCACCACATCGTCCAGTTCAAGACCTGCCCCTGCCAGGACTTTGGCCACATTCTCAAACGAACGCCGCATTTCACCTTCGAAAGTGTCAGGCACAATTTTTCCGGTCTCATCGACCGAAGCCTGCCCTGACACAAAGACGAAACCGCCAGCCAAAACGGCCGGCGAAAATGGAAGCGGACTCACCGGGACCCCCGGGGCTCGAATCGTCTGCCTGCTCATTCGGTGAACTCCCCGGGCTTGTTGCTCCACGACAGCCAGCCGGGCTTGAGCAAGTCGCAGGTGTACCTTACCGTAAATACCGTCGCAGATAGCATATAACATGACAGGCTCGCGAAAAAGCCATGAACGATCTTTACTGTGTTGATATCGATGCCTGTTGCCACAGGCAGCACCGACTCCTGGAGCAACTCGACCCGATGCAAGTCGACCTGGCCGTTCTCACCCGGCCAGAATCAGTCCAGTGGCTTACCGGCGCTTACGTGGCACCACCCTTCGAGGTGGCAGCTGCCATCACCAGTGGTGGAAAAGTCACCTTGGTCGTACCACAGCATGCTACCGAAACGCCATGGGCCGCCGACGTGGTAGTTCCCTACGATGCCCAGTTGCTCTGTACGCTGCGGGACGATCAGCGGCGGGCAAGCACGGACGTTCTATTGGAGGCAATTGGCGATGGTCCCCAAAAGGTGGCAGGTGAACTTGCTTATTTGAGTCGCTACCTGACCGAACAAGGTCACCTTCAGTCGAACGACGCGCCATGGAAAGACATCGAAAAGGTTCTCCTGCAGTTGCGCCGCCGTAAAGATGCTGATGAATTGCACATGCTGGCCCGGGCCAACGAGGCCAATCGGGCCATGTACGAGTATGCCCGCCAGGTAATTGAACCGGGGCTTACGGAACTTGAGCTCTTTAGCCAGTTACAAACCGTAGCAACCCGCACCTTGGGCGAACCCCTCACTTATTTTGGCCAGGATTTTCAAGTCAATTCGATGGGCGGCCCCCCACGCAACCGGCCTGCCAAAGAGGGTGAGTTATGGATTCTGGACCTGGGCGTTGGCTTTCGTGGCTACCGGTCAGACAATTGCCGCGCATTCGCCGTCGGAGGCAAACCGGATGAGCAACAACTAGCTGCCCACCAGGCAATCTGCAAAGTCTTTACGCACGTGACATCCACAGTAAAGCCTGGCACCAGTTGCAAAACATTGTACGAAGAGGTAAAGAAACAACTGAGTGAACATGAACCCTGGAGCTTTCCCCATCACCTGGGCCACGGCGTAGGGCTAAGCCCCCACGAAACACCACGGCTCAATCCGAACTGGGACGACACCTTCCAGGAGGGAGACTTCTTCACGGTCGAACCAGGCCTTTATCACGAACAACTGCGTTACGGCATTCGCCTTGAGCAGAACTACCTGGTCAGCCAGACAGGGGTAGAACTGTTGACCGACTGGCCGTTGGAATTGTAGGCGGCTGATCGAGGATCTCTTGCCGCCTCACCCGCCACCGATCAGCTTGTCCAAGTATTTATAAATTCCAATAATCGCGCCAGTTGTCAGCAAAATTCCCGAGACGAATACGGCCAGGCGTAACACCCATCCCATTTGAAGCGGTCTGGGCAGGTGGACCCGGTCCGACCACAGCATCGCAAAACACCACAGGCCGCACGTCAACACCGATCCCACCAGCGCTGCGGGAGTCACAATCTTGACCGGATCAAACCCAATGGCGCCCAATCCCCACAGCAGGACAAGCCCACCCAAACCTACATAGACCAACGTCCAAAACCGATAACGTTTTAACGGTACACGTTCCCACTGTGGAAACAGGGCAATCGCACATTCGTAAATAGTGCGGGTAAAAAGCTCATAGGCACCTAAGATGGTCCCAAAAAAGGCAAAGAAAATCCCCGTCCGGTAAGTCCAATCAACGCACCATTGCAAAACAGGAGAACTGCCAGCCAGCTGTCGCAAAAACATCGACTGCTCGACTAGCAAGCTGAATTTATCAGGGATTATTTCATGTTTGTGGAGAATGGCCGCGCCCAGCGCCACGAAGCAAAGTGTAAAAACCAGAATGGCCGCAAAGGAAATAGTAACATCGGCCAGGGGAGCCAGTAGCCAACGTTTTCCGCGGGCAATGTTTTCTGGCTGTTCGCTGATGGGCTCGGGAGGTCCCGCCTGACTTTTGCCTGGCCACCCCAGCATCCCCCAGGCCTTTTCCCGCAGCATGCCGATATAGCCCAAATAATCCTGCGTTCCTCCGCCCACGGCACCGATGTAGACCATGATCTCAACCCACGGGCTCCGCCCTGCAAATTCGGGATACTCCTGTGTTACCCAGGGTTCATAAGCAGGCAGTTGCGGTACAAAACCACCGACCAACATTGCCAGCCAATCAGGCCTGGAAACAATCGCGGCCAGGACCATACAGAACAACAATAGCCCGACAATGATGGTCTGAACGCGTTCCAGAAAGTTATAACTTTGCAGCCAGGTAATCAAAATCGCGACCACAATGTACATGGTTCCCCACCAGCGTCCATATGCAGCATACTGGATCTTCTCGGCATCGCTGGCTTGGACATCCGGAAGCGGGATCCCGACGACCCAGTTGGAAAAATCACCCAACATCAGGGGCAAGCCGCTAAGCCAGAAAGGCATCCAAATGCAGGTCATGATGGCAATGAACCAGACAAACCAGCCATGAGGTCCGGGCAGTTCCATCCAACTTTGCAGCGGACCGCGGCCGGTTAGCGTGATGAATCGCGAGCCACTGTAGAGCTGCACACCTTTGCAAAGGGCACCTGCAGCAAAGCACCACACCATGGTATAGCCATAGATAGCACCTCCCCGGGAGGCAAAGACCGTTTCGCCGCTACCGATGGTGACACAAGCAATAATCGCTCCCGGGCCAAAAAACCCCAGAAAGGTCCAAAGGGTACGATTCTCCAACTCGGGCACTAACGGGGGAAAATCATTAGCTGCTTGTGACATGCGTAAGCCCCCCATCCCTTTAAAAAAGAAAAACTACCCGTAAACGGATCGAGCGATGGGTGGATCCGTTGCCAATCTCTGCTGAGGCGGTACAGCCGTGCCACAAAAAATGTCGCCGCCCCACAGCAAACCCAATTTGCTGATCTCAATGCGAAGGTTTGCTGATCGAAATGCGAATGCACTCAAATGTGGCGATTGTGGCGCAATTGCAACAAATGCGTAAGCCCGAATTTGGTTCGAACGCTCCAATTGCGGGCAAGATTTTCACCTCACCAGCGGCTCCGAGAGGCGCCCCGGGAAATCTTTTCTCCGGTTGGAATTTTAGGTGGTGCTGCGATATAATTCCGCTTACTTGGTATCTTTACCCAGGGAAGTCATCATGCTAACGCTCGAGAGCAAAGCACAAAGTAGACATGCTTTTTGTGATCGTTTGTCACGCAGAAATTTTCTTTCCATCGGGGGAATGGCTTGTGGTGGGTTGTCGTTGGACTCGGTATTGCGTGCTGAGGCCACCCAACCGGGCGGCAGTTCCCACAAGGGGTTGATCAACATCTTTTTGCCGGGTGGTCCCCCGCATCAGGATATGTGGGACCTGAAACCCGATGCGCCGGCCGAAGTGCGAGGCGAATTCAAGCCCATCAGCACCAATGTCTCAGGAATCCAGATTGGCGAGTTGCTTCCCGGACTTGCATCGATCATGGACAAGCTCGTGATCCTGCGAAGCATCGTGGGAGCTAAAGGCCCACATTACGCCAGGCAATGCATGTCTCCTCAAATCGCACCCGAATCCCCCAGCCTGGGAGCATGGGTCTCGAAGTTGAAAGGTCCTGTCCATCCATCGGTGCCCCCCAATCTGGCGATGTTCTATCGAACCAAACATCGACCGTGGGGTGAAGCGGGACACGGCGGATTTTTCGGCGAACCCTATGCACCACTGGGACTTGTCGACAAGTATGCGCCAGGACACAAAGCCGATTCGCCCGCAGGCCTGAGTCCCGATCCGGGCCGTTTGGTCGTCCAAGACATTTCGCTTCAGCGGTTGAAAGATCGGCGGTCACTGCTGTCATTACTAAACACGTGGCAAAAACATGTAGAAGCAAGTCCCAGCCTGGACGACCGCAATTCCTTTACCCGCCAGGCGTGGGAAATCCTGGCCTCACCCCGCCTGGTCGAAGCGCTTGATATCTCTCAAGAAGATCCGAAAGTGATTGAGCGATACGGGGAAGGGTCTGCCAAATACAACAAGGATGCGGCTCCACGAATCTCGCACAATTTGCTCATCGCGCGCCGCCTGATCGAGGCTGGAGCCAGGGTTGTGTCGTTAAACTTTAGTCGCTGGGACTGGCATCGTAAAAATTTCGACCAGGCGCGTACCGAATTCCCTCGTCTCGATCAAGCTGTAACCGCACTGGTCAAGGACCTGGATGAGCGCGGGATGCTCAACGACGTTTCGGTGATTGTCTGGGGAGAATTTGGACGGTCCCCTAAAATCAACAAAAACAGTGGCCGCGATCACTGGCCCCGGGTCAACTCCGCCCTGCTGGCAGGTGGCGGCATGCGGACCGGCCAGGTGCTGGGCATGACCGACCGAATTGCGGGGGAAGTCATTGATCGTCCCATTACATTTGGTGACGTTCATGCGACGTTACTGCACAACCTGGACATTGATCCGCATGTTGGTGTACCAGACCGACAAGGGCGAACCCGCCGTCCCACGGGTGTTGATGCGACCCCCATCGCAGAACTCATTTAGGTCGGTCACCATTTTTAGTGAACCGTTTTCTGAAAACCGGGCAGCCGCCATGAGCGCGTAACGAGAAAGCGAGTCCAGTTCACACGTAAACGCCTGAGAGCCACCGGCTAAAGTCTCCGCAGTGTCAAACCCCCATCGACCATAATCACGCTTCCGGTCGCATAGCTTAACTCTCCCCGGGCCAACACTGCGACCGCCCGACCAACATCTTCCGGGGTGCCCCAGCGTGGTTCGACGGTCAAACCTTCGGCAATCAACTTGTCGTATTTTTCAGTCACACCGGCGGTCATATCGCTACGAATGACTCCCGGCCGGACTTCATACACACCAATGCCAAACTCAGCCAACCGAGCCGCCCACAGCTTGGTCACCATCGCCATACCCGCCCAGGAAATACAGTAATCGCCCCGATTGAGCGAGGCAATTTCTCCCGAAATCGAAGAAATATTTACCATACCGCCCTGATAAGTAGGATCTTGTTGGCGCTGCTCAATCATCCAATGCGCAGCAAGCTGTGACAGGAAATAGGCACCTTTCAGGTTGACCGCAATGACCTGATCAAATGCCTCTTCGGTCGCCTCCAGCACATCCCGCCTTCCTGGTGAGGTGATCCCCGCATTATTAACCAGCAGATGTAACCTCCCAAAGTGGCTGCGCACGCCGTCGACCATTGCTTGGCGCCCTGCGGCGGTCCCCACATCGCCACGACAGTAGGCAACCTCGGCCCCCAGTTTGCGAAGGGTAGCCAGAGATGCATCGACCTGGAGCTCTTCCCGTTGACCATTGATGGCCAAATCAAAACCGCTTTTGGCAAGTTCTGCAGCAATCCCCAATCCGATGCCACGACTACCGCCTGTAACAAGTGCCACACGTTTTTTTTGCTTCGTCATGCCGGTCAACCCTCAAGCTTGAGAACCAAAAAAAGTGTAGTAGGGACCTTCCCCTGCAAGTCTTTGAACATAAAGTGCGACCTCCCGTGCGTGGTAATCACCCCACATGCTTGATTCGCCACACGGCACCGAGCATTCTTCCGGAACGTAGTCCCAATCATTGGGTCGATGGTAAACCGAGTGCAAAATGAGCCCCTGATGGGCCGGGTCGGTCGAAAGGTAAGGTTCGCCCAGGAGAGTATCGAGCACGGTAAGGCCTGCCTGCAGGTAGCGGCGGGCCGAGTCGACTTTTGCCCGCGATTGCAAGTAGCATCCAAAACGGATCAAACCCTGGGCAGCAATTGCAGCGGCAGAACTATCGACAGGCTCATACGGATTGAAAGGGTCGGCAGGCCGCTGGAGATAATCGCCCAACTTCGCCAGGCCCGGGGCGCCTGTATCCCAGTAAGGAATACCACAACTGGGAGTTTGCTCAATGTAAAAATCGCAAGTTGCCTCTGCCGCTTTGAGAAAAACGGTCTCGATTTTTTGGGATCCTCCCCATTCTGCAAACTCATCCTCGGGGCGGGTTGCTAACCACTCCAGCAATTCGGAATACCCCAACATGGCCCACGCCAAACCGCGGGTCCAGGTCGTGAAGGGAGAGTAACCTTGCTGGGTTGAGGGGCATCGATATTCGCCATTTTTAGTGTTGAAGATCGTTTCGTGTGCGGTTCGCCCACGAAGGTCGTACGTGTCACGCCCTTGGCCATACCAAATATTGAATCGAGCCGTGTTCGTGGCGTGCTCCACCAGCCGCTGGAGCAAACTGACTCGCTCGTCTCGTTCAGTCATCAGAACGTGCCCCAATTGATGTGCCAATGCCAGCGCACGGCAAGAACGAATTGTGTCGACAAACAGCGACTGGGGTCCATTGAAGGAATAGATGTACCCGGTGCCATCGCTGGTGGTGGCCCACCGGTTTGCCTGCACGCCGCCACTTGTTTTAAGTGCCAGTTCGTAAAAGGAGCGTTGCCACGGATCTTCTGCCAAACGTCCCTCGTTCATCAACCGCCACAGGTTTCCATAGGTGCTGACGTTGTTGAAGCCGTGATCGTGAACACCGGCGTGCGTCAGATGCGTTGCCATCACCTCGACCGTCTTTTTTCGGCCGAGTTCGAGAAACCGCTCGTTGCCGGTTGCATCAAACTGCACGAGCGCCGATCCGACCTGAAAGCCCTGCGTCCACTCGGTCCAACCTTGAGACGTGTATTGTCCCTGTACCGTAAACACGGGAGAAGCAGTGCCCGGCGGACAACCCTCCTCGATCGAATCAAGGCAATTTTCTGACAGCGCCCAAAACGTCTTTAACCTGGCCAGCAAGTCAGCCGCAGTGAGTTGGTTGTTGATCTTGAGCATACCGTTGGCTTCTACAGACCAGGAATTCTGTAAGTAGCAGACCCGTAGTATGACGGCTCAGGTCCAAGTATTCAATAATCCGCGAAAAACTTCGCCACCGTTTGCATTCCAAGACCCCAAAGGGCAACACGAATTTGAAATAAACCCTACCCATGATTGGAGAGTTGGACCACAATACTGCACGAGTCGTTGCGGCTGGTCTCCAGCAGCAGACGAAGCATTGGTTAATGCTAAAAACATTTTCCGTTGAACAAAGGCACAATCCTCCATCACCTGCCGATTGGTCTCACACCTTAACAAGAACTCAAACAGAATGTCATCCATTCACACCGACGATCAAAAGCGACGCGACTACTGGATCAACTACATGAACCAGATGGATCAGCTGATCGAAGAAGTCCTTGCATACCCTTACGTGGAATCGGGCGAACCGCTCAAATCCATTCCCGCAGCCTTTGATGAGGCGGGAGTCGAAGCTCTTTTTTCAGAGACAAAAATCGACGGCAGTCTCGATCGTATCTATTACCTGCGCGAGGCCCTGCTCGATTCGCTAATTGCGATCGCCCGCGAGATGAATGAAAAGGGATGGATCTTGAAGATTGAAGAAGGTTTCCGCACCCAGGAAATGCAAACTCGCCTGGTTCTGAGTCCCACAACTTTCGATTTCATTGTCCGAACGTGCCTTTGGGAATGCCACGGAGAAAAACCACCGGTCGACCTTGTCTTTCGGCGGGCGCGCATACTGATCGCCAATTACGGAAAATATGGCACACACACGCATGGAGCGGCCGTTGACATTTCGGTTTTCCGACGCAACGACCGCTCGGAGGTGTGGCGCGGCAAATCGTATCTGGAAATGAGCGAATACACCCCCATGGAATCTCCGTTCATCACTCCGGAGGAACGTGACAACCGGCGAAAAATTACCGACATCATGGAGCGCCATGGGTTTGTCCATTTTCCTGGAGAATTCTGGCATTTCAACAGCGGTGACCCCATGGCTCAGGTGTTGAAAAAAAGCAACGAACCGGGCCGTTATGGGCCCGTCCACGTTGACCTCGCCTCAGGCCATGTAACGCCATATGAAAAACCCAATGCCCCGCTGGTCCCGATCGAGCAGATGGAAGGTGCCTTGGAAAGAACGCTCCAACAAATGACGTCTTCTGAGAGCAATAACGCCAATTCCAATGGGGTGAACGGCTGATTTTCCGAAGGAGGGGGCTGGTGGCGGCCACTTTCCCCATAAAGCAGAAATGCCCTGCCCCCTCGATCACTTCCCCCGGGCAACTTTCCTCGGGCCCAAGACGTCTTCATTTCAGGCCAATGACGACCTCTGAGAAACCAGGCCGATTTGCTACACTGGCAGCGCACACTTGCCCTTTTGATCGTGCCCCAAGGCACACGGTTGGCGAGTTCTGCCACAAAAAAATAAAGTGCACCAGTTCCCGTGCTCACGCAAGCCGCAATTAAGCCACCCCCCCAATCAGAACAGGGACGGTCATGGAAGCTGTCATCCGCAACTGGTTAACCCAGCAAGGGCTATCGGCCAACCAGACTCAGTTGGCGATTCTTGGAATTGCCGTACTGGCGATTTTATTTTCGGCCTTGGTTGCCAGGTTCGTTGCCTTAAAGATCCTGTTTCGTATCGTCGCTCATTTCTCCCGCCAAGCAGAAATTGAGTTGTCCAGTCCCCACATGAAACGTGTTTTTACGCGTCTTGCTTATGTCGCACCCGTCCTTGTAGTCTGGGCACTAATCCCTAAACTCTTCCCACCAGATCATGGCCTTGCCACTTTTACGAGCCGATCTGCCGAAATTGTGCTCGTGATTATCGGATTGCTCGTCCTGAACAGCCTGGTCGCAATCGTCGACGAGAGATATCAGCGCCATCAACATTTCAAACAGTATCCCATCACCACGCTGCTCCAATCAGCCAAGCTGGTCTTCGTCATTGTGGCAGGGCTTTGGACACTCACCATTGTACTGGGAACCTCCCCGCTGACACTGCTGGCGGGGATGGGGGCGGTTTCTGCTGTTGTTCTACTGGTATTTAAAGATGCAATTCTGGGATTTGTGGCAGGGATTCAACTCGCCGCCAACGACATGGTGCGACCAGGTGACTGGATCGAAATGCCCACAGGCCAGGCCAACGGTGACGTGATCGATGTCACCTTGACAACCGTCAAGGTACGAAATTTTGACAACACGATCTCGATGGTTCCAAGTTACCAGCTCATTTCCGACTCGTTTACGAACTGGCGGGGAATGTCGGACTCTGGAGGGCGACGTATCAAGCGATCGATCTACCTTGACGTGAACAGCATTTGTTTCTGCTCGCCCGAAATGATCGAAAAACTTTCCCGGATTGATCACCTGAAAGAATATCTCAAAAACAAGCAAGCCGAACTGGAAACCTACAATCGGGAGCACGGGTCCAACGGTGCCGACGGTGCCGAACTAATCAACGGGCGGTGGATGACCAACCTGGGAACCTTTCGGGCCTACCTCATCGCGTATCTGCAAAATCACCCCTACCTTTCCGATGGCATGACCTTGATGGTCCGCCAGTTGCCTTCCAACGAGTATGGACTGCCTCTTGAAATCTATGTGTTCACCAATGACACCGAGTGGGTGCATTACGAGGCTATTCAAAGCGATATTTTTGACCACATTTTTGCCGTTGTCGGTGAGTTTGGTTTACGTCCCTTCCAGCGCCCCAGTGGTCCCGACCTGGTGGCGGGACTTAGCAGTTAAAGGCTAAAAAACAGTGGCCCCATATCATTGGTGGTTAGGGATCTTTCCCGTAGCAGGTTTTCTTGCTGGAAACTGCTACCCCACGCCTTGGCTTTGCACACGGGTTGTCGGTTGAGATGGCAAATACCGACCAGCCCTCGCGGACTCCCGCACCTGTCAAAATCTTGATCCGGCCAATAATCCCCTGGCAAAAGCCTTAAAAAAACCGCAAAATAGGGTGTACTGGGTTAGCTAAGTCCCATTCTCGAAACTCAACCGTCCGCGCTGTAAATAGACAGGGTAAACCAATGATCCAATTTCAGCCAAATCGACATTTTGTTTTTCTGACTGGTTCACTTGCCTTCGCCACCCTTTGGGCCAGTGTCGCTGCTGCCAGCCCATTTGAGCCGGCACGAATCCCCGCCAATACAAAATGGGTTCACCATGTCGATTTGGAGGCGATGCAGGCCTCGCAAGCAGGTCAATGGATGCAAAAAAAGTGGGCTTCTCATGAAAGAGTTCAAGAAGAAATTGCGAACCTGATCGATAAGACCGGCATGGATCCGCGCAAAGACCTGCGCAGCATCACTATTTATGACCATCGATTCAAGAAACATCATGGCGTGATGACGATCGAACTGACCCATGCCGACTCGCAAAAAATGCTGGCCGCTTTGCAGGAAAAACATCCCCGCGTGCGATTGAGTACCTACGACGGACATCGTCTCTACACCTGGCAGAAAGGAAGTCGAGATGGTGAACCACGTTATATCACGGGCACGATTTACGATGGAAACATCCTGATCCTTTCTAACAACCACATCAGCGTGATGAACACGATCGATGTCCTTGCGGGGAAAGCCCCTGGTCTGCCAAAGTCATCTCCCCTGGCAAACGCCAGCCCCACGGGCACCATTTGGATCGCACGTGCAATTGCAATGAGCGGGGTCGATCTGCCAGGCGATTGCCCTGTTTTAAAGCAGTGTGATCAACTTTCTTTGGCGGCCGGAGAAGAAGGGGACCAGTTGTTCATGAACTGCTCCTTGGTTGCTAACTCGGCTGAAGTTGCCACCAACACCATCAATGTTGTCAATGGCTTGCGGAGCCTTGCGATGTTGCGCTTTGGCAGCGACAAGTCCCTGGCCCACCTGATGAATGGAATCACTGCAGAGAGTGAGGACCAGCTGATCTCGCTTGATTGGCGGGGCAACGGCAAATACCTCCTGCAG
>JAKVCB010000051.1 GCA_022448345.1 Pirellulales bacterium
CGTTCTTGCCATCAATCTCCGGTACAGGTTTGCCAGCCGCAAACTCAGTTCCGGCGTCGGTCAGCTCATCCAGCAGATTCGCTAGCTTAAGGACCCGCAAGTCGCGATCGGTTGTTTCGAAGAGCCCGATGCTCCTATCGTTCATGAACTTGCAAATGAGCTCTTCTACTTCCGTACCAACCAGAGATTGTAGGTAAGCACGTCGTCGTGGTGAATCGCGCCGCTCACCATCGCCAAAGTCGCCATACAAGTAGGCCGAATGCAACAAGCCGGCCAAGACCATGGCCGGCCGTTCGTTCCAATGGACTAGCGCACTGGCCGTGCCCAACAGATGACTCGCGAACGCCTTGCCGTTAGGTCGATACGAGTTGCCAACCAATTCGCAGGCCAATTCATAGGCTCTGCGGGCCAGCAACAGGCTCGGTTCATCCCAGCCAGCTTCTATCAGTTGGCGATAAAGCTGCAGGTTGGTCTGAGCAAGCATCATGAGATTTCACTCAAGCACGAAGAAAGTTTAAGCTGCCGCAGCGGCAACTCTTACCTGCGGCCGATACGCAACACGTACGTTGGGAGTCGGCAAAGTGCCGTATTGACTTGCCGGATAACGCCACCGATTGACCCACCGTTCCAGCGGCGTTGCAATGCGTTTCTCAATCGATCGGGTCATCTTTGGACCAATTAGCCTCCGCATTTTTGCTAACGTGGCGAGGCCATACCGGCGATGCTCGCCTATCCAGACGCTTCCACGTCCATTGTCCACATTTGTGCGATCGAGGTCCCATTTCTGGGCCATATGCCGGGCATTGGCGGTCGCCCACGCTTCACTCCAACGGAGGAAAAAGAACTCACGGTCTTCGCGTTCCAACCGTCGGGGTGGGACGTAAGTAATTTGCGACTCTGGTTCCAGAAACACTCGCCCGCCCGCATTCCGAACCATCATGCACAGATCTCCATGCTCCGAATGGCACGAAAGCCCCTCATCCAGCGGACCAATAACCTCGAAAGCTTTGCGTTGAACAAGCACCGTGTGAAACTCGATCAGCTCTGTCTCACAACGCTTGAGAGGCTGGTCAAGCGAACTGAGCTCCATGTGTGCCAGATGATGCTTCTCGTAGTACTGCCGTCGGCCTGACGGATTGACCTCAATTCGGCATTCTCCACCATACATGTGAAGCTTGTGGCATTCGGGTAAATGCTCAAAGTAGGCTGGACCGACGACCCAGGCACCCGTCTCCTCGGCACAGTCCACCAACTTGGTGAGCCAGCTAGAAGTCACCAAGACGTCGTTATCGACAAACACGACGTGTGCCGTGCGCGCCTCAGCGGCGGCCAGATTGCGGGCTTGATTGGGTGAGAGATAGTGGTCGGTCCGCAGCAACGTAAAACCCTTCGCACGGGCAGCCTGCTGCAAGTACTGCTGCACTGCCGGAGGGGAACCACCATCGACGCAAACCAGATCAAACGGCTCTTGCGTTCGCTCGTAAAGCGTCTCCAAAGACCGCTGCGTTGTGCTAAACACTTCGCGTGGCACAAATGCTATCGTAGCGCGTAAGTTGGCCAATGGTTTCATTCCCGGGGACTGGCGACCGCAAAGAGAGGTTTCCTCGACTGAGGCTACCCCTACCGAATTTCCGCTGACTAGGTCAACACCGATCACCAAAAGCTAGCACGACCATTCGCGTAGGCCGGCGACCTTTGCAATGGAAAAGTTCGCGATATGACCTACCAATCCCAGCTCATCGCTAGGCCGCAACTCGCTTCCCCAAAGCAGTCGCTGGTTGCCCAAGCAAACGTACAGCGAAATGGCCCGTTGGATTCAGACTATGTCATCACCCGATACCGGGGAAACGCGAATCTAAGGACGCAACTTCAGAAGATCATTAAGCGAGCAGGCGTCACCCCCTGGCCCAAGTTGTGGCAGAACCTGCGTGCCAGCAGGGCCACAGAGCTTGCCGGAGTGTTTCCTGGACACGTTGCGTCAGCCTTCCTGGGGCACTCCGAAAGGGTGGCCGAGAACCACGACTGGCAGGTGACCGATGAGGAATTCAAAAAACGGGCGCAGAAAAGGGGGCAGCAGACCCGCGTACGGGGTGGAACCCGCTCGCAAGCCCACACTGGCGGCCGGCAGCAAGCCCCTGGCCAGCCAGGGGATGCGTCATCCTGCCACGTCTTGCAAAACCAACTAGTGGCCGAGGGGGGACTCGAACCCCCACGCCGGTTACCCGGCACCGGATTTTAAGTCCGGAGCGTCTGCCAATTCCGCCACTCGGCCGAGTGGACAAACCATTTGTTGTTTTTGTTTTAGAACTCGCCAGGATTGAGGGGATGGTTGCACTACAAGACGTGACATCGTGTCATGGTGTGCTACGCGGGGCGGTTTCGCAAGCCGGTACCGATGGGTCTGGTCCATGACACTTCGCCGGGCTGTTCTTGCCCGATTTTTCCTCAATCAAATTACGGTTTGGCAAGTTAGGATCTGACAAGTTGCGATCTGGGGATAGCGACTGAAGCTGCTTCTAGGCGGTTTGCTCGGAGCTGTTTGTGCCGGCAACCACCCGATTAATGGCATTGAGGAATGCCAACGCACTAGCCTCGACAGTATCGGTTGACACGCCCCGCCCACGATAGATGCTCCCCTGGTATTCGGCTTCTACCGTGGATTCTCCTTGAGCGTCTTTTCCTCGCGTTACACTGTGGACACGAAAATCACGGACGATCACGGGGGTATCGGTGATCTGTTCGATGGCCAGGAAAAGCGCGTCGAGTGGGCCATCGCCACCAGTGAAGGTTGTGGTTTTTTCCTCTTTGCCCCGTTTTAGTGTCACCGAGACAGACGGGGTTTCGCCGCCGGTTGTATTGACAGCATAGGAGACCAATTGCCACTGGTCGTCAGTGACGTTCATGCGTTTTTCAATCAGGGCCGCAATGTCTGCGTCGTAGACTTCTTTCTTTTTGTCGGCGAGCAGCTTGAACTCTTCAAAGACCTCCTGCAAGTGTTCGCCGCTGAGGTGGTATCCGAGTGCGGTAGCCCGGTTTGCCAGGGCCGCCCGCCCGCTGTGTTTGCCAAGTACCAGGTCGGTTTTGGTGAATCCGACATCGTCCGGACGCATGATTTCATAGGTTGTGCGTTCCTTGAGCATCCCGTCCTGGTGAATTCCAGCTTCGTGAGCAAATGCATTGCGGCCAACGATTGCCTTGTTGCGCTGGACGTGGAGTCCGGTGATGTTCGAAACAAGGCGACTGGTAGGGACCAGTCGTGGCGATTGAATCCGGGTGTCGGCGTCGTAGTGGTCGCCGCGGACGCGCAAGGCCATGACAACCTCTTCGAGTGAGCAGTTACCAGCCCTTTCACCGATGCCGTTGATCGTGCATTCAATCTGACCGGCACCATTTTCAACAGCGGCCAGGCTATTGGCGACGGCCAGTCCCAGGTCGTTGTGGCAATGTACACTGATGACTGCCTGATCGATGTTGGGAACCCGGTTCACCAGGTTCGAAATCACTTTTGCGAAATGAACTGGCGTGGCGTAACCAACCGTATCGGGAATATTGACGGTTGTCGCTCCCGCAGTGATGGCCGCCTCGACAACACGACAGAGGAAGTCGCTTTCAGTGCGGGCAGCGTCTTCGGGCGAAAACTCAATGTTCTCGCAATACCCTTTGGCCCGTTTCACCCCCTCGACAGCCCGTTTGATGATTTCATCTTTATCCATCCGCAATTTAAATTCGCGGTGAATCGCACTGGTCGCCAGGAAAACGTGAATCCGCGTATCGGGATTGCTCTTGAGAGCCTCCCAGGCCCGATCGATATCTTTCGGGTGGCAGCGGGCAAGGCCACAAATGGTTGCGCCTTGGACGGTTCGACTGATTTCGCGAACCGCTTCGAAATCGCCAACCGAGGTGATGGGAAATCCCGCTTCAATCACGTCGACCCCCAAGTCAACAAGCGCCTGGGCAACTTCGATTTTTTCATCCAGATTCATACTGCAGCCAGGCGATTGCTCGCCGTCGCGCAGCGTAGTATCAAAAATAACGATCTGCCGTGAATCGGTTGAGGGCGACATGACAGTGGGTTCCCCAGGAAATCAGGGGTGATGCATCTTGCGTGGGTGGTAATGAGTGGATGTTAAAAAGGTTTTGTGCGCCAAATTATGGGACACAAAAAAACCCTGAGGCGGTTGACCTCAGGGTTATATGGTGACAACAAGCAGCCTGTCTACACAATCCCTAAGGCCCTCACGGGGTAGGCGATAGTAGCAACAAGTGGTTCAGGGTGCTGTTGAACATGCGTAGGATACGGTTAACGACAAGCGGAAAACATTCTCTTTCTCTACTCAAATCTAGGTGACACGCTAGCACGCGTCAAGGTTCGGTTTTCAAGGGTGCTGGGGGAATAGCCATTTACAGGGGACTTTTGACTTGCTGCCAGGTCTCTGGGTGGAATCTATCCAAATCAGCACAAAACAACCGGTTAGGGCCAATGCCCCAAGTACGGTAGGAGGAATTGTTGGTCGACGGCTGTGATGGGCGGTGCAAGCTGCCGACTTTTGGGAGCAGGCTGGCAATGCTGGCAACGATTCAGATTTCGCCTCTTTTCCGGGGCAGCGGCTCTTGGGGTCGCCGGCCAGCGGTTCGCAGGACAGGGGTGTCGAATGTGTTGTCCCACAGCGGTGATTCTTCTATCATCCCTGCCCTCAGTTTGCGGTGTTCTTGTTGTTTTGTTCTTGCTTGGAACGGTTCTCAGATCTTGTCCTGCTGCAGGTCGGCTGATGCTACTTGATTTCGAAGTACAACGCTGTACGCGTCGGTGTGCGACCAGCGGACGAAAACTTGATCCGGGGGAAACATTCTATTCCGTATTGCAAGTCGACGGAGCCCAGGTGGTGCGTACCGACTACGCGGTTGATGTATGGCAGGACCCGCCCGAAGAGGCCTTTGCCTGGTGGAAGTCGTGTATTCCTTCTTCGGATTCCTCGACGCCCAAGCTGGCTCCTAATGAAGTTTTGTTGGAATTGTTTGACCAACTCGGACAGCAACCTGACGCAACGGATATGCGGTATATTTTGGCGCTGCTTTTAATTCGGCGTCGCCTGTTACGTCACGATGACGAGGTTTGTGGTTCAGGCGAGGATGGCAGTAGAAACCTGATGCTTTATTGCCCCAGTCGCGAGGAAACCTATCAGGTGCCGGAAGTCGATCTGGATGAGACACGAATCGGGCGCATCCAGGCGGAATTGAGCGAACTCTTGTATGCCGACACAAGCGGAGGATAAGGGATGCCAAATTCGCTTTGTTCCCGACAGCGACGTTTGTTTCGCCTTGGTGCCGTCGTAGGGTTGGTATGTATCTCTGGCGCAACATGCCAAAGGAATTGGACCGATCCGTTTGGAGCGACAATCCCGGCTGCCCCTGAAGTGTTGGCTCAAGGAGCACAACTTCAGCAGGTTGTCGGAGCGATTAACCAAAACACGGCTCGGGTTCATTCATTAATGGCACCGAATGCCTTGATCACGGTCCCCGACTCAACGCTTTTGCCGCCTCTGCGGGGCAATCTGGCTTTGGAAAGGCCGCAGCGGTTTCGGCTGACTGCCGGGACGGGATTGACGGGACAGGAAGTTGATTTGGGAAGCAATGATGAACGCTTCTGGTTGTGGATACGACGTAGCGATCCCCCAGGAGTTTATTTTTGTCGACACGACCAGTTTACAGGTAGCGCATCTGGTAAGGTGATGCCCATCGAACCGCGTTGGCTTCAATCTGCATTTGGACTGGTTGAGCTTGATTCGTCGCAGGTTTACAGTGGGCCAATTCCTCGAGGCGATGGCACGGTTGAATTGCGCACGTACCTGCCGTCGGCCAACGGAACTTTGCAGCGGGTGTTGGTGATTGATGCGAAACGAGCTTGGGTGAAAGAACAGCATGTTTATGATCCGACCGGTACCCAGCTTATCGCCAGCACAGTTGCCATGTCGCATCGTTACTACCCTCTTGAGCAGGTTTCTCTACCAGAACGAGTGGCCATTCGTGTCCCCGCCTCGCAACTAGCATTTACGATCGATCTTGGACAGCTACAAATCAATCGGTTACCGGCTAATTCCGCACAGCTTTGGACGATGCCTGCATTTGATGGCTACCAGCAGTTTGATTTGGGGATTGCCTCACCGAACATGCCTTTATCCATGGGGCATATGTCTGCGGCTGGCCGCTATTCGCTGGCAGACAACTCACCTGCTGGCAACGCCTATGGCCAGCTTGCGGCACCAGCCCAGGTATCGCCACGCACGCGCCGCCCCTTTGCCCGCTTGTTCGGAAAGCAAAGTGTGCAAGCGGCCCAGCAACGCGTACCAATTCGGCAGGGTTGGCAGAACCCCGAAGCGGTAGCAGGGTCGAGTATCCAGCCGACCAGCTTCCTGCTTCCGGCCGGAGTCAATCATCAGGGCAACTGACTTTGAGAATTGGTTCGGACTTGCTGAAAGAAGATGCGGGACCGGCGCCTTGAAGCCTCAAGGATTGCCCGGCGTTTCAGCCCGATGCCGCATTTTCGCCCGTGCTCGGCTGAGTAACGGTCCTACACTATTGACAGGCATCCCAACGGAGCGGCTGATATCTTGATAGCTGAGGCCTTCCAGGTGGTACATCCGTACGACTTTTGCCTCCTTGCCCTCAAGCCGAGTCATTAATTGTTCCACCTGTTCCCGATCACTTATCCTCTGCTCAAATTGGTCGTTTTCGGAAGCTTCACGCACCATGTCGGGCAAAGGTGTTACCGAGTGCCCACTCACCAGTTTTCGCACAACAACCCGGCGGGCAATAACGGTTAAATAGGTGGCTAATGAACTTTTCTGCCGAAAGTGCCTGAGGACCGCCAATTGATTGTCGATGATGGTCAGGAAGACTTCAGCGGCAAGGTCTTCACGATCTGCTGCTGATAAGCGAATCGAACGACACTGGGCCGTATGATTGATTACATGGATTACCAGGCCCATAAAGCGATCGACAAAGTCTTCCCAGGCCCCTGGCTGGGCTGCCAGGCACCGGTCGAGCAGATTGCGATCGAGGTCCGAAAGAGCCACTTCAACGTGTCCTTTTTGACAAGGCTACCGGCTAGCCCTGAGTTTTCGCGGTGCCTTGAGTTTTCAAGGTGAAAGAGTGGGGGTGATGTCATGTGGGACGCCGCCCACACTGGCCCATCCAACTGCGGTCCTTCCCGGAAGCGGTATTTGTATAAGTTCGAATTTAGATCGAGATTGCCTTCTGTGGCCCACCTCGCAGAGCCAAACCACCATGGGACCTTATTCCCCTGATTTTAGATACGCAAACCAACAGGAGCAAGGTTGAGTCCAAAAGGTGTACACCCGCTAAAAACCAGAAAATACCGTCACTTGACACTCTTTACAGCCGATACTAACATCTAAAGGGGTAATTTACCCCTTACGCAAGTGCTTCTGCTGCAACAACTTGACCCGGTTTGTTGGGCGGACCCCTGGCCGTTGTGGTGGGCAGGCGTTCGGTGTTGCGGCAGGGTCATTTGGTATCAGGGGAAGAAGTGGTTGCCCCAGAAAAGTTTTGACGACAGATGGTGTAAAAGGAGAAGTTATGACGCACGTGGTTTGTGAACCCTGCTTTGGCTGCAAGTATACGGACTGCGTGGTTGTTTGTCCGGTTGAGTGTTTTTACGAAGGTGAAAAGATTCTTTACATTCATCCAGACGAGTGTATTGATTGTGAAGCCTGTGTGCCTGAGTGTCCGGTCGAGGCAATTTTCCACGAGGACAATGTTCCTGAAGAGTGGACCGCCTTTACCGAATTGAATGCCGAGATGGCGTCACAGTGTGAAGTGATCACCGAGAAAAAAGATCCGCTGGTGGACTCCTAGCCTGCCTTTCGGTGACATTCTTTCATAGCAGGTTCAGTCTGCTGCATTGTGGTGATTTGGGTGGGTCTGTGTCTTCTGCTGTGCGCTAACTGTTTCTTGCGGTATCACTGGTCTTTCGGTGGCGCCGGATAGCCCCGTTGTGTTACGGCAAGATGGCGAGGCAGCAAGGAACCGAATGGCTGCGTCGGCTTGGTGTTCGGCCCATCGTCACAGGCCACTCTATCTCTCAAGGCCCGTCGCCAACACGCCCATAGAAGATAGGTTTAGCCTATCAATGAACACGGTTTACTTCAGATCCACGGACCAGTAAGCAGAGTCTAGAAAACTTTTCCAGCTGGCATATTTTGGATTGCCGAGTTTCATCGTCAAGAGTGGGCTTCGTTTGGGGCGGATTGGCTTGCAGACCAGTTTCAGTCCTGCTTCAGTTGGCGTACGACCACCTTTGCGCACGTTGCACTTTACGCATGAACAAACCAGATTTTCCCAGCGGGTTTCTCCTCCACGACACGTCGGAAGCACATGGTCGAGACTCAGTTCACTCGTTGGAAAAAACTTTCCACAATACTGACACTGGTTGGCATCGCGGGCAAAAATGTTTCGACGGTTCAACCGCACCCGTTGCTTGGGAACGCGATCATATTGAAGAAGACGCAACACACGAGGTACCTGGATTTCAAAACTGACACTACGAATCCAGTCTTCATGAGGCTCTTTGAAGTCGGATTTTAACTCACTGATTTCCCGCCACGATTGAAAATTATAGTTTGCATATTGACCATCTTCGATGTGAATCACTTCGGCCAAATCGCGGAGGAGCAACCCAAATGCCCGCCGCACGTCAACGACATGGATTGCCATATAGTGACGATTTAGGACGAGCACACTCGCATTGAATGCCGGGTTGAACGTAGCGGTCATCCGGTAGGACCTCTCTGGGAGTGGAGATTTCAGGGCCGCCAACCCCAAATTGTTTTATGGATTTATTTCCGATACGTGGTTTCCATTCTTCTGTGAGGGCCACCCGCCGCAGTGAACGCACCTGTTTGCCAGCCGTGTTCGTTCGACGAAGGCCGTGGATAGGCCATTGGAGGGGAGAATATGAGGCTCGTGGGGTGACCACGCCGTGTTTGCGAAGAATCCATCCAAAGAGCAGTCATACCGCCGCCTGATGGCTCAATTAAAAGTACCTCCACCTAAAAAGATTATAGCTGACGGGATGGGTTTCAACCACCCATTCACCTGTTTTATCGAGCACCCAGGTCAAAAGTGCTCACGGTAATTTGTGGTTGTGTTGATGTGCTTGCTAACTCGACGTGCTTTCACATTTCGTGTTTGGTTGTTCAGCGGTAGCACTGGTAATGCGAGTGATTAGTAATTCGGGTGCCACTCTTGTCCGGAAGGACAGTCTTCAGGAGGATGCTGCGGTGAACAGGGTTCCAGCAGCTTGAGCCCTTGGAAATAAATTGATCAGAAAACAGGTGACCCTGGGTTGCCCCGCGTGCGATATAGTCATTACTATGAAGTGTATTGGAGTTGCGACTACGTGATGAGTGCTTGGATCGCACCATTTTTTAGGTTGAGGCGCACGTAGAATTTATCAAGTTAGGAGAGCTATGATTCATTACACTTGCGATTACTGTAAGCGACAACTCGACTCAGAGAATGATTTGCGATATGTGGTTCGGATGGAAGTCTATACCGCGATCGATGAATTGGATGATATAAGCGATGCAGACCGTGACCACTTGCAAGAGATTCAGGACATCCTTGAAGGCATTGAAGTTGATGGAGATAAGCAAGTCAGTGAAGATTTGTATCAGCAACTCCGCTTTGACCTTTGTTGCGAATGTCGTAAACGGTTTTTGCGCGACCCGATGGGGCGTCGCCTCACTGCACATTTCGATTTCAGCGAGAATTGATAGTGGTTTGGCTTCATGGTTCTGTTGGTTGGCCGGAGATACCTCGCGGTATGGTGAGTTGACTGCTGGGTAAAGCTGAAGAGTTTTCAACCGGCCAGCGCGCGGTTTTCCCCAACCGACTAGAAAGCACCGCCCGGCATGCTTCTCTCGCCACAACTCTCGTCAAAGCAACTTGCCGAATTGAGTCACCGACTTGGTCTTGAGTTGGCCGCTGGAATTGACATCCGTCGGATATGGAGGCGCGAGGCTGAGCACGCTCCATTCAGAATGCGGGCCCAGTTTGCTAGCGTTCGAACTGCGGTCGATGCGGGTGAGAGTCTCTCGATTGGGTTGGCACAAACCGGCCGACTCTTTCCTCCAATGTTCCTGGAAATGGTTTATGTCGGTGAACAGACAGGCACGTTGGTCGAGGTGTTTCAGCGGTTAGCCCACCACTATCGGCACCAGGTCCAGGTGCGTCGGACATTTCTGAATTTGATTTGGTGGCCTATCTCCCAGTTGGCAATTACCATCTGTGTCATTGGTGTCGTAATTTGGATTTTGGGAATCATCGCAGGACGGAACCAGGGTCAACCGATAGACATTCTCGGGTTTGGGTTGATTGGTTCTCGCGGCTTGGTTATTTACATCAACTTCCTTATCGCGATGGGGTTATGTTTGGCTGGCCTTGTAGTAGCGATCCGTCGAGGTAGGTTATGGACCCGGCCGCTGCAGCGTTGGGCGTTGCAAATCCCTGGTTTAGGTCCAGCCCTCGAAAAGATTTTTCTGGCTCGACTGACTTGGGCCATGCATCTAACGCTCAACGTGGAGATGGATCTCCGTCGCCTGATTCCGCTTGTTTTGCGTATTGCCGGTAATGATCACTACGTCCAGCAGACCGAACCGATTGTCTCGGCAATTGTTGCTGGCGACTCACTACACGAGGCATTTCGCAGTACCGATAGCTTTCCCCAGCGGTTTGTCGACGTACTTGAGGTGGGCGAAGAAAGTGGTCAAACCGTTGAAACCATGCAGCGACTCTCGGCTCAATATCAAGAAGAGGCAGAGTCGGCCATGAAGACGATCAGCGTCATGCTGGGAACCGGCATCTGGATATTGGTTGCCGCACTGATCATCGTGCTTGTTTTTCGTATCTTTGGATTTTACATCGGTGCGATCAACGATGCCCTCAAGATGTAACCGCGACCGTTACCTCTCCGCGTGTAGTATGCCGGTCCCCTGGTAGTCGGTCTGCGAGTGTGCCGGCAGAGTGTGGCCGGTATCGACGAAAAACCGTCCAGGGCCATCAGTTGTCATGACACCACCGGGTGTGCCATGGTATCGATGAACCGATTAACTCGGGATCATAGTCATCTCAGCGTTATGTGATATTCAAAGATTACAACTCGTAGATGATTTGACCATGGCGTTGGCTGCGACTGATTTGATCGGTCGCATAAAGCCCGGCGAGTACAAACTCAACGCATGATGCTCGCACCGCTTCGTCTTTGCTTGCATTGACTTCAAAAGCCTTGTCCCAGACAGGTGGAACACGCTCGAGTAATTTTGCATAGTGTGATGACGGAAGCATGTCGCCGACCTCGATCTTCACACCCTGAGAAAAAATTTCTGCGATTTCCGCCAACCCATGCCGATCGACGTATTCGCCAAACACGGTGGCGATTGCTTCGGCCATGACGGCATCGAGTACCTGCCGCTCGCTCATTTGGTGCGATCCCATCATGTCGAGTTCGAGTTTTCCGAGCGACGAGGCATAAAAATGGCCCAGGTCACTTATCCGCGGGACAGCTGGAATTTCGCCCAGTACCGCAGCGCGTTGCCTGGCCGATGCAATCACGGTGCGGTAATTGGCAATCGAAAGCCGTGCGCTCACGCCTGACTCATGGTCAATGTACTTGCTTCGTCGGGCTGCTCGGCTAATTTCTTCGATCAACTCTTTCATGAAGTAAGGGACGACAACCGATGGTTCCTCACCGGCGGGGATTTGCGGGGAGTCCTCCGCGTTGCTGTTGGGCGTCTGAACACGGTTTCCAAATGGGACTTGGTTGCTATCAACTTCCTGTTCCAGAATTGCAATGCCAAGTTCCCGATCGTGCGGGTAGTGGGTATGGATAATTGACCCGATCCGGTCTTTGAGTTGTGGTATGACTTTGCCACTTCGATTGTAAGTGGCCGGGTTGGCGCTAAAAAGAATTAAAACATCGATGTCGAACTTGACGGGATATCCGCGGATCTGGACATCCCTTTCTTCCAGAATATTGAACAGGCCAACCTGAACGAGTTCGTCCAGTTCCGGAAGCTCATTCATGGCAAAAATACCGCGATGAAGGCGAGGAATCAGCCCGAAGTGAAGTGCGTCTTCCGCTCCCATACTGACACCTCCGGCTAACTTCGCTGGATCGATTTCACCAATGATGTCAGCGAACTTGGTGCCCGGAGAGAGGCGTTCCGCGTAGCGCTGTTCGCGATGCCACCACGAGATGGGCACTTCGTCAGCTGGTACACTGTTGACAATTTGTCGGCCGCGCTTGGTAATCGGAAAATAAGGGTCATCGTGGATGGGGATTTGCGCATCGTCGATGTAGGGAATGGCCTCGTCCAAAAAGTTGACCAATTGTCGCATCAACCGGCTCTTTGCTTGCCCCTTTTCACCCAGGAAAAGCATGTCGTGTTGGGCCAGGACCGCGATATTGATTTCTGGCAAAACCGTGTCCTCGTATCCCACGATTTTCGAAAATAGCTCTTCCCCGGCCTGGAGTTTAGAGAGCAAGTTGTCGTGGATTTCTTGTTTGACAGATTTAGATTGCCAGCCACTGGCACGTAGTTCAGCCAGATTAGTACAGGGAGAGGACATGACGAATGACATAAGTGAGTAATACTCGTGTGGTGGTTAGAAGTGCTATTGAGACACGTCGATTATAGCGCCGTTACGGCCAGTGCCAAGCGCGCAAAGCAAACTTACGGCATTCTATTTGGGCGAGGGCCAGTCAGCCCCTGTAACAAGAGACCTGCTATATCTGCAATGTTGATGCAGAGAATGGGTGGGTAGTCACCCCGGCAGTTAATTTTTTTCAGCAGGTGTCGCTTCGGCCTGGTTGCTGGTGTAGGTAGCCTCTTGATAGAACCCAAGCAGGTTCTTGCGAAGTTTTTTCAGGGCGGGAGTATAGACGTACATCATGTGCCCTCCCTGGTAGAAACCCATTTGGAAATTACTTGCCAATTTAGGTGCTAATGCCAGATGGTCCTGGGTATAGGTCATCGCAAACTGGGGTGTTGCGAGATCATAATATCCACAGGCTGCAAATACTTTTAAAAACGGATTGGTTGTCATGGCGCGACGGAGTGTCTCTGTAGCATTGACATAACGGTTCTTAAATTGGTTATAGTTCCAGGGGAATACGTTGCCAGTTAGTATCTCGTAGACTCGCTCATCTTTATAGTCAAGGGTGCGGTAGAGATAGTCGTTCATTGCTGCGGTAAAAGGTCCCATAAAAACCGCAGCGCTAGGGTCATAGCTGTAGGCTTCTCCGACGCTGTCCCGGTCACTGCCCACATAGCGACTGTCGAACCTGCCAACGGTTTCCTGGCGGTCCCGCAGCAGTTCCTTTGCAAAACGGCGCATGCTGATTCGTAAATTTGCCCTAAGGACGTACTCGGGAGAAAGTCCCGTTAATGTTGCGAGTTGCCTGGCGATTTTATCGTGTTTTTGACTCGACAGACTGTCACCTCGCAAAAGTGCACGTGCATAGGGGCCAGCGGCAAACGATTCCGCCTTACGAACTACCTTTTTCAGTGGGAGCTGTTGCAGGTCA
The DNA here is from genome assembly GCA_022448345.1 of Pirellulales bacterium. Lineage (GTDB taxonomy): Bacteria > Planctomycetota > Planctomycetia > Pirellulales > Lacipirellulaceae > JAKVCB01. The sequence goes on from JAKVCB010000051.1 coordinate 13,607, forward strand.
TGGTCGAGTTTGCCGTGGTACCAGGCCGTTGCCGTGTAGGAGGGTAAAAAAACAATGAAGGGAAGGTCATTGGTTTCGCTGAACGCCAGGGTTTGAAAATCAAGAACTGCCGAAACAAGGACCAAGCCGTTTAGGTACATCCCGTAACGATTCTGTAACAAACCTGCTAGTCCAGCTGCACGCAGGCCTCCATAACTTTCGCCGACCAAAAATTTTGGTGATTGCCAGCGACCATTTTGGGTAATGTAGTCATGGATGAATTGTCCAACACTGTTAAGATCTTCCTGGTAGCCATGGAATTGGTTTTTGTCTTCGTCTTTTGCTGGACGGCTGTATCCGGTGCTTACTGGATCGATGAATACCAGGTCCGTAATGTCGAGCAGGGAATAGTGGTTGGGTACAAGTTGAAATGGCGGGGGCTGCGGTTGGGCGTCATCTCGAAGTTGAACCCGCTGAGGCCCTAGCATTCCCAGATGTAGCCAGACCGATGAGGAACCAGGGCCACCGTTAAAACAGAATGTAATCGGTCGTTGAACCGATGGTTCCTGGGACTCCCTGCGATAGGCGATGAAAAAGATACGTGCTTTTTCTTCCCCCTGATCGGTTTTTATCGACAACTGGTCAGCGGTTGCCGTGTAGGCAATTTCCTGGTCTGCAATCGTCACCGTGTGGTGCGTGATACTTGCAGCTGGTTGCTTCTGCTGGTCCTTGTCTGCAGCAGACTCCTTTTCTGGCTTGGATTGCGGTTGGTTTTCGCCATCCAGCGGTTTTTTCGCGTCACTTTTTGTGACCTCTGGCGATGGTGTTTTGGCTTCAGGGGCTTTTTGTTCCTCGGCCGCCCAACAGAGAGTCCCAACCGTAATCGCGAACCAGGCGGACAGAATCTGAATCCAGCGAAAATTCATTTCATTCTCTCAATACAGGCTACAGAGATTTCATTCGAGGTAAAATTATTATTCAAAAGTATAGGTTGTTTTTTTTGGGGGGAGCGGACCTTTTGACGCTGGTTTTTTGAGCTGCAATTGCCTGGAGATACGGTTTCTTGCAGTTGCAAAGAGGGGCGCTAAAAACAGAAGTTTGGTCAAAACGTTTGGGGATGAAGCGGGAGGTCCGACCACGTTCAAACCAACGGCGGTGTGCATTACAACCGTTTGCCGTTTTGATTGCGGCTTGTACTAGTCTTCCACCTAAGCGATCCTGTGGCAATCAAGATAACCGAGGAGACTCTTCCCGATTATTCATCCGTCACACAACCCTCCGATGCACTCTTTACATTTTTTATGTACTTATAGAGTGTCCCTCGTTTGGCCTTATAAGCAGGCGCAGTCCACGATTCTCGCCGCTGATTCCATTGTTCGGGGGTAAGGTCAACTTCGATAGTGTTCGTTTCCGCGTCGATGGTAATGGTGTCACCGTTTTGCACGAGGGCAATGGGACCACCCAATTGAGCTTCCGGGGTAACATGCCCGACGATGAATCCGTGTGAGCCACCCGAAAACCGGCCGTCGGTAATCATTGCCACGTCCTTGCCTAAACCGGCTCCCATAATTGCGCCGGTTGGGTTGAGCATTTCTGGCATTCCAGGACCCCCTTGCGGGCCTTCAAAACGTATGATGATTACGTCCCCTTTGTTGATCTTGCCTGCCGGGAGCGCGGCGAGCATGTCTTCTTCGGAATCGAAGCAGTTTGCCGTCCCAGAAAACACAAGGCCTTCCTTCCCGGTAATTTTTGCCACAGCGCCGTCTGGAGCAAGGTTGCCGCGCAAAATCCGTAGATGCCCACTCGATTTCAGAGGGTTGTTGAGTGGGTGAATCACGTCTTGCCCTTCTTCAAGTGCTGGAAGTTCGGCGAGGTTCTCAGCCACGGTTTTTCCGGTGACGGTCAAGCAGTCTCCGTGCAGCAGGCCTTCGCTCAGTAGCATCTTCATGACAGCTGGGGTGCCGCCGACTGCGTGCAGGTCTTCCTGCACGTATTTTCCACTTGGCTTCAAGTCTGCCAGGTAGGGCACGCGGTCACTGGTTTGCTGGAAGTCGTCGATGGTCAGGGGAACATCGACACTTCTCGCCATGGCAATGAGGTGAAGTACTGCATTGGTTGAGCCACCGACGGCCATGATATAGACAAGGGCGTTCTCAAAAGCCTCGCGGACCATGATGTCGCGTGGTTTGATGTTTTGCTCGAGCAGCCCTTTGATCTGTTCACCTGCCGCACGGCATTCCTGCAGCTTGGCTGGGTCTTCGGCTGGAATCGACGAGCTGTAAGGTAGTGACATGCCCATCACTTCGATGGCCGATGCCATCGTATTGGCCGTGTACATACCACCACATGCGCCGGCCCCAGGGCAAGCTCGCTGGACCACGTCGCTACGTTCTTCGGCGGTCATCGTGCCGGCAACCAGGGCACCGTAGCATTGAAGCGCTGAAACAATGTCGATTTTTTCTCCTTTCGAAGACTTGCCCGCGCGAATCGTGCCACCATAGACCATCAGTCCAGGCCGGTTGAGTCGCCCCATCGCCATCATGCAGCCAGGCATGTTCTTGTCACATCCGGGCAGGGTAATGCAGGCGTCGTAGAACTGGGCTCCCATTACTGTCTCAATCGAGTCGGCAATCAGGTCGCGCGACTGGAGAGAGAAACTCATACCATCGGTTCCCATCGATATGCCGTCTGAAACACCAACGGTATTGAATCGCATCCCCACTGCCCCAGCGGACTCGACTCCGTCTTTAACGTGCTGGGAAAGATCCATCAAATGCATATTGCAGGGATTTCCCTCGTACCACATGCTGGCGATTCCAACCTGTGGTTTGTTCATGTCTTCGGGTGTCATGCCCGTAGCGTAGAGCATTGCCTGAGAAGAACCCTGATAATCGGGTTGGGTGATACGTTGGCTAATTTTGTTGAGTGATTTGGTCATCGTGGACTCAGAAGGAAACGCGTGAAAATGAGAAAACAGAAACAGGTCCGCATTGTATCGGTATTGGCGACAGGTGCCACGGGGCCAACCCCAAGGGAAAATCAATATTTAGAGAAATTGCCTGATTTGGGGGTGGGGTTCCAGACGTATGAGGGTACTTGTGGGCTATCAATGGTTGAATTTGCAGGCTGCTTGCTGAATGGGTCAATTGGACGATGGTCCAGGGGTGCCCCACCGGGGCGACCCTGCAGCCGGTCTCCACGTTGTTTCCAACGGCTTGCTGGTCATGGCTTGTTGTTGACTTGACGGCAGTGCCAACAGGGGGGATGCAACCTTGGGCATGAACCTCGTCAGTTTCGGGGTGTGGTTAAATCGATGGCAGGGGACGTGAACCGGGTCAAACGTCACGCCAGCTTGAACCGGTCATGGCAGCTTGGATTGCGGGGGCCGTCTATGTTTGGCCTAGTTCGCCAAATCCCCCAGATTTCCCCCGGGATCGGTTTGGGTGACGCCCACCGCGCTTTTTGATAGTTGCTGACGACGTAACGGGTGGGTCTGCGGTTGTGAGACATCTGGGTCAGTTCTATAGTCGCCAGCTGACGGACCCGATTGTGCCCAAATTTAAAGGTTTCTTCGTGAAGCTTGGTGTTTTTGTTCCGAATTGGATTGGGGATGTGGTCATGGCCACTCCGGCCCTGCGAGCATTGCGCAAATATGCGGGCCCCGGGGGAACTATGATCGGTGTGATGCGTCCCTACGTGGCCGAGGTATTGGATGGCAAGCGTTGGTTTGACGCTTCGCTCCTCTACAAAAAAAAACCTGGGTGGCACTGGTCGGCCTTAAAAAGTCAGCTTTGTGAATTAGACCTCGACGTGGTTGTGTTGTTAACCAATTCCTTCCGCACAGGTTGGATGGCGTGGGAGAGTGGTGCAAAGCAACGAATTGGCTATGCGGGAAATCTGCGGAGTTGGATGCTCACGACCCAGTTGTACACAGCCCGGAGGCAGTGGACTAAAGTCGGACTGCCTCCCATCGATTCTTATCTGAATTTGGCTTATGCCACCGGTTGTGAGTGGGAGCCACCCACGTTGGAATTGGCAACAACGGATGCTGATGAGCAGGCCGCAGATGCGGCCTGGCACCAGCTTGGACTTCCGCATCCCAATCAGGTTATTGTACTGAACTCGGGTGGTGCCTTTGGTGGATCGAAACACTGGCCAGCCGAACACTTTGCCGCATTGGCCCGGCGGCTTGGGATGCAAGACGGGTATTCGGTACTCGTAAATTGTGGACCGAGTGAGCGGGAGATTGCCAATCAGATTATAAAACTTGCCGATTGCCCACAGGTTTTCAGCCTGGCCGGTCTGAAAACACTGCCTATTGGTTTGACCAAAGCCATTATTCGGCGTGCCCGCATGCTGGTTACTACCGACAGTGGCCCCCGCTATTTTGGAATCGCTTTTTCCCGTCCCGTGGTGACTCTTTTTGGCCCCACCGATCCGCACACAACCCGCAACTACTACGACAAGGAAACGACACTGACGCTGGATCTTCCTTGCCAGCCGTGCTGGGAGGCGACTTGTCCGCTCAGCCACGGTCGGTGCATGAGTGAGCTATCGGTCGATATGGTTTATCGGGCAACCAAAGATTTGCTTTCAGAAGAACCCGGAGTCAATCGGGTAGCATAGGTTCCCGCTGGAAAGATACTTCGGTTGTTGCTTGCCGGTACCTGAACCAGGTGGTGTGGCTTTTCGAATCGCTTTTCTGCCAAGTCTTGTCCGTGCGGACAATTTTTCTGAGGTTTGGTCACATCAACCATTGCAGGTTGCAGTGGCCAGATAACACGTCCCAGCACGACGGTATGGTTTTCTCGCAAGCGTCGGGCGGAGCAGACGGACGCAATTTCTTCCCAAGCGAATGGGAGTGTACCCGGGGTGGAACTGATGCTACGTCCACGGCCCGATTTCCGCTGCTTTGCGGTATCTCCGGGTGAGCGATTGAAGCAAAAGTACTCGACCGAGGCAGGCAGGCTTTCACAGGTTGTGGGCCAATCGAGCTGGTCAATCGAGTCTTGATAGTAATAGGCAAAGGTGTGACGGATTGGCCCAAAGCTGACCAGTTTTTTGTCAGCAGGAATCTGGTCTTTGAACGCGTTGACAGCGATGGTGGGGTTGTTCCAGCGGGCCGTGTGGACGTTCACTATCAGGCCTGTGTAGGCCAGGCCGGTAAAGCATGCAATTGCGGCTACGGCGGTAAAACGCGAAGACGGTGTACCACGTTGGCAACAGATCCATAACGTGGCGGCAGTCACCAGACCAGCAAGGCTAAATAGCATACTGAAATTAAATGGTTGATAGATGTCTGATAAAGAATCGGTTGCCAAGAAAGCAGTTCCATAGACGAATAAGGCAGCAGCCGCACTCACAACCATCATCGCGATCAGGAATTGGTGCCACGCTCGGCGGGGGTAAGTTCCTGTGCTCGCGGTAGCGCACCGTTCGATCACCAGACCGATCAAAACGGCCACGATCGGATAGAGTGGCATAAAGTACCGGCCACGGGCGCCAACTGCAAACCACACCGACGGATAAGTCACGCAGAGCGAGGTCAGCAGAAACGTACACATCGCTGATTGGTCCCGCAATAATTTACGGGTCTGGCGGCTCAGTAATGCAACCAGTAAAGGGGACCAAGGTAGCCAGCAGGTCACTGTTTCCAGAGGGAATTTTGCTATGTGTTCCAACAGGCCACCAAGGCCAAATCGATCGCTGGCAAGTCCAGTCCAGGTCGCCATGACACTGGCTGCATCGGTTTTGAGGTAATAGGGGACTTGCCAGGCGGCAATAATCACCGTAAATGTTCCCGCTCCCACCAGAGATGAGCTGGTGAAAAGTTGGCGCCAATCTTTCCGGAGGTACAAATAGACTACGGTAATGGTGGCAAAGTAGACTGGCGCCTGTGGACCTTTGACCAAAGCCGCCAGGGCGGAAAATCCAAAACCAAGCGACCACATTACGGTTGGGTTCCAACTTCGCTCGTAAGCCAAGTGCCACAACAGGAGCGACGACGCAAAGAACAATGTGAATAGTGACTCCGATTCACCCATCCTGCCAATTTGCAGGACTTGCCCCATCGTTGCAAAGACAAGCGCCGCGGCAAAAGCGCCCAAATGGGAAATGAATCCGCGAGCATATCCGTAGACCAACAGGCAAGTCAGAATAATTGCCAGAACACTAGGCAGTCGTATGGCCAAGGTGTCTACCTCTCCCCGAATCAGGCCAGTCACGGCAATTCCCCAAACACCCATTGGAGGACGTTCAGCAAAGACCTGGCCCTGTTGACGAACCGTGATCCAGTCACCCGACTCAATCATTTGGACGGCTCCACGGGCCCACCGACACTCTTCGCGAACGACCGGCAAGACCGAGAGCCGCGAAAAATAAATGCTCGATACAATCAGCAGTAACAGAATGACGAGCTGTGCATCTCGCCACCTTGATGGACCTGGTGCAGGTTGTGAGTCGGTTTCGGCCTTGGTGCCCACGTGTCGCAATCTTTCGTCTTTAAGGGGCAGTCATTGCCGGGGAGAGGGCAGGGCCGCCGTTTAGCCGTGCGGTGTCACCAAGTCGGGATGACCGGGCAAATTGGGCAGGGCGTTGGGTGGGGTATCGGGCGATGGTAGGGAGGCAAATCGTAGGATTGAGTCGACTCCTGGCCAAGGCCAATAAGAGCTACTGATCGAGTTGGGGTTCCTATTGCTGGAAGTCGTCTGTTGACGTATCCTACCCAGCATCGCTGTCTTTCCAATTCGCCTGGGACAAAGGATTGTCCGATGTCGCTAGCCCCGTTTCCCGAAAATTCCGTGAAGACCGTCGTTGTGGTTCCCTGCTACAACGAGGCCCAACGGATCGACGTCGGCAGATTTCGTGCCTTTTTGGCCAAGACCAGCGATATTGATTTCCTGCTGGTCGATGATGGTAGTACCGATCAAACCCGGTCGCTGCTGACCTCGTTGGCCCAGGACAGTGGCGGTCGAGTCACGGTATGTGGGCTGGACAAGAATGTTGGGAAGGCGGAGGCAGTCCGACAGGGCGTTCAAAAAGCCTTGGTTCGTTCCCCCAACTTTGTGGGTTACTGGGACGCGGATCTGGCCACTCCTCTTGAGGCGATCGACCAATTTCGCTCAGTGTTTTTAGAGCACCAGGAAATTCAACTGGTACTCGGTAGCCGTGTGCCGCTGTTGGGCCGCAGCATTCACCGCCGAACCACGCGCCAGTTGTTGGGGCGCAGTTTTGCGATAGCAGCTTCCCTGGTTTTACGACTTCCCGTCTACGACACGCAGTGTGGCGCAAAGCTATTTCGTGTCACGCCAGCCACAAGCGGCCTGTTCGCCGAGCCTTTTCACTCGCGCTGGATTTTTGATGTCGAGATTCTGGCCCGCTTGTCCTGCGCAACAGGTTGGCGAGTTGAGGAGATGCAGAGCCCCTTGTTCGAATATCCGCTTGACCGCTGGGACGAAATTGCGGGATCCAAACTCAGGTTGCGAGATTTTTTGGCAGCAGTGATCGAGTTAGCAGGTGTTTTTTGGCGTTACACCCTGCGGCGCAAACAGCCAAGCACCTTGGCGATTCCCCAGTTCAGTAAAAAAACGTCAACCCAACCTCATCGAGCTGCCTGAGGAGAACCAACCGAAGGTGGCAAAGTCAGGCCGGAGAGGCCGTAGTGGTTTGTTACAAGTATTGATTGATCAAATTTTCAATGAGTTCTTGCCGACCACTTTGGTTAGGAGTTATATCTCCTTGTTCGAGCATGCGTTTTTCGAGCGATGCGAAATCATGCTGGTTATTTTCAATGGCTTCACCCAGCCCCCCATTCCAGCTCCGGTAACGTTCCTGGAGCATCGTTTCGAGGCGCCCATCGGCATGCATCGCTGCTGCGATTTTTAGTCCGTGAGCGAATGTATCCATCCCGCCGATATGGGCATAAAACAAGTCCAGCGGCTCGAAACTTTCGCGGCGAACTTTCGCATCAAAGTTCATCCCTCCAGTTGTTAGCCCACCATATTTGAGGAGGGTGTACATCACCGTGCTGGCCAGGTAGATGTTGGTGGGGAACTGGTCCGTGTCCCAGCCGAGTAGTGCGTCACCGGTATTAGCGTCGATCGAGCCAAGTGCATTTGCACTCCCGGCAACTTCCAGGTCGTGCTGCATGGTATGGCCGGCCAAAGTGACGTGATTCGTCTCGATATTGAGTTTGAGGTGGTCCATCAGATCATACTGCCTCAAGAAATTCAGACAGGCCGCCGCGTCAGAATCATATTGATGTTTGGTGGGCTCTTTTGGCTTGGGTTCGATGTAGAATTGTCCTTCAAAGCCAATCTTCCTGGCATAGTCAACGGCCATGTGAAGGAACCGGGCCAGATTGTCCAGTTCTCGTTTCATGTCCGTGTTCCATAGATTCTGGTAACCTTCCCGGCCACCCCAGAACACGTATCCATGGCCGCCCAACTCCAGCGTCACTTCGAGTGCTTTCTTGACTTGGGCGGCGGCAAATGCGTAGGCGTCGGCATTACAACTCGTGGCTGCACCGTGCATGTAGCGGGGGTGGCTGAAGAGGTTGGCCGTACCCCACAGGAGCTGGATACCGGTACGTTCTTGTTCTTCCTTCAAAACCTTGGCCACCGCATCAAGGTTACGATTGGTTTCGGCCAGGGAGTTGCCCTCCGGCGCGACGTCGCGATCATGAAATGCGTAAAAAGGTGCCCCCAGTTTTTCAATAAATTCAAAGGCGACGCGTGCACGTTTACAAGCATTTTCAACCGATTCGCTCCCATCATCCCAGGGCCGCATCGCCGTACCTGCACCAAATGGGTCGCTGAGCGGATTCCGAAAAGTGTGCCAATAAACCACGCTAAATCGCAAGTGGTCCTTCATCGTGCGGCCAGCTACCAGTTCCGACGCATCGTAGTGCCGAAAAGCAAGTGGGTTTTTCGAATCAGGCCCCTCATAGGGAATCGATTTGATTTCGGGGAAGCTGCTCATGCGGAATCTCCAGGCTGGGCTGTGCAGAGGGTAACGAATAGACAGATTTTAAGGGGCTTTATCCATTTCTGGCAGGGGCCAAATTGTGGACGTTTTTTCTACCTTCAACTAGGCTAAAAGTATCGGAGTTGTCCCCCCTTTTCTCCTGAGATCTTGAAGCCTCCCTGGCCGGCAGTTCCGGAGCTTGTCTGTCCTGTCGGTTCCAGCCCGGTTTTTTCACCGTCGAGTTTGTTTGCCATGCAGTTAGCCACCCTCTGCCGCGGTTTTGCTTGTTGTGCTGCAACTGTCGTGTTGGTTGTTCTCGGAATTCTGCTGGCCGCTTCAAGTGCGCGGGCGACGATTGTCAGGTTCACGATGGAGGGGAATTCAACCAGCCTCGGGCAGATCGATGTGCGATTCTACGATACGGCGACGCCATTTTCCGTTGCGAACTTTCTCAATTATCAGGGAGAGGAGAAATACGACGGCACGTTCATTCACCGGTCGGTGCCTGGGTTCGTGATTCAAGGGGGAGGGTTCTCCTACGACGCGGGTACGAATACTGCCCCACCTGTCGAGACCGACCCACCGGTCGTTAACGAATTTGGGATAAGTAACCTTCGAGGTACGGTTTCCTACGCCAAGAATGCCAGTTCTGCTGACAGTGCGACCAGCCAGTTCTTTTTTAATCTTGCCGACAACAGTGGGAATCTTGACAACCAGAATG
>JAKVCB010000052.1 GCA_022448345.1 Pirellulales bacterium
TGGTGTTTCCCGGGAATGGACCAAGGGTGAAGTTTTGCCGGCAAAAGATAGAAGGGATCGTTGTAGCGAGTCAGGGGAGTCGCCAATTCCAATAGCCTGTCATTGGGACCGCAGCAGGGCGGGCAGTCAAGAGTTAGCCGTGTGTGATGCAAGATAATACGACCCGCTCGGGATGGTAAGGTGTGAAAGTTTATTGGAGCTGGGAGTGAAACGCCTTTGCTGGTTTGGGGTGGCGTATCTGTTGTTAAGCAGCCGCTCAGTGAGTGTTTGGAATATCAGAATTAGTGGACGAAGCACTGGAAGTGTTTAACAGTTTCATCGTAGTTGCGACCAGTAGCTGGGGCGAGGCGGGGCTGGAAAACAGGGCGTTGGAAGCCTCGTACATTTTGTGTTTCACGGCCTCGGCCGTGACCAGGTAACCCTGTAAATCGCCATTGGCGAGGGTGATGATAAAGGCATTGGGATAGCGCTGGCGAACTTCAAGGGCGAATTCGACGAAGACTTCACTGGGCCAGCCGACAAACGTCCAGGGGCCAATGCCAATCAGCTGGACTTCGGCCGGCAGGCATTTTTGAACTGCGTCGCGCAGCAGGCCATTCTGGTCGGCGCGCGCCAGGGTCACGGTTTCCTCGGCGCCAAACCAGTTGCACTCTGCCGTGCGAACCTCTGCCTGCGGGGCGCCTGACTGCCGCAATTGATCCAAGTGAGTGGCGGAATGCTGCAGTTCCTTTTCTGCTTGTTGGAGGGGAGGGAGATTGCGGACCGGTAGCTCAAGGAGGGTGCGGTCGAGCTGAAGCGTCCAGTCCGATAGGAATTCCACCTGGTTTAGTGCAGATTCCCAGGCTTTGCCCAAAAGCGTCCCCAGGCGGTTTGCTTCCTCCATGGTGTTGGCTTGCGTGACGTGGCGCGGGCTTTGATTGCCAGCAGCGCCCATGTGATAGAGTATCGGGCAATCAGCACCGAGTTTGTGCTTGCGCAGGTACTGTCTGGCAAAGGCAGGGAAGTCGCCACTAATCAGGGTGGAGTCTTCGTGGAGTACGGTGGGATGCATGCTGCAGACCGACATCACGCAAATGATGTCGTGATTGTTTGTGGACCGTGCGACAAGCACCGGTACCTCCGGCATGGAAGGGCCCGTCGGGTCGTGTCGATTGGTGCCAATTCCAGAAGTCGCTACTACGGCTAGCCCGATCGCCGCCGGTTGCGCGGTGTCGTAGGCATCCTTTCCGGCTTGAATGATTCCTTCCACCAGTCGGGCAACGTAAGTGGGGTCTGGTCCCGGGACAACGGAATCGCTGGCGGCACTGAGAAGATTTGCGATGACCGGTCCGGAGTGCGTATGTGTTGCACTGATCATGATGTGAGCGGCTGGAATGCCAGTCGCCTCGGAAATTCCATGACGCGCTTTGGCAACCTGGTTTTTTGTCAGCCAGATGATATCGACAGCAACAAACATCGCTTCCTGCTCACCCTCCTTCAGGTACATGGCTGCCGCGAGTAACGGATCGTGTACGCCCGTACTCATTCGCGGAACGTGGGGATAGCCGAAGAGGAACTGGCTGTCGGTAGGAGTTACGTCTCGCTGTGCGGCCCCGACACATCGCTGGCCTTGGGTTGAAGGTCCCGGGTTGTCTGGCATTTTAAGGCAGGCCTTTTTGTCCAAGTGAGTTGGCGGGGTTGGGAAGGCGTTGTGACAGCATCGTAGTAGCCATGACTCTTTAGCGTCAACCTTTCAGGCAGTGAGCGTGCAGTTGAGCTTTCATTGAAAGCCGGTCAACTACAGACCGAGAAGGGTGCCAGCCTTTTTCCACGTTGCGGCTCGCACTCTTCGCTGGCAGCTGGTGATGGAAAAGGACACCAGGACTGTATTTCTTAGCAGTAGCGTGCGGCCTGTTTATCGGTTATCACTATTTCGTTGTGCAGGCACGCTGCGCCTTCAGGTGTCTGAAAAAAAGAGGCGCCTCCCAAAAAAGACGACAATCACCATGAAGAATGCCTTGCTCATCGAAAATGCACAGGTGCTGCGCCCGGGACACTGGGTCAGGCCGGGTAGCATTTTGGTGAAGGAGGGCAAAATATCCGAGATCGACCCGAAGAGGGATCAGGTTGAATGTGTGTTTGACCGCGTGGATGCGAAGGGAGCATTATTAACGCCTGGCCTGGTGGATCTTCATAGTCACGCGATACAGCTGTTTTTTTACGAAACCGATCCGCAGCAAATTTGTGATGCGGCTGCCGTTTTGCCCCGCTATGGCACGACGTGCGTCTTACCAACCCTTTACACGATTATGAACCGTTCGTCGCTCGGCCACTTGGAGCGATTGAGCGAGGCGGTTTGCAGGGCAACCGGCGCAGCGATGCCAGGATTTCACCTGGAAGGCCCGTTTCTGGCGTTACCGGGTGCCGGCGCGGATACCGTGCCGGGAGACGTCGTCCTGCTGGAGGAATTGCTTGCGACTTTGGGGGGCCGTGTGTCTGCGATGTCGATCAGTCCTGACACGCCCAATATTATTCCGGTCATCGAGCGATTGCGTGAAGAGGGGATTGCAGTCTTTATCACGCACACGCACGCCTCCGTCGAAGAGACACAGCTGGCCATTGACGCCGGTGCCCGTCATGCGACCCACTTTTATGATGTCTTTCCTGTGCCGGAGGAGATTGAACCCGGAGCGCGGCCAGTTGGGGCGGTCGAGACGATTCTGGCCGACCCGCGCTGCTCGGTTGACTTTATTTGCGATGGGGTGCACGTGCATCCGATGGCGATTCGTGCGGCGCTGGCAGCCAAGGGGTGGAAGGGGGTTGTCGCAATCACCGACGCAAACATCGGCGCCGGGCTGGGTGAAGGTGTTTATGAAACACCTTTGGGATACGCTATTCAAGTGAGTCCGTCCGACGCGGCACGGATTGCAGATAAGAACCATCCCCATTGTGGTACGCTCTCGGGTAGTTCGCTGACGATGGATCGGGCAATCGATAATTTGCTAAACTGGTTGGACCTTCCTCCGCACCAGGTTTGGGCGATGGGCACAACGAATCCGGCCACGGTTGCCCAATTGGCGGACAAAGGTGACATGCGAGTTGGCGCCGATGCCGACCTGGTACTCTGGGAACAGGAGGGGCGTCAACTGCAAGCCAAAACAACCTGGGTTGCGGGGAAATGTGTTTTTGATGCCGAGTCGGAAATTTGTGTGTAAATAGGTGAGCAGTATATATGAGTCAAACATTTGAGTTTAGCCCCTCCCAAGCGGTTCCCTTTCGTGACAAGGCGGAAATTGAGCGTTGTCGTGCCATTAAGCGGGAAGACATCGAAAAGCATCCCAATCCAGATTTCCAGATTCGTGTTGTCAAGGAAGCCGATCTGGGGTTTATGGTGGTGACCGATATGTACGCGCGAATCAAGGAGGCAGCCGACCAGGGACGCCGGTGTGTGATGATGATGCCGAACCCATGTCCGGGAATCTACGAACCTCTGTCGCGCCTCATCAATGCGACACAACAGGATTGCAAGCACGTCTGGTTGTTCGCCCTGGATGAATATGCAAACGAGCATGGCGAGATTGCGCCGGAAGATTGGCCATTTGGATTTATGCATTCAATGTTGACCCATCTATTCGAGGGGATTGACGAACATTTACGTCCGCCACGTCAGCAGCTGTTTGGCCCCAGCAACCAGAATATCGACCACTACTACGATCTGATGCAAGAGGCGGGCGGAGTCGATGTCAGCTATACCGGACCTGGCTGGACGGGGCACGTGGCGTTTGTCGAACCAGATGCTCCAGAATTTGCGGGCTCGTTGGAGGAGTTCAAGCAAATGGGGGCGCGGGTGTGTACGCTCAGTCCGTTCACGCTGGCGCAGAATTCGATGCATGGGAGCTTTGGTATGAGCGGTGATTTGGCGGCCGTGCCCCCCATGGCTGCCACGGTGGGGCCCAAAGAGGTGATTGCTGCCAGGCATCGCTGGGAGGTCGCTTCCCTGGGCGTTCACGGCACTGCGACGAGTTGGCAACGCATGATTGCCCGACTTTGTTACCATGGTCCTGTGACCCCCAAACTCCCATCCTCGATTCATCAGCAGTTGCGTACCGACTGTTACCTTGGCCAGTCCATTGCCGCCAATATTCAAGCCGATTGGGATAAGGGGTATTGAATCTCCTGGCACTGGTGTGCCAGGTGTCCCTTCAGTCGTTTTCGTCACACACTTCCCTGCAGGAAAACAATGTCAACAGCAAGCTCAATGGCTTCCAAGGGTTATTGCTCTGAGTGGGCGCGTATCGATCCCGAGCAAACTCCCTGCGTAAAAGTGGATCCCCCAGGACCCAAGTCGCGTGAACTCCACGGCCGTTGCACCAGGTTTTTCAAGGGGCTGAGCGGACAGGTCAAGCTGTTTCCTGTCGCGTTTGAGTCGGGCAAAGGCTGTGAGCTGATCGATGTCGATGGAAATCGGTATATCGATTTCTCCTCGGGAATTTATGTCACGACACTCGGCCACTGCCATCCCAAGATTACGGAGGCTGTCCAGAGGGCGGCGGCCACGTTGATGAATTGCCATGATTTTACCACCGAGATCAAGACGCGATTGGTGGAGAAACTGGCCGAGGTGTTACCGGGCGATCTCAATGGGTTTCAGTTCTACGACTCCGGGACTACGGCAGTGGAGGCGGGGCAACGCGTCCTGCGTGCAGCCACTGGTAAGCATGAAATGCTCTCCTGTTTTTACGACTATCACGGGAAGACCTACGGCGGAGTTTCGTTGGGGCACATTCGTTCATCGGCCTATGGGCCGGTACGGGCACCGGGGATGCACATGGTGCCTCGGCCTGATACCTATCGCCCACTGTGGGGCAAGGATGACGGCAGGGTGGACACCGACAAGTACATCGAGTTTTTCGATGAGTACATCGACAAGGGAACTGTGGGCGCGGTTGCAGGTTTTGTATTGGAGCCGATCCAAGGTTGGGGTGGGTCTATTATGCCGCCCGATGATTTTTTTCCCAAGCTGCGCGCCTATTGTGATGAGAAGAAAATATTACTGATGGCCGATGAAGTGCTCACGAGTTGGGGGCGTACGGGAAAGTGGCTTTGCCTGGAGCATTGGGATGTTGTGCCAGACGTGGTTTCGATCGGCAAAGGTTTTGGCAACGGTTTTCCTGTCACCTGCGTGGCGGTTCGTGAACCGTACAAAGAATCATTTGAGGCGATCTCCGCCTCGAGTAGTTACGGTGGCAATCCGATGGCTTGTGCGGCAGCCCTGGCCAGTACCGAGGTCATCGAGGAGGAAAATCTCCTTGAGCGGGCCACGTTTTTGGGGGGCTTGGCCCTGGAGCGGATGGAGCGGATGAAGGCCGAACACATGATTGTCGGCGACGTGAGGGCTAAGGGTTGCCTGATGGGCATTGAACTGGTGAAAGACCGGGCAACCAAGGAACCTTTTGATGAGGCGGGTACGCTCGTTTACCAGAAGGCGTTTCGCAGGGGGCTTGCCTGGATTCCGGCGGGGCACATTCTGAGGATGAGCCCACCGATTGTCATGGACGATGCAGCCTTGCTTAAAGGGCTGGACATCATCGACGAGGCCATCGGTGAGACCGAGCGGGAGTTGGGATATGGTGGATGAGACGGTGGTAGTTTTGGCGTTGAGGTGAACCGATGGTTCATGAGAAGTCGTGATGCCCGAATAATAAATCGTAATTGAGACAAGACGAACTATTGAGACAAAACGAACTATGGAAACAAAGAAGGTTGGCTTCATCGGATTTGGCTTCATCGGTAAAGTTCATGCCTGCGGCTACATCAATCTGCCGATGTACTATGAGCCGCTCCCTTTCCGCCCGGTTCTTTCGCATGTGTGTACTAGCCGTTTGGAGACAGCCCAGGCTGGGGCAGAGACGATCGGCGCACCGCACGCCGTTACCGACTATCGCGAGATTACGGAAAATCCCGACATTGAGATTGTCCATATTTGCACGCCAAACCATCTGCACCAGGAAGCCTTGCTGTCGGCAATGGCCCATGGAAAACACATTTACTGCGACAAGCCCTTGACAGCGACGTTGGCCGAGGCCGAAGCGGTTGTCGCAGCGCTGCCCGGTTACCACGGAACGGCGCAGATGACCTTACAGAATCGCTTTTACCCGGCGACCCTACGGGCCAGGCAACTGATTGAGGAGGGGTTTCTGGGAAAAGTACTCGAGTACCGCTGTTGCTATCTGCATGCGGGAAGTGCTGATCCTCAGGCCCCACTTAAATGGAAGCTTTCATCAGAAGCAGGTGGGGGAGTGATTCCTGATTTGGCGTCGCACGTGCTTGACCTCATGCATTTCCTGCTGGGTGACTATGCGCGGCTGACAGCGGCGACTTCGATTGCGTACCCCCAGCGCCCCTCCCTTGGACAACCTGATCGCATGGTGCCGGTGGATGTGGAAGACTGCGTGATGATCCTTACGCGGATGACCAATGGTGCCCTGGGGAACATCGAGGCGACCAAGATCGCCACCGGGAGTGAGGACGAAGTGCGTTTTGAGATCCATGGGTCGAAGGGCGCACTCCGTTTCAACGGCATGTCCCCTCACCACCTGGAGATATGGGACCAAAACGCGCCTGCCCAACCTGAAGGGGGTACGCGAGGCTGGACCAGGGTGGACTGCGGCCAGCGGTATCCTGCCCCGAGCACAGGCTTTCCAACTCCCAAGGCTGCCATTGGCTGGATGCGTTGCCATATGGCCTGCCTGGCAAACTTTTTGTTCGACATCGCCGCAGGCAACCCTGGAAACCCGGGTCTTTCCCAGGGCAAGTATATCCAGTATCTGATGGACTGCTGTCGACGTGCTGATGAAAATGGGATGTGGATTGAGGTTGAGAATTGATTGCGTCGTAGAGAGGCGAGCGGTGGTATTCTACGCGCAACGTTATCAGCCGTGGCGCATGGTTGGAATGCAACCATCGAAACTGCAGTTCTGGAGTGACCATGCCTGCCTCGGGTGGCCAGGTTCTATTTTGCGCAATAGCAAAACCCGGGGTTTGTCACCCCGGGTTTTGTAGAGATGGTAGCCATGTCGGTTTAGGTGGTGCGTCGACGTCTAGTGGCGAGCAGGCCAGTCGTTGCGAACAGGAACATCACTGCGGTGGAAGGTTCCGGAACCGCGCGGATGAGGTCCATTGCGTTGAGGTCATCACTGAAGTCGGTTGTGCTAACCAGTGCGGAGCGAATCGTTGCCAGGCCGAGGTTCTCCGCGGGGATGAAGATCGATGGAGTTGATCCACCAGCAACTGGCGGGGCAAGAATGTCTCCTTCTTCGATCGGAAGTCCCAGCAAACTGTCGGGCATGCCAACCACCTTTGACCCACGCCGAACTGAGAAGAGAATTTTGTCACGGTCGGGGCTGAAGGTGGGCAGTCCCGTGGTCGAAGACAAGACGCCATCATCCCAGAGTGCCAGTGCATCCAAGTCGTCCGTATCGGTTCCTTCAATATCTAATCCCAGGGCAGATGCTGGTGCGTACAGCACAGGCAATGCACCTGCAAGCGTCACGACGACATCGCCGCCAAAAAATCCGTTTCCAATTGCAGTCCCCGTGTTGGGGAGTGTGGTCCCAGGCGTAGCTTCAAGGGGGTCTTGAAACTTAGAGTCTAAGGAAAAGAAGATTGGGCGAAACACGTCCTCTGGTGAGGTGTTGATGTCCAAAGCATCGAGGTTGTCACCTCGGTCGTATGGACTTGAGAAGCTGGGTGGATTTGGCTCGATTAATCCAAGGCCTGGTCCACCAAATGGGGCCACACCGTCACCGTCGATGATCGCTCTGTTGCCAGCACCTGAAATGCCAGTGAGTTGTGTCGGGACGGCGGGTCCAAGGTAGGAAAATACGTCGGCCGAGGCTTCCTGCGCACCGGCGGTGCCTTCACTAAAGACGTTTGGGTGGTTTTGGGTTGAGTTTTGAATCCCTCTAGCAAATTCGTCAACGGAGAAGACCAGTTGTTCTCCATGGTCACGGCCGTACGACAACGCGTCGACCTCCACACCTTTATAAGTTCCAGGTAGAACACCTAGTCCGCCAGCAACTGTGCCAAGGGCAGATCCGTGTGCCGAGTCAACCATCACTCCGGGGGCAGGCAAAGGCCCGGGGAGGGGCGGGTTGGGGCCAGGAAGGCCTGGATTGCTCTGGGTTAGAATTTGACCCTCATCAATCGGAGCTCCAAAAAATCCGTCTGCCAATCCTGTTCCTGCTCCTGGTGTACTGCCTGCTGTTGGGCTTTGGTAGTCGATAGAAAAGGTTGGCGTAAACTGGGCTGCACATGTCCCGGTTACCATCAGGGATGCGACAATGGCAAGGCACCAGGTTAGGGGGGAGGTGCGATTGGGGAGGCGGTTCATGACAGGGTCCTTTCTAAGGCGAGCCAAGGGAGTTCTGGTACCGCGGTGGCCAAGTTGGCGCCATTGCTATCCCGCGGTCATGAAGTCGGTTGTTGATTAACGCCGCCCGCTACTTTTGCGGTGTTTTTTGAATTGGTACCCGGTGTTGGTCGGCGGTCGAATCAAACATCCAGAGCGGTTTCAGGGAGTAGCTCAACAAAGTGGGTGGCTTCCCGACAGATTGCCTGTAAAAAGGGCCACAGAATAGTGTGGGAGATACTATTTGCGGCAGGTTGGCGCGAATTGCCACAAAAAGTGGCTCTTCGTCAGGCCACTCAGGCAGGTGGTGGTTGTCGTTGTCCTTGATTGGACAAGACGTTCAGAGCGTTGCCTTCTGGAATGTGACTCGTCCAGCTACGCAGGGGGATTTTCAAGTAGCCAGTCTTCGAGAATCACGTGTTGAAGCGAGGGGGCCCGCAAGAGGTTTGCCTGAGAGGGCAGGAGTGCGGTCAACCAGGGGCGGCGCGCCAGCCCGGCTGCTGCCCGCAGGCCGAGGCTACCAATCGACTTTCCAGCCATTTGGTCGTTGACGTTGTCGGTGAGGCGCCGGAAGGTTGCGGGAATCACATTGGGGTGCGGCCCGACATGAACGATCGTTGACACGCCAGAAGCAAGTGTTTCTGTGATCGCATCCCAGAGTCGCTGGGGATGGTCAATCCACTGACGAACCAGATCACGCGCGCCATAGTCGTTGTAGGATTGTTTGCCAGTCACTAACGAGACAACCGGTGGCAAGGGAGGCTGGAACCCTCCTGACATCGTTTCCATCATCACGGACGAGCGGTCCGGAATATGCTTCTGGCGAACAATCGGTGTATGCAGGGGTGGCCAGCGATGGTCATTAATGCGGATGTGGGCCGGGTCGGGCAGACGTTCGTGCATGACCTTCTTGAATCGGTGGACAGTTTGCTGTTGGCCAATCAGTAAATAACTGTTGGGTGAAAGGATTGCAGAAATACCAATGGTTCCTGCTCCCTCTGAGGTAATCTGACGGCACAGGCGGTCAACGTCTTCCTCGTTGATGGCTGGCCCTCGCGAGAATAAAATGCCCATTGTGGCGTCGTGGGCCAGTTCGACACTGTCAGCGGCCATGGCCACTGGGATCCTTAAGACCTCTTCCATGCTAAAAACACTTCCGCAACTGATTGCGGTTAGTTCCCCCAGGCTGTACCCAAACGCCAGTCGTGCCTTTTGGTAGGTGACGCCGTGAAATTCCTCCAGCAACTGGACCTGGGCCAGTTCGGCAGCCATCACCAGCGCGAGTGCTTCGCCGTACGATTCAAGACTGGGTTCTTTGTTGTTGCGGACTCGCCACAGCAGATCAGTCGGGTGGCCAGTCACCTCGGAGCAAATGCGTGTCGCTTGCAGCAAGTAACGTTCCACCGTGTTGCCATAGGCCGGGTGCTCGAGAAGCTCGCGTGTGCGGCCGAGATTAGTGATGTTGTAACCGCGAAATGCGAATGCCGTTTCACTGGTCTTGTTGCGGAGGTCGTCGGTCATTTCATTCGTTGTTGGATGCTGGATAAGAAGGAGTCACACAATGTAACGTCGCCAGGCGATGCTGGGGCAGCTTGATCTGCCTGATACGGTTATCGTCTTGCCAGCTGCCCATAGATATGTGTTGTTAATTCTGCGGGGATTGTAGCAATTGTGACGGCGCTAGGACGCTTGTTTCGGGCAGGTACTTTGGTCGGGTGGCCTCTGGAATTCACCGTAGTTGGTCAGGGAGCTGGAGGATCGCCAAAAAACGGTACTGCGCGCCAGGTCGGATGACCTAGACTAGGATACGGCCTTTTTATCGATATTGGACCCTCTTGACGACAGTCATAAGGTCCGCCACGTCGAAATCCGTTGAAGTGACAGGAGTGCATGGATCATGGGTGCTTGTCAGGACCATAAATCGTCGGGATTTACCCTTCCGGAGATGTTCTCAGTTCTCGCCATCCTTGGCATTATTGCAGTTGTTATCGTTCCCCAGGTCGCCAGTTTTACGGACAAGTCCCGGTCGGGGGTGGCGGAACACCACATTTCACAGCTCAACGCGTTTGTTCAAACACATTACAACGATCACAAAGTGTGGCCATCGGACTTGGAGGAACTGGTTGTAGCCAACTACATTGATGCTGTTCCTTCCCACCCCGATGTGACCAAGGTTTATCAGCTCAATAGCGAGACGAACCAGGTTGACGAAGTTGTGGTCAACTAAAGTCTTTTCAGTCAAACTGTGGCTGCTAGAAAACGCCGGCAGCAAAGCGGGGTAAAACGCAGGCAACTGGGTAGTCTCTCTTCACCTGAATGGCCTCTGAGCCAGTCCCCTTCGCCGGTCTGACGGACGATTTATTCAGGTTCGTTCTCCTGGCACTGCCAGTGCCGTCCAGACGCAGCGGTAGTCAACTGGAGACTTTGCGGCACCACCAAGCGGGAGAGTTGGGCACCTGTTCTCTATGGCGGTTGATCGCCGGACTCGATTGTCCACCAGCGGCGCTCTTCATCGACGGGTTGTTTTCTGGGTGGATAACCTTCATTGGGTGGGGATGCTTGCCTGAGTCATAGGGAGGTGTGTAGCATAGCGAGGCCCGGTAGTTTGACGTAGGGATTTGTGTAGGTGTGGAGATTTGCGTAGGCATGGAAGGTTACGCAGGGCAGTGGGGGGGTAATTCTCTGAGAAAGAATGGTTATGCGAACAGGTCGAACCCATTTGTACGTTTTTTCGATTGGTGCGATTGGGGTATTTTGTTGTTTGGGTGTCACTGCGGCGGAGGTTCGTATCGAAGCCTGCTGGGGTGAGCCATGGGGTGTGGGGCGAATTGAAATTGAACGAACGGCGGAGCAGGCAAGCATTGCAGCCCAGGATGACCGCTTTTCCGTAAGCGATCAGGCAGGTCGGGTCCTCTACCCAGTGGTCAGTGCGACTTCGGTACCCAAACTATTAAATCAGTTTTTGCCAATCGATCTTCCCGGCAAGTTGAAGATTTACTTCTTGTTTCGCGGCGACGGGCCGCTTGACCTGGAAGTCTATGCGCCGAGGATGTCTGAAGTTGCGGTCAAGCCACAGAGGAATGCTCACCGACACCGGGAATTGCTCAAAGAGTGGTGGAGGGCTTATGCAAAAATGTACGAGCAGATCCATCGATCTGCGGAGTACCCGCTGGCTGTGCAAAATTACCTTACGGCAACCTGGGCACGACGTCTGAAGCAGCCGATGCCCGAACCGCCGGGACTTTTGTTCAGGCAACATGGGGCTGGCGGTAGTTTGTTTCCTCAACTCTTTGCCGATGAAACGTATCGAGCCTTGGTGGAACGTAACCTGTTGCTAGGCCAGGCTGAGGGAAGGGAGCTTCAGGGACAATCGTTGCCGGACGTTGTGCCAGGCGCCCTTAGCTGGCCTGAGCCACCTGCCGACACTGAGGTAGAACCGATTTCGAGGGTGGTTCCGGAGGAGTGTTACTATCTGCGTTTTGGCGATTTTAAGAACTACTTGTGGTTTCGCGACACGCTCAATCGGTGGCGAGGAGATCTTGCGAACATGCTTGTGATGCGGAGTATTCACCGCAATATTGGTGCCAGGACCGAAGAACAGCTTGGCTTGAAAGAGTCGATGCTGAGTCGAGTTCTGGGAGCCACGGTGATTAACGATATCGCCATCATTGGGCTTGATCCCTTTTTTCGGGATGGTGCTGCGGTTGGAGTTCTGTTTGAAGCCAAGAGTAACCTGATGTTGGCAAACGGTCTTCGTGCCCAGCGTCGTGAAGTATTCTCCAGCCTTCCCGACATCACCGAAGAGAGCGTGGATATTGCCGGTCACGATGTTTCATTTCTCTTTACTCCTGACGGTCAGGTTCGTTCCTATTATGCGGTTGCCGGCCAGTTTCATCTTGTGACCAATTGCCGTCACCTGGTGGAACGGTTTTATCAGGCCGCCGAAGGGATTGGATCTCTGGGGGGGTCGGACGCGTTTTGCTGGAGTCGATCCGAAATGCCGCTTACCCGTTCTGATTCGCTCTTTGGGTATTTTTCCGCACCTTTTTTTAACAATCTGGCAAGTCCGCACTATCGCATTGAGTTGGAACGGCGTCTTCGGTCGGCAGGGGAAATCCGCATGCTCAGAATGGCGCAGTTTGCGGCAATTGCCGAAGGGTGGCCGGCCAAGACCGTTGGTGATTTGATCGATGTGGGATTGCTCCCTGAAGGCTTTGGGGACCGTGCCGATGGAACGACATTCGCTCGGGTTGGCCATTCGTTTCGCGATACGGTGCGGGGAACTCCTGGCAGGTTTTTGCCGATTGCCGACATGCAAGTCGATAGGGTTTTGCCTGCGGAGGCGACTCGTTATCGGCAGTTTCAAGACCTGGTGCGCAAGGAAGCAGGGAAGTTTGTGCCTCTGGCGGTAGCGCTCCGCCGATCCGAGGATACCAGTTCCAATCGCGAAAAGATTGCCATCGATGTTCGGTTGGAACGCTATTCAGAAACAAAGCTGGCTGGCTGGGCCAACAAACTGGGGCCGGCAACTTCGCTGGGCGTCGCCCCGATTGTCGGGGTCGTCGCTTCAGGAGAGATCGTATTGCAGCCACTCGGAAAGTCGATGCACCTGTTTGGTGGCCTGCTCGACTTTTGTACCTCGCTGATGGTACGCGAGGGGAGGGCCGTGCCTGCGGGGGCTTACCAGCAATCGATTCGCGGGTTTGTGGGAGCGTGGCCACGGCTTTACCTCCTCGATCATGTCTTCGGACCGCCCCGCAATGGCTATGATGCAAATGGATACGCTCAATGTCGGGGTATTTTGGGGTTGCTTGAGACATGGCAGCGTCGCATCGGCGAGTTCTTTCTATTTTCATTTCGTAAGGATGTATTAGAGGAAGTTGGACCTCAGTTGGAGATGGTGCCAACCGGGCGACCTGCTCAAATCCGTTTGCATATCAGTGATTTGTCTGACGCGCAAATTGCGACCACTATTACTGGGTTCGGTTATATGCAGGCTCGGCAAACGTCGGCGAGTGGCAGTCGGTTTATGAACTCGCTTGTGAGCCAGTTGCATGTATCTAGTAACGAAGCAAAAGACGTTGCCGAACAATTGGTTGCCGGGAAATTTGTTTCGCCCCTTGGTGGCGACTATATCGTTGTCGAAGAACCGGGTGGACGGCCTGTTTGGGTTTCGGATGCAACGGTTCCTGAAAACCGCTTTTTGTTAACCGTCATCCCCGAGGATTACCAGTTGCCCTTGCTCGGTTGGTTTCGCGGTCTTTCGGCTGAGGTAACACGGAGTGACGATACGCTGTCACTGCACGCAGATTTGCTGGCTGAGTTGGATCGGAAATCGGCGCCAGTGCAAAACGACAATTCCGAAAAAAGAAACGGCTGGGGTTTGCCCAGTCTCAATTTCCTGAACCCGTTTGGAGAAGTTCCGGCCGCCAAAGAGGCAGGCCAGAGCACGGAAAAAAATCCCAGTGCGGTTCCTGCAAACAAACGCCCTGTCCAGTCACCCCGGCAGGTTCCCGTTCCTGAGTTACTACCTGTCCCCAAAGTGGGAGAGTCCGGATAGTTGACGGTGGGGTCGAGTCACTTCAGCACCAGGCGTGTCATGTCTGCAAAATTTATCCCAGGTGAAGGGGTTGTCGGCCGTCCGCGGCTCACGACCGCGCCGTTACCTCCCTACTCGTATGTGTCCGGCTATGAACCACATCCGTTGAGAGATCCGGCAGGGCACTTGTTTGGCCAAAAGGAAACGGAAGTAACCCTGTTGGATCCCGGTCGGTGGGACAATTCGGCTGCGTACTTGCGGGGAATCGACCTTTTTAATCACGGTTACTATTGGGAATCGCACGAAGCGTGGGAAGCCTTGTGGCACGCGGCGGGACGCCGTGGAACCACGGCCGATTTTCTGAAGGGCTTGATCAAACTGGCCGCGGCCGGGGTCAAGGCCCGTGAGGGAAATCGTGATGGAATTGGTCGACATGCACGACGGGCGGCAGACTTGTTCAACAGGGTTGGCGGTACCACCGGTAAAGATCATTACGCCGGGTTGTCATTGCAGGCGCTTGGAGTCCTGGCCCGGTTCCTGGAGGCAGAGCCTTTTGCCGCCGCCCTCCTCAATTCCCGGTGGGTATTGGAAGATGCTTTTTGCCTGCGGCCTGCCCGGTAGGCAGTACGTTCGAGCCTGGTCGACGACCGCCGGTGATGGAAAGGGCTGGGTGTCGATTGTCGTTTGGGGCGATTCACTGCTGGCGTGCTTCTGCCAGCAGGGAGCCTGCCTGGAAGGAACTGCGAACCAGAGGTCCGGATGCCACGGCCTTAAAACCAAGCTTGCGAGCTTCCTCTGACCATGCCGAAAACTGTTTTGGCGTCACAAAGCGGTCGACGGGCAAAAAGCGTTCTCCCGCCCGCCCTGGGGCCAGATATTGCCCAAGTGTAATTAGATCGACACTGGCTTCGCGAAGCTGACGCATGGCGGCGCTAACTTCTGCGTCTGATTCACCAAGCCCGACCATCACGCTGCTTTTGGTCAGCAGGTCGGGTCGTAATTGGTGTGCCTTTTTCAAAACACGTGTGCTAAGTTCGAAGGATGCCCTGGGGTCGCGCACCAGGCTGTCTAATCGCGGAACACATTCTACGTTGTGGGCAAAAACCGAAAGTGGGCTATCCTCGAGAAGGTGAGTCAGGGCTTCCCAGTCCCCCTGGAGGTCGCTGGAAAGCAGTTCGATGGTTACTTCAGGCAATCGGTCGTGGACTGCCTCAACGCAATGCTTGTAATGGCTGGCTCCGCCATCAGGCAAGTCGTCGCGGTTGACCACCGTAATAACGACATGCGAAAGGCCCATCCGCTCAACCGCGGTGGCAAGTTGGGATGGCTCAGATGGGTCGGGGGGATCGGGTGATTTGAGCGTTTCAACCGAGCAGAACCGGCAGCCACGTGTGCAGTGGCTGCCAGCGACCATGAAGGTTGCCGTTCCGCGGGCCCAGCAGTCATGAATGTTGGGACAGCGGGCTTCTTCGCACACCGTGTGAAGCGCATTGGAATCAACGGCGTCCTGTGTCTTATTGAAGACCGCCAGGCTATTTCCTGAGGGTAGGTTCACTCGCAGCCATTCCGGCAAGCGAGGCCGTTGTGGCTGGTCCAGAGGACCCGATTCCTCAGCGGGTTGGTCGACGATGGGAAGGATTGGCAGCGACACGCGCATCTCAGATGGGGATTAGGGTTCGGATGACCTAATTATATGCGATCGGGGGCCACAAGGTCAGTGCCGGCCAGGCAGATTTCACTTGCTACTGCACCGGAGCCGGGACTGGCGGGCCAGAAGCTTTCGGTCTCGTACGGGCAGCCGCCGTTAGGGCTTTATCCGGTGAGCCCTTCAAATAGAGGCGTTGAAAGGTAGCGTTCGCCAAGGCTGCACATGATGGTGCAAATTCGCTTTCCTGCAAACTCGGGTCGGGCAGCGATTTTCGCTGCGGCACAAACATTTGCACCGCTGGAAATTCCTGCCAAGATCCCTTCTTCACGCGCCAAGCGGCGGGCCCACTGAAAGGCTTCTTCGTTGCTGACCGAAACGGTTTCGTCGACGACTGATAAATCAAGGTTCTTCGGGATGAACCCGGCGCCAATTCCTTGAATCTTGTGGGGCCCCGGGGTTCCGCCCGAGATAACCGGCGAGTCGCTCGGTTCAACGGCAATGGCTTTAAAGTCGTGGTTTTTTGCTTTGATGTAACGGCTCACTCCAGAAATCGTTCCACCTGTACCCACACCAGCGACGATGGCATCGATATTTTCTCCGGAATCTTTCCATATTTCCGGACCGGTGGTCGCTTCATGGATGGCCGGGTTGGCGGGGTTTTCGAACTGCTGAGGCATCCACGCGTTGGCGTCATTTTCGACAAGCTCGATCGCTTTGTTGATTGCTCCCTTCATGCCGTTTGCAGCTGGTGTGAGGACCAATTCAGATCCCATCGCTCTCAATAATGCGCGGCGTTCTACCGACATCGAGTCAGGCATCGTCAGCGTTAGATGGTACCCTTTGGCAGCACACACGAAAGCAAGAGCAATGCCTGTATTGCCGCTGGTCGGCTCGATAATCCGAGTATCGGCGTTGATCTTGCCATCCCGCTCGCCCGCCTCGATCATGGCCGTACCAATACGGTCCTTCACACTGTTGAGTGGTTGGAAGAACTCACACTTGGCAAATACGGTTGCATGTTCCGGGGGGACGATTCGGTTAAGTCGAATCATAGGCGTATCGCCGATGGCCTGGGCTGCATTCTCGTACGTTCGATTGCGTGGCATGCTGCACCTCTTGTGCTGGTATGTTGCGAATCGCCGGCCCCATGGTGGTCGGCCGGAGATTTCTCGCGGCGGGAAATCGTACCAAGTGCTGAAGTTAGGGTGATCTAGGTTTTATCCCGATTGCACGATTTGATTTTTGACTTGTTATGTATTCGCAAAACGACGACCGGGCCCTGGATTATCAACATTCGGTCTGTGCGGGCAAGACTGATCCTAACAGTCCAGGCGAAGGGGGAGCAGATTTTGGCAGGTCGTGCGGATTGTTTTCAGTATGCCGGGGGAGCGTTTTTTCGCCCCCGCCTGGCAAGCGGGTGCCCGTGGTCAGGCGGGGGGCTTGTTGCCACAGTGGGTTTGCTGTTGGTGGCGGCAGCGGCCCCCTGGAAGGACTGGGGCTGTCCGTGTTACAGCTGACCTCTCTGGAGTCCCCTTCGCAGAGCGTTACGGTTTACGCTGCAAGTATTTTACCAGGCCGCTGAGGGTTTTGTCCGTGGCGGCTAGCGTGGCATGGAACTCGCCGGGGTCCAATCGCAGAGCAACACCAACGGGGGGGGTGTCGGGAAACTGACGGACCAGCGGACCACCAAGGATTTGGCCGAGTTCTGCCATTTGGGCCCGTTCTTGATGGCGTGTCAGTTCGCTGATGTCGAGATAAAACTCAAAATGTGGTTTGCGCTTAAAAAGTTTTTTCAGTGCTTTGATTTCTTTCGACTCGAGCATCCGGGGGCCGTCCGTACCAAGTTCTGCAAGGAGTTGTTCTGTTTGTGCGACCGTGGCATTTCCCAGCAAGACGGTTTTATCGTTCACCAGGAGAAGTTGCATGCGATAGAGCCCACCGGGACCAAAGAGTGCTCGCATCGCCTCTTTGACCTCGGGCAAAGGTGTCGCATCAACGGCCTTGAGCATGTCGGCCGTGTATTCGGTGGCCGGTTTGTCCGCAATCGATATCGGTGTGGAATTGAACTGCAAGCAAATGTCCCCCTCGGCATTATCCATTAACCAATTCCAGGACATGAGGGCCTTGGAAAATGTGTTGTGAACTCGAGTGGCGTTTTGGGTGTGCAATAACAGGAACGTGTTTCCATAGACCCCTTCATCCGGTCCAGTATTTCGTTGAACCACCGACAATGCCTGGGTGTCATTCAGGATGGCCTCGACGTGGTGTGCGAATTTGTCCGCATCCTGCTGTTGATATTTATCGTTGCCGTAGTCTGCCAGGTTCTCGAGTTGGTAGAGGACGTAGGACTTTGCCAGAGGGCCCATGACTGCCGGTTGTGACAAGCCGCCGGCAAGAGAGATAAAGGGTTTTTCCTGGAAACGATCTGTCTCATCCACACGCAAAGCGTCACTCGCCGCGATGCCGGAAAAAGGGGAGTCGTCGTGCCACTGCAAGCGAAGTTCAATAGACAGATCTGCCTGGTTGTGGATTCGCAGCCCAAGTGCCAGGGACTGGGCGTGCGGCAGCATGAATTCAACGAGCGGATACTGGTGGATGAATTCCTCGAGCATCTCCCACACAGGATGCCAACGGGTCGCAGACCGGTCAATGGAATCGGTGCGTTGGACCGGTTGGGCAATCGTGTCAGGCTCGTAGGCAGGTTCGTCGTCAGGATTGTGGATTGCAAGTGTGATCCGAGAACGGTTGGCAATCAGTTGCAGCCCGGGCCTGGTGAGGCGGATCACCAGGTCGTGCTCTTTATTCCACGTTTTCCATTCCGGTTGGTCGGCAGGCAAATGGTTCCGGGCGAGAAGTTTTTGCAGGATGGGGCGGTCCGTTTCGTCCATCAGCAAAACCGTTGCGTGGTGTCTTGCGGCAGCAAGCTTTTGGCCCGCCAGGTGCAAGGTGGTCAGCTTGTCTCCGGGATGGCCTCCCAAATTAGTGACAAAACGATCAAAGTCGGCGACTGGAACTTGTAAGCAAAGCCTTGGTTCAGCCAAAAGGGTGGGACCGGCGAGCAGTTGCAAGCACAGACTGCCGGCGGGATCGATTCCGTTGTCGCTTCCCGTAATCGTCCTCAGCAGTGGCAGGGGACTTGGGATTGGTACTTGAAGTTGCCTGGAAAGGCGGGTGGTGCAATCGTCGAGTTGCGCCAAGTCAGGGCAGGAAATCGACAGGAGCAAATCGCCAGTTTCAGGTTGCGGGGAGGCGGCAACGAGCAGTCGGGATGGAAAGCCAAGCAGGAGGACTCCCAGTGGCAGCCATCGAAGGAAGGTCCACACAACGACGCTAATTTGCATGAAAACCTCGAATTGCGGTTGGGGGGTGCCAGTCGTCTCAAAATATCGGGGAAGTCGATGTCCGTAGGAACAATTGTTATTATGGAAATTTCACGGTTTCTGGGCAAGTTCTCGGCCCTCGGCACAAGTTTTTTGAGTTCCCATTGCGGCCGAGTGGGATTATTGAACAGAATCTGTGGTTTGCAGAACAATGGTGGTGGCAGGTGTCACGTTCCTGTTGCCAGGCCAGTTACTTTTATACTTTTAATAGCTCCCAATCATGTCGCCACTACGTCAATCGATTGAACAGAATCTGGTACAACTGAATCTCGATGCAAACGATTTTTCATCAATTCTTCAGGCTGCTGTGAACCTTGCTGTTGAGCAGGGGAAGATTCAGTCCGAGCATGCCCAACAGGCCGTGTCAGCATTAGAGCGTCGCGAAGCCGAGGGGGCGACTGCGATTGGTCATGCGGTAGCGGTACCCCATGCCTATCTGGACTGTTTTCAGGAGCAAGTGATTCTCTTTTTGAGGCTTGCCCGTCCCCTGAACCTGGGGGCTCCTGATGGCATCTCAACAAGGTTTGTATTTGTACTGTTGGGGCCTGAGTCCGCTGTCGTTAAGCATATTGACGCGCTTACTGACGTGGCCCGGTTGATGTCGGATGACCAGTTTCGTTATGAAGCGGCAATCGCTCAAGACACGGAAGATTTGACCTCTGCTCTGGAGTCCTACTCGCAGCGGACCATCGAAAAGCCAAAACCGGTTGACACGTCAACAGAAGATCCCTTTATCTACACGGGCCGGTTGTGTGGCGGCGTTGTTAACGACATAAAACGCCGTTGGCCCCACTATGGATCTGATTTTCGTGACGGTCTTAGTTTCAAGACTGTCAGTTCGACGCTGTTTCTATTCTTTGCATGCCTGGCACCGGTAGTCACCTTCGGTGGGGTGATGGACATACTAACCGAAGGCCGAATTGGTGCCATTGAAATGATCGTCGCTTCATCGGTGTGTGGAGTGATTTATGCATTATTTTCAGGTCAGCCTCTCATCCTTCTGGGAGGCACAGGACCACTGCTTGTATTTATTGCCAGTTTGTACGGTATCTGTAGCGATTTGGGGATTCCCTTTTTACCAGCCTATGCGTGGGTAGGGGGCTGGACGATGATCTTTGTTCTCATAATGGCAGTTGCTGACGCCGGGTGTTTGATGCGTTACTTTACCCGCTTTACCGACGAAATTTTCGCGGCACTGATTTCAGCAATTTTTATTTACGAGGCAATGACATCGCTGGCCTGTTTATTTGAAGACTTGGATGCAAGTGGAAAGCATGCAACAGCCTTTCTGTCTCTGCTGCTGGCTTTGGGTACGTTTACGATTGCCATGGCGCTTTCAAGGTTTCGCCGCAGTCCCTACTTGTTGCCCAAGATGCGAGAATTTTTTGCCGATTTTGGGCCAGCCGTTGCCATTGGTGCGATGGCAATCCTGGCATTTCAATTTCATGAGGTCGCGTTGGAGACTTTGCCAGCCCCTGAAGTTTTTCAGACCACTGCCGGACGCCCCTGGCTAGTGAATCCGTGGGATCCGGCACTGCCGGCGTGGGTTAAATATGCAGCGATTGGGCCGGCGTTGCTGGGGGCAGTGCTTGTGTTCCTCGATCAGAATATCACAGCACGGTTGGTAAACAGTCCGGATCATCAGTTAGAAAAGGGTGCCGCCTACCATTACGACCTGGGCTTGGTTGGTCTGTTGGTGGGTTGTTGCTCCTTGTTTGGGTTGCCATGGCTGGTCGCAGCAACCGTCAGGTCGATCAATCATGTGCGTAGCCTGGCTACGAATGAAGAGGTGGTGTTAGCGGACGGTCAAACTCGGGAGCGAATTGTTAAGGTTCAGGAAAATCGTATTACCGGTCTGGCTGTTCATTTGTTAATTGGTGCCTCATTGTTGTTGCTGGGGTATTTGAAGCTGATACCGATGGCTGTGTTGTATGGACTGTTTTTGTTTATGGGGATTGTTTCTATGAGTGGCAATCAGTTTTTTGAGCGACTCAGCCTATGGCTACACGATCCGTCGCTGTATCCGTCAACGCATTACATTCGGCAGGTGCCATGGAAGACCGTCCATAAATTTACAGGTATTCAATTGATTTGCTTGTCTGTTCTCTGGGCAGTCAAGGCAAGTATGTTTGGCATTTTGTTTCCGCTGTTCATTGCCGGCTTGGTGCCTGTTCGGCTCGTCATGAGCCGTTTTTTTGCGGCGCAGCATCTAAAGGCGCTTGATGTCGAGGAACATCCTGAAGAGGAGGAAAGCGATTGGGCAAGCTAATGATGGGTTGACGGAAAGCGTATGGCCGATAGGGTCAAACGTTCTCGTCGCCCATTGATTACCGCCTGTTGCTTTTCGTGGAGACCGCAGTTGGTGGCCTGGGGCTACAGGTCAAGTTGCCAGCATCTCTTTTGCTTTGCCGACAATCGTTTCGGTGGTGAGGCCTCGGTTTCGATAGATCTCGGTGTAGGGTGCCGAGGCGCCAAAGGTATTGATACCGACGAATTGGCCTTCGAAGCCAAGGTATTTATCCCAACCTTGGGCAATGCCAGCTTCGACTCCGATGCGGGCAGTTACCCCTGGAGGAAGTACCTTCTCTCGGTACTCGGGAGATTGCTCGTCAAACAATTCGAAGGAAGGCATGCTGACAACACGACTCTGTATGCCGTCGGCCAGCAGTTGTTCGTGAGCTTCAACCGCCAGCGAGAGTTCGCTGCCGGTGGCAATCAGGATAACATCAGGCTGTTGGGCATCCGAATCAGCCACGATATATCCACCCTGCCTGACTCCGCTTGCCGCTCCGTATTTCTTGCGACAGAGGGTGGGTAGGTTCTGGCGGGTGAGCACCAGGGCCGCGGGTCGATTCGTCTGGCCGAGGGCGGCTCGCCATGCCTCGGAAACTTCGTTGGCGTCACCGGGGCGCAGCACTACTAAATTAGGGATGGCTCGGCAGGCCGCCAGTTGTTCAACTGGTTGATGTGTTGGGCCGTCCTCGCCAACACCGATGGAGTCGTGCGTGAAGACAGTTAGGCTAGGCAGGTGCATCAACGCACTCAGTCTCAATGAGGGCCGCAAATAGTCACTAAAGACGAAAAACGTAGCCCCATAGGCGCGGAGTCCACAGAGTGCCATGCCGTTGATTGCAGCGGCCATTGCGTGTTCGCGAATTCCGAAATGAAAGTTCCGGGCGCCATAATTGTCCGGGCCAAAGCCTTCTTCGTCGGCTAGGAGTGTCTTGGTCGAGGGGGCCAGGTCGGCCGAGCCGCCCAACAACCACGGCACCTGGGCTGCCAGGGCGTTGAGGGCTTTTCCTCCCGAAGCGCG
Source organism: Pirellulales bacterium (assembly GCA_022448345.1). GTDB lineage: Bacteria > Planctomycetota > Planctomycetia > Pirellulales > Lacipirellulaceae > JAKVCB01. The sequence continues at coordinate 22,270 of JAKVCB010000052.1, forward strand.
TGACGCGATGCCCTTCGGATCGGCCTCGAATTCCGGCAGGTCCGCATCCCACCCGTCTGGCAATTCCCCGTTTTGAATCTGGGTAACTTCCTGGGCGAGTTGAGGGTATTCTTCCTGGTATTTTGCGAAGAGTGCCTGCCAGTCGGTTCTCGCTGCCGAGCCCCGGGTGCCGAGCGTGTTGGAAAAGTGTTCGTAGACACCATCGGGTACGGTAAATTTGTCGTAGGACCACCCGTAGGTTTCTTTCGTGAGTGCGATTTCTTCTTCACCCAATGGAGCGCCGTGAGAGGCCGAGGTGTCGGCTGCATTGGGTGCCCCCCAGGCGATTGTGCTGTGGACGATAATGATGGTGGGGGCGTCGTTGTGATCGAGGAATCCCTGGAAAGCCGTGCGGAGAGCCTTGGTGTCGTTGGCATCGTCGACGGTGAGGACATTCCAACCTAGTCCGCGAAATCGAGTTGCTACGTCTTCGCTAAAGGCAAGATCAGTTTTGCCTTCGATCGTAATTCGGTTACTGTCGTAAATCCAGCATAGGTTCGAAAGCTTGAGGTGGCCTGCGAGCGAGGCCGCTTCTGAGGAGAGCCCTTCCATTAAGTCACCATCGCTGCACTGGACCCATACGTTGAAGTTGAAAAGCTCGAAATTTGGGCGGTTATAACGGCTGGCAAGCCATTGACGAGCAATCGCCATTCCAACGCTGTTGCCACATCCTTGTCCAAGTGGTCCGGTCGTCGTCTCCACGCCCGTAGTATGGCCAAATTCCGGGTGTCCCGGTGTACGGCTTTCCCATTGGCGAAAGTTCTCCAGGTCTTTGAGCGAAAGAGAGGGTTGGCCTGTTAGGTTGCCGTCGACATCAACTTCGGAGATTC
>JAKVCB010000053.1 GCA_022448345.1 Pirellulales bacterium
CGCGCCCACCATCGGTGATCCCGATGGCCTCTACCTGGATGCGATCCAGTCGGTCATTGGCGGTGGTGGTGGTGGGGGGGGAGTACCGGGTGACTACAACGAGAATGGGACGGTGGATGCTGCCGACTACACGGGGTGGCGCGACTCGCTTGGCCAAACAGGGAGCAATCTCCCCGCCGATGGTACTGGCGATGGCCACGTTTACCGGGTTGACTACACGTATTGGAAAACGCGTTTTGGCAGCGGGGCTGCCGGCAACGGTACGGCGGTTCCTGAGCCGCCTGGCCAGGCCCTCGCCTGGATGACAATCTTGCTGGGGATGATTTTTGGCCGAGACGGGCGGCCTGGCGATGGTGTTTGTCGCCGTACCCGCTGCACAAGTTGTTTTTAAGACAGCTTTTTAAGACAGCCGTCGTGCTTCGTGGCCGCTGTCCGGCTTTCGCGTCCCGTGAAGGATTCGCCGCAAAGGATTTGCTCAAGCAGGCAGGCTTTTTTGTTACAATGGCCAAGTGACGTCTTGCTGAAACGACCAATTCTCCAGCTTAGAGTGAGCGGGCCAACCCATGCAGAATCGGCTGATGCGTATCGGAGCTGGCTTGTTGAGTGTTTGGGCAGGACTGGCCAGCCACGTCGCAGCCAATGGCCCGGACCCGGGTCCGTTGGCGGGCACCGCTCTCCTTGAGAGGAGTGGCGATATTGCTTCGGAGCTGGTTGCTGCGGCAGATTTGTTTTTGCTCGACCAGCTTGACCAGGCCACCCGCGATCCCAAAGAACGGTGGCGCCGCAACGGGACCTCGCCGGCCGCTTATAAGGCTTCGATCACGACCGCTCGCACCCGCCTCGGCCATCTTTTGGGCCTGCATGACGACCGGCCCTCGCCAGCGCCCCTATCACTGGTGGCGACCACCGACCATCCGGCACGACTTGCCGGCGGTAACCGCTACGACATTTTTGCGATCGAGTGGTCCGCCTTTGGAGACGTCAAGGGAGAAGGCTTGCTGCTGGTGCCGGTCGGCCGGGAGCCGGTTGCTGACATCGTTGCTATTGCCCATTGTGACGTTTCGCCAGAGCAGCTTTGTGGCCTTGAGCCGGGCCTGGCCGAGGGGAGCCAGTATGCGCGCCGCCTGGCCGAAAGCGGCTGCCGGGTGGTGGTTCCAGTGCTGGTCGAGCGGAGTGTTCGAAAGCAGGGAATTTCCCATCGTGAGTGGCTGCACCGCGCCGCTTACGTGATGGGGCGCACGATGACCGGCTATGAAGTTCAAAAGGTCCTGGCCGTGGTGGACTCGTTTCAGTCGACCAGCCCACGCGGGCGCCCAGTGGGCGTGATTGGCTGGGGAGATGGCGGTTTGATCAGTTGGTACGCCGGGGCTGTCGATCCGCGGATTGATGTCACCGCCGTCAGCGGCGCCTTCGGCCAGCTGGACCGACTCTGGAGCCAGCCGGCCGATCGGATGGTTTTTTCGGTGGTCAAGGAGTACGGCGACGTGGGCCTGGCTGCGATGGTCGCCCCCAGGGATTTGTTGGTCGAAACAGGCACCGCACCGGAAGTTCTCCGTCCTCGAGTTGGAAAAGAGCGGGGTGCACCGTATGAGATCATTGCCGCACCGGCAGAAGAAGTTGCCGAAAAAGTGGCCCGAGCCCGGCAGCTTGCTGGAGCTGCCGGCGGTGACCGGTGGCTGAAGGTTGTGGCCAGCAAGGCGCCAGGATCGGAAGCCATGTTGGGCCATTTTCTCCAGTCGCTTTCGCCGGGCACAACGCTTGCGGCGCCAGGGGATGCGCTCAGTGCGCCTGAGAGTTTGTGGCACACCGACCGGCGGCAAGCGAGGCAGCAGGATGCGATCGATCGCCACACCCAAGAGCTGCTCCGAAAAAGCCACCACGTCCGCCAGCGCCAGTTCTGGGACAAGCTTGATACGACCTCGGTCGATGCCTACCTGGCGTCGGTCGAACCATTTCGCCAGGCATTTTCTGAAAACGTGGTAGGCCACTTTGATCTCAAGCGGCTTGCGGCCAATCCTCGCACTCGCCTGGTTGACCAGTCGCCCAAGTGGAGACGCTACGAGGTTGTGCTTGACGTATTCGATGGCCTGTTTGCCTACGGCCTCCTGACCGTTCCGGTGGGAATTGTGCCCTCCGAGCAGCGTCCGGTCGTTGTGTGTCAGCATGGTCTCAATGGCCGGGCGCAAAGCGTTGTAGGAGAGGAACGCTACCACTACTATAAGGCCTTTGCCACCACACTGGCTGAACGCGGATTCGTGACCTTTGCTCCCCAGAACCTGTATCTTTTGAATGATCGGTTTCGGACGCTGCAGCGCAAATCGAACACACTCGGAAAAACCATCTTCGCCCTGATTACGCCGCAGCATCAGCAGATCGTCGACTGGCTCGGCACGCTTGATTTTGTAGATCCACAGCGAATTGCTTTTTACGGCATGAGTTACGGGGGGAGGGCAGCGATGCGAATTACTCCCCTGGTAAGCGGTTACTGTGTGGCCATTTGTTCTGGTGACTTCAACGAATGGGTCGACAAGAACGCCTCAACGGCCAATCCGCGAAGCTACGTCAACTCACACGAGTACGAAAGTTTTGAGTGGAATCTTGGCCACACCTTTAACTATGCCGAGATGGCAGCACTGATTGCCCCGCGACCTTTCATGGTCGAGCGGGGCCATCATGATTTCGTGGCCGACGACTGGACGGTTGCCTGGGAATATGCCCGGGTGCGGTTCCTCTACGCGGCACAGTTGGGAATTCCCGATCGCACCACGATCGAGTGGTTTGATGGACCACACACGATTTTTGGCCAGGGAGCCTACGACTTTCTTCATCACCACCTCAAGTGGCCAGCGCCGATTTCCCCTTAGGAGTTGCGCATTACTTTCTGTTTAAGGAGTTGGATCCATGAAGCATTACCTACCCAGAGTTGCATGTTTTCTGATGCTAACGGGCGTGGCATTTTTTTCCGCTCCCGCCTGCGGCCAACCCGTTGCGCGGCAGCCAAACCAAACCGAACCGGCCGAACCCCACTGGCACCTTTTTTTGGACAATCATGCCGTCACCCGCAGCACCGGTTTTCAGCGCATCCTTCACCGCCCCCAACCCCGGGGAGTGGTGCTCAAGGCGGAAAAACCGTGGGAGACCTTTGGCGTAGCGCCTTTTTATGTCGGTCGCCGGCAGGATGGCAGCTATGAATGCTACTACCAGACGTTGTGGCACGAACCAGGTATGCGGGTGGCAAGCCGAATCGCCTATGCTGTCAGTGACGACGCCATTGTGTGGAAAAAGCCGGTTCTCAACCTGGTCGAAGGCCCTACCCAGGTGGGAAACCAACGGCGGTTGCCGCTGGGAGTTTCGTTGGGCAGTGGTGACGCCAATGACGTCTATCTAAAGACAAACAACCTGGTGCCTTGTGGCCATCCCCGCAACCTGTTTTTGCACGGCAATGTACGTGATCCTGAAAAACGCTACGCGCTGGGACTCAATTACGGTATCCCTCAACGGATTGCCTTTTGCAAAGAGCTTCCTGATTTTATCAATGACCCCCAGTGGGAGGAGAAACTGGTTGACTCGGGCGGTTTTATTCACAGCCACTACACCACGCTGGAGTACTGGGATGATCTTCACCAGGAGTGGGTTGTCATGCGGCAGGCACCCAACCATCCGCCTACGCGGGTTTCAGGGCGGTATGCTTCGCCTGATATGAAGAGTTGGAAACTCGATAACTACCTCTATCCGGATGCCGACGATTCGACCGATCCGCGTTACTTTCACGAGTGTTACGGGATGATGGGGGTGCATCTGGAAGGAATGGTGTTTGGTTTTGCTTACTGGTTTATCGGAGACGAGACGCATCCGACCGGCAATGACAAGGGCCTGATTGGCAGCGACACCTCCAAAGGAACGATGGAAGTTCGTATTGTGACCAGCCGCGACGGAGGGAAAACCTGGGACCGAACCGTCAGCCGCGAGCCTTGGATTCCTCATGGGGTCCTACAAAACAGTTATGATCGGTTGGTGCGACTCGATTGCCCACCGCTACGGATGGGTGACGAGGACTGGTTTTATGCAAGGGTGGGCGACCGGGATCATGCTTCTTATCTTGGCTATCCGCGCGACCAGATGGTAACCTTTCAGGGCGCATTGTACACCCAGAAACACAACCGGTACGTGAGCCTTACCGCTGGTAACCGGCCACGCATTCTGATCACCGAACCGCTGGAAGTCACCGGTGAGACCTTGCAGCTGAACGTCGATGCAAGTCATGGCGAGGTCAAAGTTGCGGTGGGCACCGACCGGTGGATGAAACACAAGCAGGATGCGTGGCCTTTCGAGGCCAACCTGCCCCACTGGATGGTTGAAGATCGTTGGGGCGATACCCACCTTGAAAAGGGCTTTTATTTTGACGACTGCGACCCGGTCCAGGTCGACAGCATTGAGTGCGATGTCCGTTTTCAGGAGGCCAGCTTCAAGTCACTGCTGGGCAAGACCGTCCGTCTCTATATTTCTGTTCAGGATGCCGACTTGTACGGGTTTCGGTTCAAGTAATGTTTGTCCCTTCCAGCGTTCCTGGGGTCTTTGCACCGGGGGTGTATGGGGCCGAGCAATCTGCAGCCAGGGTGTTCCCGCACCGGTTCAGGCCGGCTGCAGGCCTGTTTGGGCCGGCAGGTACTGTTTTTTCGGTGCTACAAACATGGTTATTTGAACCGGAAGCCGTACAAGTCGGCATCCTGGACCATGATGTAGAGCCTTACCGTTTTTCCCAGCAGCGATTCGAGATTGGCCTCTTTCCACTGGACGGTGTGCTCAATGCTGTCGACCTGGATCGGCTTGCATTGCTTGATCTTAAACCCTTCCTCCAGGTGCGTGTTGCCCTGACGGTCACGAACCATGAAGTTTGGTAGCAGTCCGGCCGTGTTAAAAATGGTAATCGTTTTGTCAATTCCGATTCCGACCAACACCTCGCCCCGGCCGGCGTCGACGTTCAACTCGAGCGTTTTTCCGGTGACTTCCAGCGGCTTGGTAATCAGGAACTGGGCCGTGTTGCCAGCGGTGAGACTCACGTACCGGTTGTGTTTTTGTACGTACAGTGCACCACTGTGTTGGGGATGGCGACCGTCTTTGTAGTAATCGAACGCCGAACCATGGTCGCCGTTGATCACGGTGCAGTAGAACCAGTCTTCATCGCCAACTCTCAATGGCGAGGCGTGCAGTCGGACCAGCCGGTCGTAGCTGTCCTGCTCGGCGCCGTTGGCAATCCAGGGCTCGCGGCTGACGGTGCGGTCCCACGTAAACCCACCGTCGCGGCTGACCGAAACCCGTACATCCATCGTTCCCTTCATGTGCACGCGGCCAATCATTTCTTGTTCGAGCACGGCCATGTCAGGTCGCGTCTGGTCGCCGATATACCATTCGGCAAACCCCAGTATCACTCCCTCGGTATGCATCGCGTGCATCCCGTAAATTTCGTCAAAGAAGCGTGGATCGGTGCCGTCATGCGCATCGGGGTAAAAGACCGGGCGAACCGTCCAGTTTTGCAGGTCCTTGGTAGCCCACCTGGCCACGCAGCGGGCTGGCGGGTGGTTGGGGCTCTGCCGCATGAAGACCCACTCGTCGTGCTGGTCGTCCCAGAAATGGAGTCCCAGTTTGTAGCTTGGCTTCACCCCTGCTGCCACCAGCTTGTCTCGCCAGTTGGGATCGTTCTCCCAGTCAGGCAATTCCCGGGCGAAGTAGACCTCCATTTTGTGCCCCAGCGGCTTGTCTCCCAGGGCAAGCTGGAATTGTTTCTCCGGATCGGTGATGTTGCCGAACTGTCCCAGCGCAAAGGGCGCACCACACGGCAACAGGTTGTTGTCGGTACCGCCAGGCCCTTCGACAAGGCCCAGCATCGGTTTCTCCCAATGGATGCCATCCTCGCTAACGGCATACGCGGTTGTGTCGCCCGGGATATTGACCCCGTGAACGCGGTAGTAACACTCGAGCCGGCCATCGCGCCGCCGGCCTACATGGAGTATCGAAAGCCCCTGCGTTTCCCAGGGTAGATCGGGGGGAAGGACCACGCCCTTCGGGGTCGGGTGATGAAGTACGCGCTGAAAACCGGTACTCCGTTCGATAATGTAGTCATCCAAAAAAAGTTCCCAGTGGGGTTCGGCGGGGGGTGAAATATTTTCCTCAGCCCTAACCAAGCCGGCAGGGGTTCCCCAGGTAATTGCCCAAAGCAGAACAAGCGTCATTGATTTTTGCATGATAGTTTCTCCCGGAGACCGTGAGCAAAACCTATGATATTGTCGAAATGAGATCGAACTTCATCCTATTTTGCAGCCGAGTGCCTGACCAGGAACGGGTGCCTGACCAGCAGCGAGGGCTCTTCAATAACCATCCAAACCGATCGACTGCTGTGGTTATTTTATACTAAAATGGCCCCTTCGTAATGTGCTTCCTCAAAGATCCCCACAACCGACCACCCGGCAGTCCAGCATGGTTATAGAAGTGCAACTCATATCGAAGTTTTTTACGAGGGGCCATTTTTTGGGCCGCGATGCGGCTGGCAGGTGCCGCACCTGTTGGGTCGTGCTGGTAGTTTTCACGGCACTGGCGTCCTGCTCTCGTACCGAGACCGGCACGATCCCTGCCACGGGCAGGGTCCACTACAAGGGTTCGCCGGTCGAAGGAGCCGAAGTCGCTTTGATTCCTCGCGATCGTTTGCCCGGCAGCCGGCCGGCCCGCGGAGTGACCAACGCCGACGGTAAGTTTGCAGTCAGTTCCTATTTCACCTCCCAGGTAGACACTCCAGGCGCACGGCCAGGTCATTACCTGGTGACGGTCAGTAAGTGTGAGCCGCCGGCGGGGATGTCGATGGACGAGTGGCTGGCGGCACAGGTCGATGGCAAGGCCAAGGTGGCTCCGCTGCGGTATGTGGTTCCCAGAAAGTACAGCCAGGTCCAAACATCCGGCCTGTCGGTGGTTGTGAAAACTGACGGCAACAATCATTTTGAGTTTGAATTGATCGATTGACCCGCAAGCAGTAACAGGTGGCACTGCCTGGTCTGCCTGCGCGAGGTTCGGTTGGATGTAAGTGTGATAGAATAAAATAATGGATAGATGCTTATCGGATCACCGCAAGTCCAGCCTGTCGGCAGGCAGAACAAAGGGATTTACCCTTGTGGAACTGCTGGTTGTGATTGCCATTATTGGCATCCTCGTTGCGCTGTTGCTTCCGGCGGTGCAGGCCGCCCGTGAAGCGGCCCGGCGGATGCAGTGTGCCAATAACCTGAAACAACTCGGGATCGCTTTGCATAATTACCACAGCACCTTCGGCCAGTTTCCGCTGCAAGCCGGAGGTCACCCTGGTTACGAGGATTGCAGTTACCTTGTCGGACTACTGCCATTTTTAGAAGAGCAGACGTTATACGACGGCATTGACTTTGATCTCGTTGAGCCGGAGCATTCGATCATTGGCGGAAAGCGGTTGGTCGAACACGTGGTGCCTGCATTTTTGTGTCCCAGTGAGAGCCAGGGGTCGCTACTGGTAGCCAAGGAAAACTGCGACGAGCAGCCTGATGCGTATGCCTCTGCGGTTGGTAACTATGCCGGTAGTCTCGGGTCGCAGCAGATGGGACGGAGTGTTCCCTGCAACCTGGCAACTATTGTGGGAGGGGGTGATCCGGATGGCGACGGTCAGAACTGGTATGGCTACGGGACACTCCCCTGGGGGGGCGATCAGGCCACCAGCGGCAAGAAAATTTCAGGCGTGTTTGCCCGCAGTGGGTGGTCCGCCAATTTTCACGAAATTACCGATGGCACTTCCAAAACGATTGGCCTGCTTGAAATCCGCCCTTACTGTGGCCACAGGTGCCATAGTTGGCAAGGTTGGGCCGATGGTCGTGCCATGTGGTATGGCACCACGCCGCCGATCAACTTTCCCACCTGCGCCGGTGAGAATGGGGTTCCGGGACCTGCCGGAGAGATCCCATCTTCGGAGGGTTGCCACGCCAGCCATTCCACTCCGACGGTTCAAGGTGCCAAGTCGCAGCACCCGGGTGGCGCAAATTTTTGTTTTTGCGATGGTGCGGTCAAATTTCTGGCTGAAAACATCGATTACCCGCTCTATCAGGCGCTGGGAGACCGGCGGGATGAGGTTTCGATCGGAGAGTATTAGCCGCCCGCGGGGGCTTTTCTGAGAGTGCCCGGTGGCTGGGGCCATGCTGTTGAGCCAGATCAGGGAGAACCCAGGTTGAAGTCGCCGCCGTAGAGGCGCAAGCGGGTTCAGTAAAAGGTCTCACTGCGGGATTATGGACTACGCGCAACGCATGAATTAGAATCAGTCGTATTCTTGCCAGGAGGTTTTTTCATTCTTGTCATCAACTCAAGAGGCGTAAGATGCAGTTTCTGATGCGCAATTGTTTTTGGGGGTTGCTACTGGTGTTCTTGCCCGTGGTTGCCACCGCAGGTGAAGGAATTCCCATCACCGCTGACGACGAGGGGCACTTTCAATACCACGAAGATTTTCAAACCCCCCGGTTTTTAAGTGACGGATTCCTCAGCGAGTATCGGCCCAACAGTTGGGTAGCGGGCGAGCTTCGGAATCAAGGACCAGGAGGCTGGTCGCTGGTTTACCGGTTCTACGGCAAGCGGGCCATTAGGGACGTAGAAGTGATCGTTGAGCAGGCCGGAAATGCGCGCAGCCTGGGTGGAATTAACAGTGTCTCGATTTCCCCCAACGGTCTTGATTGGCAGCAGGTGGCCAATGGCGGGTCGTTTGAGGAAGACCGTAACAAATGGCAACCCGGCTCACTGGTCGTTTCCAACCAGGAGGCCGCCCCGGTGCTTGGCGGTAACGAACTGTGGCTAAAACTGAACCTGAACAATGTAAGTGGCTTGCCAACGAGTACCTCCAGCCGGATCTCGAACCTGGATGTCAAATTGTCTCTGGGGGAACCCACCGTTGGGTCGGCGGATCCCCAGGCCCAACTTCTTAAGCAGTGGGGAAAGCTCCGCAGGCAATCGCAGTGGCGCAACATTACGCTCGACCGGTCCGATCCCCAATCGCAGCGGCCCCCTTATTACTTTGAAGATGCCGATGGTTGGCTGCGGAGTCCCGGTGAAGTGGCGCACCTTGACCCTCAGGCCTGTGAGCGTTTCCGCGTGCAAAGAGCAGGCGGGAGAAACCGGTTGCAACCCCTGGCATTGGCGGCGTTTGTCGCGCCGGAGAATTCCGACCAAAGTGGATCTGCCAACCGCATCGCCCGCATCTCGGTTGTGGGCAATCGCGACACGTCCCGTGAAATGGAGGTGCAGTGGGCAGGCAAAAAAGTGGGCCAGTTCGATACGGCAAGCTACTTCACTCAGGAGAAGATCTTCCTGGTTGCCTTGCCATCTGCGGGAACGGGGCCCCAGGAACTTCGCATTTTTGGCAGTGATGACCGGCCGGTCGAAATCCAGCAAATTACCATTGCCGGTTCCGAACAGGACCGGTGGGCCACACGGCCGGAGTTGCCAGGGGGCGGAAAGCTTGAGGTGTTAAGTGCCTACTACATGCCCGATGCTGCTCCCCCCGAGGAATCCCAGGCCGTGCAAGGCAGAAATGTCAAGTACGCGGTGGGTGTGCAGCAAAAACATTTGCAGAAGATGTATAAGGAGCACCGCGACTTTGGGGGCATGCGCGTGGTCCTCTGTAATACGGGTAAAGTTCCGGTGCGTATTGGCGATGTGATCCTGCTGAACGGTCAGCCGATCGAGGAGCAGTATGTCGATTTCACGACCAGTGCGTGGGACGCGCGGGGTGTGGTGTGGTACCGGGTCCGCCCGCAACTTGTGCAGCCAGGCGCATGTGCGCAGCTTTACATTCGTTTCCGTCGTCGCCCGGCGGGAAACCAGGCCAGCTTGGAGATTCCGCTTGAGAATGGTAAGCCGGTCAAAATATCGGTTCCCTATACCGATCCTGGCATCACGGTCGACTACGTCACATCGGGTGCCGACCCAAGTATCCTTTACGTCTATGCGCGGCAGACTTCCGGCTCCCAGGTGAAACAGGTTGCGGGGCTCTCACTGGATGGAAAGCCGCTGCCGGATGCCGAGATTTTTGGTGCCAATTTTCCCGGTGGCGTGGCCTTGTTGCGGGCACGGTTGAAGCAGCCGCTCAAGCAGGGAAGTACTCACACTGCCGGCGTTAAAACCGGCGGGGGTGACATGGTCACGGCTCAGTTTCGCGTTTTGCCATGGTTTTTTCCCCGCACTTCCATTCATATTCCTGCCAACATGGCCCACGAAATGAATATGAACTTATTGATGTGGAATCAGCACTCGCTGGAAGATTGTGATGCGGTTGATCTTGATACAAGCTCCCACAATATTTTTGGAGGTCACGAGCGGGTTGCTTATGTGTTGGGGCCGGATGAACCAGATGCCCATGACAACCGTGGGGGTGGTTATGACGTCGGGTTGGGGGCCATTGCGCGGGAGTTGGCGCACAACCGGTGGCAGCAACTGGTTGAGCGGTTTGCTCCGCAGGCGAACTCGTGGATTATTATGAACGGCACCACGCGTCCCTTGAACTGGGGTGTGTATGGTCAGGTTGCTGACATCGCCAGTTTTGATCCCTACCCGGTAACTTACTATGCGAGCGACCACGCGTACGTGCGCGAAAGCCTGCTGGTTGCGCGGCGATCGGGTGCGCCCAACAGGATGTACGGATGCATGGAGGCGTTCGGTTGGCGCCCGGGGCCAGGGGTGCCCGACGGTGCGCGCGGCCCCTTGCCTGAAGAGTACCGACAGAACATTGTGCAGGCGATCGGCTCGGGAATGAAAGGATTGACCAGCTGGGTTTATTCCGGACAGGCTGGTGGCTGGCAAATCGACGATGCCTGCCGCGATGAAATTACCAGCGTCAACCAACTGATCGAACACATCGAAGACGACCTGTTGCGAGCAACCCCCGTTGACCTGGCTACCAGCGACGCGGGAGAAGTCATGACCGGAGTGGCCAAGTCGGATGGTAGCCGGCAGGAAGTCTGGCCCAAAGAACGGGTCTGGGTAGGCGCTCTGCTGTCAGGTCCCGATACGATTGTGTTGGCAGCGGCCAATCACATTGGTGCCAGCAAGCCGGGTCCCCCAAAAATCGAACCAGCCCGTGACGTGACCATTACCGTCGAGTTGCCTGATTTTTTAAAGCATGTTTCAGCCTTTGAAGTGACCGAGGCAGGTTTGTCGCCGGTCGATTGCGACCTCCAAAACAACCAGGCCCAGATCCATCTCGACGAAATTCGGTCAGGTCGCGTGTTTGTGTTGCGGCGCAATGAATCGGCCCGGTAATTTTCGCTCTGCCACAGGCTGGCTACCAGGCTTTGTGCCTGACTGTCAGGCGGTGCGTCAGGTCCATCAGGCGGTGCGTCAGGGGGGCACTTTTGGGGGCGATTGTCTCGGGAAACTTCTTAATTTTGGTTATAATGGGGGGGCATCTCCGCTTTGCCCCCTGAGAACCACTGCCGACTCCGTGTGAAATGGCCCGTTTTCCCCGACCCTATTGGAACCTCTTCCTACCGGCAGGTGGTGCGGGCGGCTCGATCTTTGGCCGCAAAAAAGTCTCCGGGCGCAACGGCAGCCGCTCGTTCCAGTTTTCCTGCGGGCGGCAGCTTCGCCTGGAACCGCTGGAGCGGCGTGACCTGCTGACCACCTTTACCGATACGGGGCTGAATTTTGGCAGTGCCTACAGTACCGCGTGGGGCGACTACAACCAGGACGGGTGGGTCGACATGTTCACAAGTTACAACGACGGTTCTGGTGATCTCAATGGCGCGGTGGTGCGCAACAGCGAAGGTTCTTTTGTCGTCCAGCAGGTCCTCAACAGTGGGCCTGGCATCTGGGGCGATTTTGACAACGACGGTTACCTGGATATCTTTGCGTACGACCAGCACAAGCTTTTCCGCCACAACAGCGAAACGGGATTTTTTATGGACGCCAGCAGTATGCTGCCGACCATTCCTATCCTGAGTACTCCCGGTGCCACGTGGGGTGATTTCAATGGGGACTCCTACCTCGACCTCTACCTGGCCGGTTTCGAGACCCCAAACTACGAACGCGACCTGATCCTCATTAATAACCAGGGAGCGAGTTTTTCCACCTGGTGGACTGAACCGGCCGGTGCGCGGCCGGGCCGCGGGGTGGCTGCGGCCGACTTTGACCAGGACCACGACCTCGATATTTATGTTTCCAACTATCGCCTTGAGCCAAACTACCTCTGGCGAAATGACGGCAGCGGAAATTTTTCCGATGCGGCTGCCTCGACCCACCCGACTGCGCGTAATACGGATCCAGGCTGGGCGGGCGGGCATTCGATTGGAGCGGCCTGGGGAGATTTTGACGACGATGGGCTTTTGGACATTTTTGCCGGCAATTTTTCCCACGCCGGGCAACCTGAATCACGGTTTTTACGCAATCGGGGGCCGGACGAGGACTACCGCTTTGACGATATGGGGCAAAGTGGCATTGCCTGGCAGGAGGGTTACTCGGGGCCTGCCGCTGCCGACTACGACAATGATGGCGATCTGGACCTGTTTTTCCAAACAGCCCGCGGGTACGGCGACCAGCCACGGCTGCACAGCAACCAGGGCAACTGGAATTTTTCGAACGTGACCTACTCGGCCGGACTGGCCGGCGTGGAAGCAAGTTTCCAGAACTCCTGGGCCGATTACGACAATGATGGCGACCTGGATTTGGCCACTGGATCGCGCCTTTATCGAAATAACGAAACGGGCAACAACTGGCTGAAAGTCAGGCTGGTCGGCGACGGTGTCACCGTCAACACGACGGCCATCGGCGCCCAGGTCCGTGCCTCGGTAAGTGGCACTACGATCACCCGCCAGATCGAAGGGGGAACTGGCGTGGGTAGCCAAAACGACCTGACGATGCATTTTGGCCTGGGCAGTTTTTCAGGCTCGGTTCCCCTGGAAATTACCTGGCCCGACGGCACGGTTGAGGAGGTGATTGCCGAGTCCAACGCGACCGCCGAGTTCACGTATGGAGGTTTTCAGCCACCCGAGGAAACAGGGGTCCTACCGATCGGCGAAGTGGGTAATGTTGCCAACCTCACTCACCAGCCGCAGACAATCCTCTTAAGCCGCACTTTCCAGAACCCGGTGGTGTTTGCCCAGTCTTCCTCCGCCAACGAGAGCCAGGCTGCCGTCGTACGGGTCAGTGATATTGAGTCGAACCGTTTTACGATGAAGCTGGCAGAGTCCTCGGCCGGCAATGGCACCCACGCCGCAGAAACGGTGACCTATGTCGTGCTCGAGGCGGGCACCCACCTGCTGTTTGACGGAACAAGAATCGACGTGGGTTTGGTCGACACAGCAGCCAGCGTCAGCAACCAGTTTACCAACACCTGGGAAGTGGTGAACTTTGGCGCTACCTTTGATGGTGTCCCGGCCGTTTTGAGCCAGGTCCAGACTGCCAACGGCGCGGACTATCTCCAGACACGCTATCTTTCGACGTCGTCCTCCTCGGTGATCCTGGCACTGGAGCAGGAGGAATCGGCAACGACCCCCAGCGTCCAAGAGACCGTTGGTTATTTTGCCATCGAGCCGGGCCTTGGTTTTTGGAACGGGATGAAATACAAGGCAGGCATTACCGACAACAGTGTTACCAATGTCCCCTACGACCTTCAGTATGGCTCGGCATTTTCCGAACTTCCCAACCTGCTCGGTTCGCTTGCCACTTACGACAGTTCCGACCCGGCGCATGTACGTTATCTGAATCCGACAACCGGTGGCGTGCAGCTGAAAATTGAGGAGGACCTGTCGCTTGACGGTGAGACGGTCCACCCGACCGAAGCGGTGAGTTACCTGGCCATTGGCGGCGAAGGAACCCTCACAGCAGTTGCCCCCCTGGGAGAGATTGGCGAGGTTGGCCGACTGACGAGCGTCAATCACGTTGCTCAAACGGTGAACCTCAATCGCACCTATGCGAACCCGGTTGTGTTTGTCCAGTCGGCTTCAAGTTTTGATCCACAACCGGCAGTCCCACGCGTTACTGACGTTCAGTCCGACCGGTTCACGATCTACGTGGCCGAACCCTCCAACCAGCCAGCAAGTCACGCCAGCGAAACCGTGACGTACCTCGTGCTGGAGGCGGGCAGGCACGAACTGGGCGGTGGTGTGCTGTTGGAAGTTGGTAAGGTCGATACTTCCAAGACGGTTGGCAAACGGCTCTCCAGCCAGTGGCAATCGGTTGGTTTCAATACCGCGTTCGAGGCGACGCCGGTAGTGTTGAGTCAAATTCAAACGACCAACGGCGACCCTTACCTGAAAACCCGGTACCTTTATACCTCCAGTTCGTCGGTGATTTTGGGTCTTGAGCCCCAGGAGTCGGTCACAACCCAGGGTGTACTGGAAACGGTGGGCTACCTGGCCATTGAAGCAGGAGAGGGTACATGGAATGGCATGTCGTATGACGCCGGCCAGATCACCGGTACCGTCACCGATCAGTGGTCCCAGTTTTTCTATCCGAGTCCCTTTGGGTCAACGCCCAGCCTGCTCACCAACCTCGCCAGTTCCAGCAGCAGCGACAACGCGCACGTTCGCTATCGGAACGCTTCAGGAACGGTCGTGCAACTGAAGGTTGAGGAAGATACTTCGTTTGATGGCGAAACAACCCATCCGGCTGAAGAAATTGCCTACCTGGCCGTTGGAGGCCAGGGCATGCTGGATGCGGCCGTGTCGATCATGCCGCCGAGAGTCGCTGACGTTTTGCAGAATGGTGGGGCAGGGGCCCATGACGCGCTCGACACGCTCTCGCTTCTGTTTAGTGAAAATGTGACCGTTGTGGCAGAGGACCTCATGCTAACTTTTGGTGGAGCGGACGTGAACCTGAGTGGCGTGGTGTTTGACTACGACTCCTCAGCCGGCAGGGCGACCTGGAATTTCACCAACCTTGCTCCGCTGGCCCCCGGTTCCTACACAGCCACTCTCAACGCAGGAAGCGTGGTCGACCTGTCAGGTACTCCGCTCGACGGCAACGCCGATGGCACCGAGGGCGATAACTTTGTGAGGAGCATTACAGTTGCACCACCAGGGGATGCAAATGCAGATCTGGTCGTAGACGATGCCGATTTTGCGATCTGGAATACCCACAAGTTCACCTCCACCGGAGCGTGGAGCCAGGCCGATTTCAACAAAGACGGGTTCACCGATGTGCGGGATCTGAATATCTGGAATGCCCACAAGTCTTTCTCTGGGGCGTCGAGTACCGCCTCCTCATCAAGTCTTCTTGCGGAAACTCGTTCAACAGCTTCGGCCCCGCCGACAACAGAGCCGGCAGTGGCCCAGCTTCACCTGGCTGCGCAGCACCAACCCTCTGCGGAACTGGCCCTGGCCACCCTGGTGCCGCCGGGGTGGCTCGCGTCGCATACGGCTTTCACCGGGGGCCTGCCAGGTGTGGAGTTGACCACAGAAATAACGCCGCAGTCACGCACCGACCTTTTGTTGTTGTTTTCCCTGGCCGAAGAGGCAGATCCTGTTTTGGACCTGTATCATCCGGAGGGAGGCGAGAGTGAGATTGCCTTGGCTTCTGGCGACCGCACAGTCGCGCTGGAGGTCGATGCGGCCATGGCAGAACTGGACTTAAGCCGGGCAAAGCCACTTCTTTAGCCAGCCAGCGAGTGTTTGGTCAGTCAGCCTTGAGTGGACCGACTGCCCGACCCTCTAGAAATCAAAATTGGCCGCATCGGTTCCTTTTGGGGGCACCTCAAACTCCAGCGATCCATCGGCCGAGGTCTCTGGCAGGGGACTGAGAATGCGCCCCTCCTGGGTGTACTTGGAGGCGGCGTCGTCAGGAACGATGATACGAACCGTGTGTTTCCCCACAGCTGCCCCCCGGCGACCCGTTCCGTCCCCCAAGGTTAAAGAAAAACGACCCTCCGAATCGGTGCGCCCAAATGAGCCCGGACCTGTGTAGGGATTATCAATGTCGGTCAGTTTTGGCTGGAAGGTTACATGCATTTCCGATACCGGCTCACCCTGGGAGGTCAGCCTTCCGGAAACCGGTGCGATTTTGTAGCCCTGCCGACCGCATCCAATCGTCAAGCTGCAGGCCGCTACAATTGCAGCCCAACATAAACAGAGGCGGCATCGCCAGGCTATTTGACTAAGGCAGTCGTGCAAGTTCTTCTCCTGCGACCGAGGCCATGGCTAAAAAGACATCGATATTAATGTCACTGGTAATGAACGAAACCGACCCGTCACACATGGCAAAATTGCTGCCACTGCCCGAGTGATAACTTCCCCATGCCCGCTTGCAGGGCTCCGAAGTTCCCGTGACGTTGCGACAGTTCCAATAATCGCCAATCATTGTACCGCTGGAGGGAGCGGCGACTGACATGTTGTGAAACCCGGAGGACCAATAGGTCCTGCGTCGCTCCGCCTCACACGACTTGTCTGCGTCCGAGGCGCCATCGAGCTTGCTTGCCATCTCGCCCAGGGCGATGGTATGCGAGAGGCCGTCGGTAATGTTCTTTGCCTTTTCGGCTTTGAGTATGTGGTCGTGTTTCCCGGGGTAGCGATAGGATCCTGATCCCGGAACCTTGGGATCCTCTGAGTCGTGCAGCACACCGCGCCACTCGTACGGCAAATGGTTCCGGTTGAAACTGGGGCCCCACCATTCGCTAAACCAGGTCTCCCTTCCGAATTTGTCTCTTATCTCACCCCGTCCAGCCATCCCCCGGTAGGAACCATGCCGGTAGAGCTTGCCGAGTAAGGGGGTTGCCTGGCAGCACCCTGCTCCCCGCGTACCACTTGTGATGCAGCCATCGGGACCATTGTAAGGCTGGGAGAGTCCGTTGGAATCGGGATCGGAAACACAGCAGAAGGTAGGGACCTGTGTTTCACGAAACCAACCGAGGGCCCCACTGTTGGTGGAGTAATACTGATCGTAAAGTTCCTGCTGCTCGATATAAGGGAGCAGTTCAATGGCCCAGTTGGTGGTTTCCCTTCTACCGCTGCTCCAGGCTTGTCCGTTGACTGCCCCGGCAGGAAACGTGCCTTTTGCGCTGTGATGGTTGTTGAGTCCCAGGGCCAACTGCTTGAGATTCACCGCGCAACTCATTCTCCGCGCGGCCTCCCGGGCTGCCTGGACCGCCGGTAGCAGCAGGGCAATCAGGATGCCGATGATCGCAATCACGACCAGCAGTTCAACCAGGGTAAATCCGGCCGGGCGAGTACGCGCCATAACAGTTATTCCCGCAGTAGGGGAGCATGTCTCGGAGTGTGGTAATAGTTCCATATTACCAGCTTCCCCGGAAAACGACACGATCAACTCCGCAGGCTGCGTGAAGCCAAAATTCTCTCAGCTGCCAGGCCGCCGCCTGATGGCCAGTGGCAAGAGGCCTGCGATTAGCAGAACCAGGCTGGCCGGTTCGGGTACAGCTGCTGTGGAATTTCCCAGGGCCGCCGCCAGCGTACCTGGTGAAACAACACCGCCATTGTTGACCAGGCTGCCACTGACAGTGCCCGAGCCACTGCATGTGCCGCCAAGACACTGGATGGTGCCACTGCCTGAGGAGAGAATATTGTTGACCGCGAGGTTCCCATCCCCCACCTTCAGCAGGTTGTTGCCTCCCAGGTCAAGCTGGTTGTTGAAGGTGAGCGAAGCGCCAGATGCCACGGTCACAGTGGTCTCGGCCGAGAGGACGAGTTCCGTTTGAAACTGGTGATGTCCGCTGTTAACGTCGATCCGTGGTCCTTCCTGCGCGGAACTTTCGGCCACCGTTACGCTTCCTAAACCACCGATTGCGTAGCTGTGGTTTTCGTTGTCAAAAGTTATTTTGTTGACAGTCGTCGGCACATCGACAACCACCGTGGAGGGCCCGGCAGCAGCGCCGGAGAACGTCACCGTGTGGTCAGGACTGTTGGGAGAGTCATCGGAATTCCAGTAAATGCCACCAGACGTGTTCCACAGGCCTGAGCCGTCTCCGGTCCAGGTGAAGTCGGGCGACGGCAGGCCGATTTCGACCATTGAAAAGTCATCCCATGCCGTCTCGCCGCTGGCTGTGAAGTTATCAGCCCGGAACGCAATCTGGTGTACGTTCGAAGCGTCGGCACCGCTAGGCTTGAAAGGCACCGGTTCGGTCAGCAAGTCGGTAAATGTCACCGCGCCTGGCTCACGGTAACGGGCACCGATAATCATCGACGGGTCTGTCGCCACATCGTCACCGAAGTCGACGTCAAGCTGAAAATCATACCAGCCAACCAGGTTCCCTGGGTTGTTGTTGGATTTGTTACTGCCACCTTCATCATCGCCATGCTCCAGACTGATATCGCCATCATTGGCAATCCGCCACTGCCACATCTCGCCCTGGTTGGTTGCCTGCTTGAAACCATTCATCCGTAAGTCGTCGAACGTCTTGGCACGGTAGTTGGAATAGCTGATGCGGATGGGACGGTTAGAGTTGTCCATCGCCTCACGCGTTGGCGGGTTGAGAAAAAAGTTGTAGTTCGCGTGGAGGTTTTCTTCCGGATCTTCGTGGTCGTCAAAACGAAGTCGGGCCGACTGGGCCCCACTGCGGGCGTTTCCCGTATCGGTCAGCCATCGGTGATTCTCTGAAGGGATACTGAAGTTTCCCGCATGCGTATCGACACCGTGAATTTTTCCTCCGTCGCCGGCTGGCCAAAACGAACTGCCATTAAAAACGTCGTTCCCTTCGCCTTCTTCGAAACCAAAATCGAAAAAAGTCACCGGATCCTGGGCGAGAGCACCGGTTGCCGATAGTATTCCAACTGCAACCGCCAGTACCGCAAACAGCAGCGGCAGGCAGGGGTAACGATGGTTTGACGATAGGTGTCTCATGTTGGTCGCTCCTGTGTTCAAATACTGCGCCCTTTGTCGCTCATGGGCTCTGCGGGGCCCATGTAGACTGTGTGCCCTTGAGTTTTTTTCTTTTTTGGTGAGCCGCGTATTTCCCTTCGAGCTCTAAGGCTGACTGGCGACTTTAACTCTGTATTTCTAACTCTGTATTTCTAAATGGGACCACCCACTGCCAGCAGGATCCGTATGCACGGATCCTGCTGGACTGGAAGAGTTGGTCTAGCTTCACTTCTTGCCTTTTCCATTCCCTACTTCCGGCGGGTTCTGCTGGCGGCCAGGCCAACCAGGCCAGCAAGTACCAGGAGCGCGGTCGAAGGTTCGGGAATCGGGTTGAACTCCGCGACGAAAATGTCATCCCACGCTGTGTCTACGTGGGCGTTGGTGTTGTCAGGTCGGAAAACCAGCTGCTTGATTGATGTGGCGCTGTTGCCGCCCTTGAAGTCAACGGGTCCGGAAAGCAATTCGGTGAAACTGCTATCGCCTGGGGCCTGGTATCGCGCTGCGGTAATTTGTGAATTGGGGAGATCGAAGTCCATTTCAAAGTCGTACCACCCCATCCCATCGCCAGCGACATCACTGGCCACGGTGGCCGCGCCGCTTTCAAAGGTAATGTCGCCAGAACCCGTAATCCGCATCTGCCAAAGTTCGCCCGAGTTCACACCTGCAAATCCGTTTTGCCGGAAGTCATCGTTGCCGGCGCGATGCTGCGACCATCCAATACGAATGCCCTGGTCTGAATTTCGCATCACCTCTTGCAGCTCGTAAAAGTACCAATTGTAGTTTGTGTTTCCTGCATCCTGATCGCCGAGACGGGCAGACTGCGAGCCGGAGCGGGCATTACTGTCATCGATCAACCAACGGGTGTTTTCGCCAGCGATGCTGAAATTGCCAGCCCGATCACCGCGTAGATCCCCCAACATTCTGACATGTTTGCCGTGGGTCGTAGTTCCGGGGCCTCCCCAGAGCATCTGGCTGGGGACCTCGTGATTGGTATCTTCGTTCGGCTCAAAGCCAATTCGCATCAGGTCATTTGCCTGGCTCACAGCTGCGGTTGCGGATACGGCCAAGACGATTGCCGCGATGATCAAGGCTGACTTCTTCATGATTCTCTCCCTTTCATGGTGTGGTGGTGCGGGCGTGGATGCCCGCTGCCCAAAAAAACGGTGTTGATCTCTTTGGCTACCGTCCAGTCTCCGGACCAAGCGGAGATAACCTCCCAGGCGGTAGCTCGCCACGCACTCAAAAAACTTTAAATGAACCAGGCAGCAGTCCAAGCCAGTTGGCAAGCTGCCTGCAGTCCAACGAAAAAGCTTCAGTCCAATAGAAAAGCTGAGTTTTAGTATATTACAGGTTGTTATGAAGTCCTAGAACTTTTTGTATCCCCCCGAAAAAAAATATTCTTTCAAGTAAGGTTGATTGGTTTTCGAACGCCCGTTTCGGCAACCCATACTGCCACGCTGAGGCTATTTTTTGTCGCAATTCACCAGTTTTTCCGCGATAAACGGGGATGCCATCTGGCAGCACCGCTTCAGGTCCACTGTGGGTCAAAATAGGCCAATTGTGTTCCGCATTTTGTTTCCCCCTGCCACGTTAAACAAAAGACCTTCTCGTGGGAGACTGTCTGCAGCGATCGCAGGCGAATACATTGTTTGCGTGGTCCGTCAAGTGACCTCTTGTTCGTTGTTAGGGACCAGTCGATATCGGGTTTGTCATTCGTTATGGGAACGCTTTAAGGAAATGATCAAGGAACTTCGGACTGAGGTACTCATCGTTGGAGGAGGGCTCGGCGGATGTGCGGCGGCACTGGCGGTTTGTCGGAGCGGGCGCACGGCGATTGTCACCGAACCGACCGACTGGATTGGTGGGCAACTCACCTCCCAGGCGGTGCCCCCTGATGAGCATGGTTGGATTGAGCGGTTCGGCGCAACTGCCAGCTATCGCCGCCTGCGAACCTTGGTCCGCCAGTACTACCGCGACCACTATCCGCTGACCCGCCAGGCGCAGGATGATCCGTATTTAAATCCTGGCCTCGGGTGGGTTTCGCCCCTCTGTCACGAACCGCGCGTGGCCCTGGCAGTGCTCGAGGCGATGCTGGCCCCCTACCGGACGAGTGGCCTGCTAAAAGTTTTACAACAGCATGTGCCAGTTGCTGCCGAAACGGTTGCCGGCGATCGGATTGCCGCAGTCACGCTGGAGAACCGGCTCTCAGGCGGGCAACTGACCGTGACGGCCGACTATGTGCTGGATGCAACGGAACTTGGCGATCTGCTGCCGCTGGCCGGGGTGGAGTTTGTTACGGGGCAGGAGTCCCGCTCACAAACGGGTGAACCAGGTGCGCCGGAGGTAGCCAGGCGCGAAAATTCACAGGCCATCACGGTTTGCTTTGCCGTCGACCACATGGTGGGCGAGAATCACACGATTGACCGGCCGGTCGAATATGAATTCTGGCACGATTTTGTTCCCCCGCTCAATCCGCCCTGGGCCGGGAAACTGGTCCGCTTGACCGGGCTTAGTCCCCGCACCCTGGAGCCGGTGCACTACCGGTTTGACCCGACCGGGGAACTGCCGGTTGCCTTCAGTGGGCTGTGGACTTACCGCCGAATTCTGGCCCGCGAGCAGTTTGTCCCGGGGAGTTTTTCCAGTGACGTCTGCCTGATCAACTGGCCCATGACCGACTATTTGCTGGGCGACCTTTGTACGTGCGATGCCGAGCAAGCCGAAAAGCATATCGAGCGGGCCAAGCAGTTGAGCCTGTCGTTGCTCTACTGGTTGCAAACCGAATACCCAAGGGAGGATGGTGGACAGGGGTTGCCAGGCCTAAGACTTCGACCCGACATCGTGGGAACGGCCGATGGCCTGGCCAAGGCGCCCTATATAAGAGAGTCGCGCCGCATCGAGGCCGAGTTTACCGTCTGCGAGCAACACCTGTCGGCCGACGTGCGGAAAGGAAAACTCCTCGCCAAGACTTTTGAGGACTCGGTCGGAGTTGGCAGTTACCGGATTGATCTGCACCCCACGACCGGAGGCGACAACTATTTCGATGTGCCCACGTTACCATTTCAAATTCCCCTGGGGGCGTTGATTCCTGTCCGGGTGGAAAATCTACTTCCAGCCGCCAAAAACCTTGGAGTGACTCATATCACCAACGGTTGCTACCGTTTGCACCCGGTTGAGTGGAGCGTGGGCGAGGCAGCCGGGGCGGTGGCCGCTTTTTGCCTCGCGCAAAACACGTCGCCGCGTGGCGTGCTCCATAACCCTCGTCAGTTGGCGGCGCTGCAGGACGCGCTGGTTTGTCAGGGCATCGAACTGCAGTGGCCCAGCGACTTGAACCTCCAGGAGGGAGAACCGCATCGCCATGCGACCCGATAAACGGGGCGTGGATGTTTTACTCGGCCAGGT
>JAKVCB010000054.1 GCA_022448345.1 Pirellulales bacterium
CTGGTTACCATGGACAACGGGGAGGTTCTTTGCGCCGCGACTGCCTGGCCACGAGCTGCGGGGCAGGCAGAACAGACACTGATCACCATCAGCGGTGACAACGGAGCGACCTGGGGTGAATATATCGTGCTGCACGGGATTCACACCCGCCCGATGATGTTGGCATATCTCGGAGGTGGCGTGGTGACATTTGAATCGGGCGATGGGTGCACGGCGATAGATTTTCCGGTCACGACAAAGCAACTACGTTTTTTCAGTCACGACTACGGCCGGACATGGGAGGATTGCATCCCGGCGACGCCAGCGCCAGACGGCCAGAGGTTCGGCTTTGAGGGCAACCCGCTGGTTGATCGCGACGAGCAGGGCAAGGCCATACGCATCGCGCAAACTGGGTATACCCTTCAAGGCGCCGCACCATACTGGAAACTGACCGAGTACATCCGCTGGTCCGAAGACGGTGGACGCACCTGGCCCCGCGTTGATTGTCCCGAAGTATGGCGCAACACCGAAACCTATCACGGGAAAACGTACGACCTGTGCTGCGGCGAAGGATCACTGGTGCGTGCGGCCAACGGTTGGCTGGTGGCGGCACTGCGCACCTGGGCACCGCTACAGTACCACGAGCATCCAAACTTTGAAGATGGCCTGGACGGTACGGCTGTTTCGATTTCCAAGGATGATGGAGTTACCTGGTCACCCTACCAGAAGGTCTTCGAGGGCGGACGACACCATGCCACGTTAATCTGTATGCCCAGCGGCGACCTGGTCATGGTCGTCATCCGCCGGAATGATTTCCGCGACGGAACACTCATCAGTTATCGGCGCGGGTGCGATGCGGTAGTCAGCCACGACCACGGTGAGACCTGGGATATTGAGCACATGATCGTGCTCGATGATTTCCTCTTCTGCGACGACCAGCGGTGGATCCGCGGTTTCTGCGGTCACCTGAGTTCGACGCTGCTCCCGGACGGATCCATCCTCACCGGCTACGGCAACGACCTCACCGGTGGCGTACTGACCCGCTGGAGACCTTGAGGCCGTCTCGTTATACTGCCGCACATACAACACGGTCCGCCGGTCGCGTCGCCATCGTCCTGTACGCCACCTCTTAAAGAAAGCCGCTGAACCATGATCCCGATCCAATATCTTGACGCTACTCCTGAAATGACGAGCGATGTTTCTACCGGCACCTGGGCAAAGCTGTCGTGGCACGAACAGTTCACGACGCCCGGCCAGCCTGGTGCCAAGCCGACGCCGGGGACGGCGTTTGCGATGGCCCATGATGAGGATAGCCTCTTTTTTGCCGTCAAGTGCAGCGCTCATGCAGGCCAATCGCAAGAGGCGCTGGCCCGAGAGAATGTGCAGATCCAGTTTGATCCCGAGCGCAGCGGCGTACGATCGGGGATTTTCGTCTGCTACCCGGATGGCAGGATTTCATCGCAGACCGAACTTGAAGCCGGCGGGAATGAAGCGTGGCTGGGCGAGGTCGGTTATACATCCCGATTGCAGTCTGGCGAGTGGTCGCTGGTGCTCAAAGTTCCGCTCAGCCAGCTCATCCATTCTGAAATCGGTTTGCGTCGCATTCATTTCAATGTGTCCCGCGTGCCGCAGATGGCGCCAGACGACTGGTTGTGCTATCCGGCACTGGAAACCGTACAATTCTGGCGGCCGCCTAACGCGATCGGTGAGGCAGAATTCGAAGGTGCCGATCGACTTGAGGCATTCGCCTGGGCCGTCCGGCGAGGCGGGCGCGGCCGGATATACGAGAACAATGGCGAACGGGCATGTCGCCAGGATGTCGTAGCGACCAATTTGTCCACGGAATCGCGGAATATAGAGTTACGCGTTGCGCTTACGAAACCCGGTAAGCCACCCTTGGCACAGACAGAGCGCAGCCTGAATATCGGCGCTGGCGAGTCGTGCACGGAACGCATCGAATTTCCTGTGCCTGACGGGTTCAACCACGGGCTCGTTCATATATCGTTGCATGAACCGGACACCAGCCGCTGCGTCAGCGAAAACCGGTTCCTGGTCGATTCTGAGCAGCTAGCATGGAAAGAGCATTTCCTCAAGCGTGGCGACGGTCAAGGCGGCTACACGTGTCACGCGGCGCAGCAGCAGGTGTTGCCACAGTACGAAGGACGCAGCATCGTCCCCTACGGCCTGGCCACCATGGACAACGGTGAGGTCATCCTGGCCGCTACGGCCTGGCCACGGGTTCCGGGACTCCCGGAGCAGACGCTGGTTGCCGTCAGTGATGACGACGGCGCGACGTGGGGTGAGTACATTGTGCTGGACGGGATTCACCAGCGTCCGATGATGTTGGCGTACCTCGGCCAGGGCGTGGTCACATTTGAATCCGGCGACACGACCCGGCAAGCCAGGATGTACAGTCACGACTACGGGCGTACGTGGGACGAATCAATACCGGTGCCACCGGCACCGGACGGCCAGCCGTTGGGCTGGGAAGGCATGCCGTTGATCGATCGCGACGCGCACGGCAACGCCATCCGCATCGCGCAGACCGGCCAGACGCTCGAGGGCGCCTCACCGAACTGGACGATCCACAATTACATTCGCTGGTCGGAAGACGGTGGCCGCAGTTGGCCGCGGGTGGATTGCCCCCAGGCATGGCGCGGGAGCGAGACGTACGACGGCAAAACGTACGACCTCGGCTGCGGCGAAGGATCACTGGTACGTGCCGCCAACGGCGACCTGGTGGCGGCGCTGCGCACCTGGGTACCGCCGCAGTTCACCGACCACCCGTATTTGGTTGACTGCCTGGAAGGAACGGCCGTTTCCATTTCAAAGGACGACGGCGACACGTGGTCACAGCAGAAAATGGTTTTCCAAGGGGGACGTCACCACGCCGTTCTGCTGCGCATGCCGAATGACGATCTGGTCATGGTGGTCATCCGCCGGATTGATTTCCGCGACGGCAAGATGGTCAGTTATCGGCGCGGGTGCGACGCGGTGATCAGCCGTGATCACGGTGAGACGTGGGATGTCGAGCATTTGGTCGTACTCGACGATTTCCCGCACTGCAACGGCGACCAGTGGATGCACGGCGCGTGCGGACATATGAGTTCGACGCTGCTCTCGGACGGATCCATCCTCACCGGCTACGGCAACGCCTCCGCTGGCGGCGTGCTGATCCGCTGGAGACCTTGAGACAGTCCTGTAGATACTGACACGGCCGGCAGCTGCCCGGGCATTTCTTTACCACGCTACCTGTTGCTCGGCGATGAAACGAGTCCTGTGCCGCCACCTTGTTTCATTTTCCCGGTAATGGTCGCGCTGGAAAAGTGGCACGTTCACGCCGGGCGGGTCGATATCGACACACGTATTCCCCTTGAGCAGTACCCGGTAAGATCGTTTTTCCACGTTAATCCGCTCGCAACTCTCTGTGATCGGAAAGATCAGCGAAACGAGATCGCCAGGTACAACCTTGCCGACAACCGCATAGCGGCCGTCGAATTTCAGATTTCGGTCAGCGGAATTCACGGTGCACTTCGTTTCCTTCGGCTGCACCCATTCGGGGATCCTGACAGAAAGCTCCACCGGCTCCTTCACCTTGACATCTACCTGCCCGGTGTAAGGGATGTGGCTGTTCACGTCGGCCCATCTGGAACCACGGTTTAGACACAGGTTGACCCGCAACTTTCCCGCTTCATGCGTAACCATATTCTCCCAGACATAGTAGATCGTCCGGGTCGCATTGGCAGTGCAACAATGGGCAATTCCATTCAGATAACTCCCCATATAGATCGTTCCACCCGGCAATTGATCATTCACCCCCAATGTACTGACAAAAGCGCCGATATTTCTCTCTGCCACTCTGTCGGTGGTGTGATGCGGGGGGATCTCCGCTGGAAACTCGGTCGCCGGCATCCTCTCTGATAACCAGTTCACCCTGTCTGCTCTTTTTAGCTGTCCCTCGACAAATATATTACGGACCCATCTGTCGGCCATGTCCCAGTAATCGCCGGCACCGCTTAAGCTCAGCTTGACTGCCAGCGCAATCATGTCGGCAAGCTCACACATTTCCAGGGCCGTCGCGAACGCAACATCCAGCCACTCGGGGAAACATCCCAGGCGAGTTTCTCCCTGCCTCATCCCGTACCCGAATCCGCGGTGCGCAAAATCAATCGCATCCTGATCACCACTGATGGTCCCGTAATCCAGCAGGCCCACCAAAAGTCCCGTGTGACCGTGGAAATGGACACCGGAACGGCCGTAAAAATGGACATGGGAAGCCCCCGGATACTCCTCCAGAAACTGTCCCTCAGGTCCGTAATAGTTAAAGTCCTCCATGACCCAGCGTGCCAATTTTCCGGCCAGTTCAAGAGCCGACTCATCGTTCGCACTCCTGGCATAGTTTGCCAACCCCTGAATACAAGATTTGTGACTCAGCGCTGACGGCCGGTCGGTACCAGGGTTCGAGGCATCCGTGACCGGAAGATGCGCCTTCTTTCCATCGACCACCGCCAGGTTATCAAACCCATCGACAAGCTTCCGGCCGGCATTCTTCCATTGGGGATCTTCGGTAAGTAGATAATAGAGGGTCATCACCCCCAGTGCTCTACCGCTAAGAAACGGGCAGACATAATGGTCGCCTGGCGAATCCTCGCCGTTGCACCAGGGCGCATATTTTTTTGAGTCCCAGACACACCATGGCCGGCCGGTCTTGGGAGCATAGAGCAGGCCGTTGGGACCCTGCATCTGCCTTAAAACCTCCAGCCACCGTTGTTCGACGTGTTGATCCTGGTCGTTCCCTGAAATGAGTCTCAACAATGGCAACGACTCCGCAAACTTCGCCAGGATCGTCATGTCCGCCGGATCGCTGTGCCACATCACGGGCTTTTGATTCGCGTTAAACGCCGCCCGCCAGTAGATCTCGTAGTCAGCCTCCGGATCGGTAGGCCCGGTAAGGCCGTTCACACCAATGCCGGCCATGTCCTGCAGGTCCAGCGTGTCGGGCACCATGACCTCATGCGCCTGGCCGCGATAGGCGGGCAATTCAACCTGGGGCTTTGTGCTGTTGATGTACTTTATTGTTCCCATCAAACTCTCTTTCGCCTTCAGCAGGCCAGCCTGCCTGGTATCAACCGCCTGGGACATCCTCACAACTCATGCAGCAGTGACCTCAGATAAACCTCACGATAGTTGCCACCCTCGGTGCGTCAAGACAGCCTGCGAACTTCGCTGCGCAAAACACCCGCGATTTCGTGGGAACACCCCTCAGCTACCCAGACTGACCACGCAACCTTGCCGCATGGCCCGGTCGGCCGCATAGGCAATCTCGTGGCTGTAGATCGAGTCGGCAAGATGCGTGGTCGACGCCGACGGCTGTTCGCCACGGACCACGCGTACAAAATCCGCCACAAGCCGCAGGTCTCCGCCACCGTGCATATCCCCTCCCGAATCGACCTCGACCCGCTTTTCCTGGTAAAGATCCTCGTGATCCGCAGCCGGTTTCCTGATGACAAGGCGGCCATCTTCCATCGTCCCTTCGATTTCCCCTTCGGTACCACGAACATGGATATTCCGGCATGCCTTGGCAGTCCCACCCACCATCTCGTGGGTCGCCACTGCCCCGCCATCAAACTCAATCATCACCGACTGATGATCGACCACGTCGTTGTCACACCGCCAGACACACCGGCCATGAGGGCAGTCGCCTTTTAGATGTTCGATTTTCTGGGCGTCGGTCAGGTTCGTAATATGCTCGATATCTCGCCATACATGCGTTGAATAGAGATCATTGCCAATGAAGTTTTTTCTGGCAGAGTACTGACAGGTCGATTCAATCTCGCAATCGACCAGGCACTTTAACCCGGAGCCGGCCGGGGCATTTTCTTCGCGAAAATACATCCGCGAGCCAAAACTGGAGACGCGACCAGGAGTACTCCCACTCATTAACCAACAGATTATATCCAGGTCATGGCAACACTTTGCCAGCAGCATCGGACAGACCTCGTCGCGATTCCATTTGCCGCGCACAAAACTTTCGCCCATGTGATCATATCCAACATTTTCGCTGGTATGGATGGCCATGATTCGGCCAATTTCCCCTTCTGCAATAATACGTTGAACGGCAACATAAAAGGGTGCGTGTCGCAGTATGTGGCAGATCATCAGGATTTGATCGGTCTTCTCTGAGGCATCAACGAGAGTTGCCAGCTCTTCATGCGACTTGGCAATCGGTTTTTCCAGCAGGAGATGATAGCCTGCTTCGACCACCGGAATTGAAGTTGGAACGTGCAACTGATCCATGGTGCCATTGATCACCGCATCTGCCATCTTCGGTTGGCGGGAAAAGATTTCGCCATTTTCGAAGCACGCCTCTGGAGGGATATCAAATAATTCAGCCGCCTTTTTGCGACGAATTTCATCCGGATCGGCCACGGCCACAACCTGCATTTTATCCGGATGCTGTCGCGCATATTCACTGTAGACCAACGATCGATTGCCAGCCCCAAGGATGGCTATGGTAACGGGTTGAGCGTGTGACATCCTGCAGTACTCCTCGTTGCCATATACCGATATAGGGCAGGGCCGCGCCAAATTGATCAAAGGAAGTTTTCAATTGTAGCAAACCGCCACAAAAGGCAACACGCAGACTGAAGCATGGTCCAAGGATCACACCGCAGAAGAATACCAGTCCAGAAAAATCCCGGCGCGACCTTACCACCGACGCGGAAAACAACCGCAGGGCTTTACCACTAGCCAAACCTGGCCCGCAAACGGTGCGCGGCTTCGACTTCGTTTTTTAACTTCAAATAGACTTCGTCGAGGCTTACATCTGCAGCCGATCCTGGCGCAAAGCCACAATCGGGATTCAGCGTGATCCGTTCCGGCGCAAGATACTCCAGCGCTGCCTCCACGCGATGAACGATCGCCTCCACTGAGTCAATCTGCCCAGGCTGGCAACTCACACAACCCAGCCCAACCTCGACATGCTCCGGAAGTTTTTCAAACACGGCCATATCTCCGGCGCCA
Organism: Pirellulales bacterium; assembly: GCA_022448345.1. GTDB lineage: Bacteria > Planctomycetota > Planctomycetia > Pirellulales > Lacipirellulaceae > JAKVCB01. Next base: position 7,003 of record JAKVCB010000054.1, read on the forward strand.
GGGGTCGTGAACTCCATGGTGATATGCCCCACCTTGAGCCGGCCCAATTGCCGCAGGATCGGCTCGTAATCGCCACGGTGCACGGACTCACCACGAGCCCGTGCGCCAGCCCGACGGCAGAGATGCACGGCCAGCTTTACCCCGTCGATACCATCGACCACCTGGTTGTCCATGTCGACCGCAAAGTCGGCAGCGCGGTCCGGGTCTTCATACTGGGCACGTACGTCGGGGTCGACAAACAGACACAAGTGCGGGTCGTCGACCTGTACGATCGTGACACCTGCGTCACGGAGCAATTCGACCTCCCGTCGCAAAATAGGTACGCAATCTCGCACAAAGTCTTCACGCGTCGGATAGGCTGCAGATGATTTTTCCGCATCCCACATCCTCTCCCCCAGCAGGGCGGGCGCAGGGAGCGTGGCCTTGATCGGCCGACCGGTAAATTGTCTCAGGCAAGCCACTTCGCGGGCAATAAAGCCCGGCTGCTTGGGGGCGATGCGGTCGACAATGATCGTCCACGGTCGCCCGTCGGCCGGGTTGCGACTGAGCTGGAATCCGTGGGCCAACTCGGCAATCACTCCGATGTACGATTTCCGCTGCCATTCGCCATCGGAAACGACATCCAGCCCGGCCGCTTCCTGCAGGGCCGCCACGTAGCCGACGGCGGTCTCCATGAGACGCTGGTATTGATCGGGCGAGTGGGAGCTGTTTTCGGAAATCAGGTCCTTAACAAAACTCGGCCGCGGCATCGAGCCAATGACCGAAGCAGGAAAAAGGGGAAGAGCGTTCATCGGTCCTTATGCCTCTCTATCCAGAATTTCCGCGCGTAGTCAAAGTCCTGCTGGGTATCGACTTCAATGTACCCACCTGGCGTATCGACATGAGACATCGCCACGCCATGCTCCAGCATTTCCTGCAATAAATGAATTTTGTAGGCCTTCTCGAATACGCTCGCCTCGCGCCACGACTGGCCTGCAGAGAGTTCGCGACACCGATGATAATGCTCGCGCAACTGGGCCGCCCCATCGGCAGAAAATTTTGCCACGCCGATGTATTCGCCGTATGCGTCCTGTTCGGCAATATTGCGATCAATACGTGTTACTTTCCCCTGGTGTACGGTGACTTTTTCGGCATCGTCAGTCGGATGCTCAGTCCGCGCCGCATACCGATCGAGCCAGCAGGTATCCACCGCCAGTGCAATATCGTCTTCGCAGCCCAACATCGACTCAACCACCTGCCGCGTAAAGAGAATATCGCTGTAGCAACAAATAAAGGGCTGGTCCATCAGGTCTTCTGCATAGAACAGCGAAGCCAGGATATTGTTGTTTGGCCAGTCTGAATTGTGGCGAAAAGTGAATTGAGGATAGGCGTCGCGAACCTGCTCGATGCGATAACCACCGATGAAACAAAACTGATCCACACCGTTGGCACGGAAAGCCTCCACGGCCCAGTCCAGAATCTTGCGCCCCGACACGTCGGCAAAACATTTTGGGGTATTGGCTGTGGTGGGCATTAATCTCTGCCCACGCCCGGCACCGATAATGATGACTTGCATACGCTGTGAATCCTCAAAGCCTGAAGGCCGCCTACAACACGAAGCCTGATGTTTCCAGGGTGTGCGGGCAATTTTGACACGCACCCTCCCTGACGTCAACGATGCCGGTCGGGCCCCGCCCTGAGGAAACGCGTCGCTGAATGGATTGCTTGACGGCGTGGTGCCTTTCAGGAACCGACTAACGGGTGGTTCCTCAACAGGTCAACCTGGCTTCAGGTCGCCCGACAAGGTCTCGCGCCACGCAAGGTGCCATGGTCGCTGCAGCACTACGTCCGAATCGCGGTCGGCCTTCAAGCGGCTTTTCTGCTCATCACTGGCCAGCGACAACATTTCGTGCTCCCGCAGTGGCTCGCCAACTCCAAACTGGCCACTTTCGACGACGTCGGCCCAGTAGAAAATACGGTCGCCTGTTTCCTGCCGGGCGAAGACTTTGCAATCGAACCACGCAAGCGACTGTTGGACGATCGGATTTCCTAACTCGGACTCACACACGTCCACACCGGCCAGTTTGTCCCGATCACGCCCGCTGCCGAGTGCAAACTGAAATGCGACTTCCACCTGTTGGGCTGTCACCAAATGGAGTGCGAGCGCGCCACTACGATCGATCAGCTCGCGCGTGTGGTGATTGGGGGCAATTCCCGCAAGCATGACTGGCCGCGCGTCGTCGAGCGAAGCCACCGAGACCCAAGTTGCAACCAGCCCTCCCCGATCCTGGCCTGCCCGGGCTGTCACGACCCAAATTTCCCGGTTGATCAATTGCAATAAAGAAGCTGTCGACTGCTTGGATACCGTCATGCCAAACCCTACATCTTATTCAACGGGGTCTTTCTCGTTTCATGTTACGACAAGGCCACCAGCAGCGAGAATGGCTTGGGAATGCCGGCCAGAATGCGACAAGTCGGAAACGACCCTCTACCTATGGGCCAGATGGTGCAAATTCTCTGACGAAAACCAGCGGAGGGCAAGGGACTCGAACCCTCAACCCCTTGCGGGGCACCTGATTTCGAATCAGGCTGCTAGCCATTCGCGTACCCTCCGGAACCGTCCCAACAATCTATCGGCTGCTTTCTTGCCGGGCAAGCCGTGGTTCTTAACCAACACCGTCACTTCCGGCAGGGAGGTGACCTGGTTTCCAGCCGCTTTTAACCTCATAACCGCCACCTGCAATGCGTTACGGACTTTCCGCCTGGCCTGCCAACGGTGCTTACCCAACATGAACAAGTCGTAGGACTGGTCTACGATCGACCCGTAAATCCGGCCCAGGCCAACCTCCCAGGACGGGTCAAGCAGCCAAAGGCCTCAGGCGCCGTATTTAACGGTTTAGCCGACTGCATTTGCTGTACTTCGCCCACAGGAAACTTGCTAGCAGCGGCGACCTGCCGGCCGATACCTTGATTGAGCAGACACACTGGAGGAGACAGACGCACTCGAGAAGAGTCGACAGGGGAAAGTTTCAGATTCGTACCCCCTCGCGACAGAACCACTTTGATTTCTGTGTTATCCCCAAAACGAACTGCTTTCCATTCGCTGACCCCATCGACGAGGCCCTCCCCATGGAACCAACCATCCGCATTATCACGCGTGGCGCCAATGGCGAGTTGCGCACGAAAGACTACGAGAAACACGAGTCGGTTTTGAAGATGCACACCCAGATCGGGGTTGACGACTGCAGTACCGACCTCAAGTTGCGCGGGCTACCCGTCTTTCGTGGTTTGATTGGGCCGATGCCAGAGTCCAACGACGTTGTACGTTACGAGTCTCCTGAAGTCTTTGAAACGCTTACCAAGCAGTGGGGGACTACTCCCCCGGTGCGACGGCGACGGCGACGGAGGACAACTTCGTAAACTGCGCTGCATCCCTCAATTCACTGGTTGGTCTGGTGATGCAAAACCAAAGGTCATAAAAGTCCTCTCTCCCAACCACGGGTCTCCCGAATGGTGGGGCCCTGAATGGTTGGGAGAGAGGACTTATCTTTTTTATCCCGAGATGCAGACAGGACTTCCAGCAGGACACAAGTGTGAACCTGGCTGCCTGCCACTTCTAGCGAAGCGTCGTCGGCCTACGAGGGGGATCGCTTGTGATTCGCTGACTACCATACCTGCCTGAGGCCGGTCGACTGGCAACCATCGGGGCAGTTTGCGTTGGCCCAAGAGACCGGATACCACGACCGCTAGTGCCTGGTGCAATAGGCTCCCGCCGCGTGATCAGAATGTCTTTCGTGCGGTACTTGGTAATCGGCAACTGGACTGTTTGAGTCGCCTCTACCCAGCTTGTTTTTGTCGTCGGAATTTGCACGGTTGCTGGATGGTAATGCCAACGTGTCTGCGGCTCAACGTTGTGAGTCCAATACGGTTTTTGAAACGGGTTCCACCACCCTTTCAGACGTGACACCATGCGATGCTCGGTCACAGGTACTGCGTAAGTATGCTGAAAGCTTTTTATCTCGGTCGAGTGTTGGGGTTGATAAACCTTCTGCGTGTGCGTCTCGTAATCAATGTACGATTCGGTTTGCTGCACGGTTTGTTCAGTTACCAAATAGCGCGTGCCATTCTCGCCAACCTCCTCGCGAGTTTTCACTTGTTGCGCCGAAGCGTGGGCAACCAGCGCAGCCATAGCTGCCAAAGTTGTAACAACTGGGATCGAAAATTTCATGAGCCGTATCCTTTCTGGGCCGTCTCCCCGGCCGGCAAGAGGTTCAGTCACAGCAAACCGTGAACACGCGGGTCACCGCGGCACCAGTTAGCCAGACATGAACCCCTCACCGGTTGTTTATCGGCCATCCAGAGGGCAGGGCATGAAAAGGCCTGCCGCCAGGGGATCACAATTTTCCGCTAGCGTGACGATTTCCTTACACCACCGTCGATTCCCCTTGCAATCGATCGGTTCTTACGACAGGCTAAACGTCCCGCTGATTTTTCCAACTGCACAACTTTACCCATTAGGCAACTTCACAAGCGGTACAAGTTTGCCAGACCGATAACTTTGCCAGCTTTTTTCTGGGTCATCACCACCCCCTGGTGGCTGGGCACCAACAAAAATGACTGGCAAGCTCGTGAGAACCTATAACCATGCCCCACCTCAGCCTGGAACGGTTTCGTTGCCCCCAAAATGGCAGCCCGCTTTCCCTGGCCGATGACAGCGTGCTGGCCAGCGTTAACCAGGCAATTGAAGCAGGGAATTTGCAGAATGGTGCTGGCCAATTATTGACGACTCCTATCTCGGCCGGACTCCTCCGCGGACAGGCAGACCTGCTCTATCCGATCGTCGATAAAATCCCTGTACTCTTGGCTGGCGAAGCAATTTCACTTGACCAGCTATCCCACTCCAAGTGACCAGCCCCCTCGAACTCATACAACTATGCCATGGCTGAAAAAACGATCTTCAAACGTATCATTGACAAAGAAATTCCTGCAGAGATCCTTTACGAGGACGAGCAGTGTCTGGCGTTTCGCGATGTGGCACCCCAGGCACCTAGCCATATCCTTGTGATTCCCAAAAAAGAAATTGCGTCGCTTGATGCATTGTCCGATACCGACAGCCCACTGGTGGGTCACCTCTGGCAAGTGATTCGCCAGTTGGCACAAAAAGAAGGGTTGGTCGATGGATATCGTGTGGTCGTGAACTGCGGCGCCGATGGCGGCCAAACGGTTGACCATTTACACTTCCACCTGCTTGGCGGAAGGTCGCTAACCTGGCCACCAGGGTAATTTAGAGGTCCAAGTTGACAAGTGCCCTATGGGAGGCGTTCGATCACAGACACCCCCAGACACAAATACAGGCCCAGGTACGGGCCAGCCCAGGACGGAACAGAAGACACTCACTGCCGGTCACGAAAAACAGAGGATGGCCCGGCTTTCAAAACTCGCAAGCAGGAGCTCAAGAACCATGGCCAATTTCTGGATCGGTTTACTGTCACTGGTCGGTCGCGTGATGCTTTGCGCGATCTTTTTACTGAGCGCCGTCGGCAAAAAACTTCCTGATTTCGGAGGTGTCGCCGAAGCCATGAAAGGGCAGGGCATACCTCTGCCACAAGCCATGCTGGCCAGCGCCATTGGATTCCTGATTGTCGGAAGTGTGATGATTGTCGTCGGATACAAGGCACGAGTTGGCGCCTTTTTGCTGCTCCTGTTTCTGGCAGTAGCCACCTTTTACTTCCATGACTTCTGGGAGTTTGCCGATGCAGCAAGAGCCAACCAGTTCAATCACTTCATGAAAAACTTGTCGCTGATGGGTGCCATGGTCTTCATCCTTGCCAACGGGGCGGGAGCGTGGAGCATCGACCAATGCTGCTGCCAACCAAAGCCACAAACACCCACCGACGAAACCAAGTGAAAACTCGTGGAAGAATCTGTCAGCGTGATCGGCACCGGCCTGATGGGAACCGCTTTTACCGAGCGGCTACTCGCGGCTGGCTACCCGGTCTATGTTTATAATCGCACCCGCACCAAGGCTGAGCCCCTGCTTCAATTGGGAGCCCAATGGTCGGATCGTCCTTTGGCCCAGTCGGCGCGGATCATCTTTGCCGTCTACACTGCCGAGGTGGTTGACCACATGCTGCTCGATATGCAGGCCGACTTAAAGAGCAGTCACACGATCATCGATACCGCAACCAGCAGTCCACAGCAAACCGAAGCCCTTGGCTCCCGATTGGCAGGGCAGGGCGGGGCCTCGAAAGAAGGGATTGCATATCTTGAGGCGCCATTCTCCGGCTCGAGCGAGCAAACACGCCGCGGCCAGGCGATGACGATGGTCAGTGGCCCACAAGAGGTCTTCGAGGCGTGTCGAGACCTGTGGGATTGCCTGGCAGACAAAACATTTTACGTGGGCCCCTGGGGTAACGCTGCGAAGATGAAACTGCTCACCAACCTGGTCCTCGGGTTGAACCGGGCAACCCTGGCCGAAGGGCTCACTTTTGCCCAGCGCGTGGGACTCGACAAGTCCGATGCATTGGACGTACTGACTGCCAGCGCTGGCTACTCGCGCGTGATGGACACCAAGGGACAAAAGATGCTGCGTGGCGATTTTACGCCCCAGGCAAGACTTTCACAGCACCTGAAGGATATTCGCCTGGTCCTGCAGGAAGCCGATCGCGGGGGTGCAACACTTCCTCTCTCGTCGTTGCACCTGGACCTTTTGGAACAGGCTGAAAACAGTGGCCTGGGTGAACTCGACAACAGCGCCATTCTTCGCCTGATAGAAAGTCTTGCCGATCAAAAGCCTTAAGAAACAACGGCCTCAAGAAACAAGATCCCAAGAAGCAACTTATCCCAAACACACCGGAATACGACGTCGCCCGAGAGATGGTGCATCACTGCATCAACCAGGGCCCAGGTTGCCTTAAGATCTCGCACACCGTTTGCAGAAAAGCAGCAGCCGGCGCTCCGTCGTGCACACGGTGGTCGAATGTCAGGCTCAAACTGACCTGGTCACCAATCACGATCTTGTCCCCGACAACCGTTGGCTCACGACGGATCCGCCCAATTCCCAAGATGGCGCTTTGCGGAAGGTTGAGAATGGGCGTGAAACCATCGACCGCGTAACGCCCCAGGTTGCTCAAGGTAAAGGTGCCGCCCTGAAGTTCCGCCGGTGCGAGCTGGCGTGCACGGGCCCGCTGGACCAACGCGGGCAACTGCCGCGTGATTTCAGCAAGAGGCAACTCCGAAACATTGCGTAACACAGGGGCCAACAGGCCATGCTCCGTATCGACGGCAATGGCCAGGTGAACCCCATCGGGAACCACAATTCCACCGTCGGTCCACTGGTGGAGAAGTTGCGGGTGGTGCTGGAGGGCTGCGGCCACGAGTTTAGTGAACATACCGGTGATTGTGGGGACTTCGATCTCCCGCAGTGTCGAAGCAGCCTTAAATTCTTCGCGGACACTCAAAAGCCCGGTGGCATCCGCCTTGACCATCAACGTAACCTGGGCCGACTGCTGCGTAGCCGCAACCATCCGCTCGGCAATCGTTTTGCGAACCGACAAGGCTGCAGCCGCTCCCTGCGGCGCAGCCTGGTCCGTGATGGCAATCGCTGGCCCTTGCACTTGCGGGTCAGCATCAGGGGACGACTGCATGGCGACCGCCCCCTGGGCTGCCGCCAATACGTCCCGTTCTCGAATGCGTCCTCCACGCCCAGTCCCGGTGACACCTGACAGGACCACGCCGAGTTCTACGGCTCGGGCCGCAGCACGTGGACTCACTGCCTGAGTCGGCCTGTCTGTCGGGCCGCTTCCCTTCTTTTGTGGCAACGGGTCGGCCTGCAGACTGGCTGCGGCCTGAACATCTTCTTCGGTCACCGACCGCCCATTGCCAGCGCTGGCAACCTGCTGGATATCCACACCCAACTTGCGGGCCAAGCGCCGCGCACTGGGGCTGGCAGGCGTTTCGGATCGGGACCCCTGCGGAGGCGATGGCTTGGGGGGAGCTTCAACCTGCGGGGCCGAATCGGCCTGCTTCAGTGGAGTACCAGCGGCGGGAAGCGGTTCATCCGGTTTGCACAAATAGCCAAGCCGTTGACCGACTACGACTACCTCGCCTGGTTGAGGCGCGTCTGCGGGGAGTCGCAAAATACCACCGTCGAAAGACTCCACTTCCTGGGTTGCCTTGTCGCTCTCCAACTCGAACAGCGCATCTCCTTCCTCGACCAGCTCCCCTTCCTCTTTGAGCCACTTGGAAAAGGTCCCTTCGTCCATTGACCAACCCAGCCGCGGTACAAGTATTTCAATGGCCACAACAATTACTCCTCAAGCAAGTCAAGAACAGCCTGGACGATGTCTTCCACCTGTGGGATTACCGTCTTTTCAAGTGCCGGACTGTAGGGCGTGGGGGTGTGCGCACCGTTAAGTCGGTGAATGGGCGCATCGAGGTCGTCAAAACCGTACTGGCTAACCTGGGCGGAAATTTCGGCGCCAATCCCATACGGCTCAAATGTTTCGTCCGCAATCAAAAGGCGGCCCGTCTTGGCCACCGACTGGAGAATCGTTTCGCAGTCGAGCGGCGCGACCGTTCTGGGATCAATCAATTCCACTGAAATCCCACGCGACTGCAGCTCCTTGATCGCAGCCATCGACTTGCGGACCATCTCCGCCAAAGCCACAATCGTGACGTCGGCCCCTTCGCAGACAACCGCTGCTTTTCCAAATGGAATCTCGTACGGCCCTTCGGGAACCGGGCCCTTGATGTTCATCAATTCTCGATGCTCGAGAAAAATCACCGGATCGCTTGCAGTCAGGGCATGGGCCAGCAGCCCCTTGGCATCGTAGGGAGTTGAGGGAACCACCACTCGCAACCCGGGGAAATGCCCGTACATCGAATAGTAACTTCCCGAGTGGTGCGTTGCCGCCGAATGGCCAATGCCGATACATCCACGAAGGAGTACCGGCATCTCAAGGCGTCCGTTGGACATGTACTGGATTTTCGCAATCTGGTTGAGAATTTCTCCGATCGCATCAAGGATGAAATCGGCAAACATAAAATCGATCACCGGGCGCGTGCCTGTCATGGCCGCCCCCGCGCTGAGCCCCACAAAACCGCGCTCGCAGATCGGCGTGTCACAAAGCCGAACCGGACCATATTTTTGGTACAACCCGGTTGTCGTATTGAAATTCCCTCCCCGTTCGCCCACACCCTCGCCAAGCACAAAAATCGTTGGATCCTTGTCCATCGCGTCCCCAAGGGCTTCGAGCGTCGCTTCGACGTAGGTAATTTCGCGTTCGCCCGCCGGATGCGACGGTAACCTCGCTCCCTGCCCGACAGCAACATTGGGCACCGCATAAATGTACTCCGAAGCCGTTTCGGCACCAGGGTAAGGGGCAGCTGCGGCAGCTTCGTGGGCTGCGGCGACCCGGTCGGCAACTTCCTGGTCAATGGCATCAAGCTGCTGATCCCAAACCGAATCTGATGGAACCTTCTCCTTGACCAACCCTTGCCGCAACCGCAACAAGGGACACTGCTTTTTCCACGAGTCGACTTCCTCCCTGGTTCGATATGTAAAATCAACCATCCCCTCGGCGTGGGAACGTACCCGGTAGGTCACGCACTCCAGCAGCGTTGGACCTTCACCACCACGGGCCCTCTTCACAGCCTCCGCTGCCGCCTGATACACGGCCAGCACATCGTTGCCGTCGACCGCCACGCCAGGCAATCCGTAGCTCTTGCCCCGCGCCGCAACACTTGAACTACTGCAGGCATAACTGAAAGGCACCTCCGTGGCATAGCCGTTATTTTCGCAGACAAACAGGACGGGCAAGTCCCAGATACTTGCCAGGTTGAGCGCTTCGTGAAACGCCCCGTTATTGACGGCCCCATCCCCAAAAAAGGCCACCGACACCCCATCAAGCTTCAGTAGCTTGAAACTATAACCGGCACCAACCGCTTGCAGCATGCTCGGACCAACGATCCCGCTGGTTCCCATCATGCCGACTTCGGGACCGAACAGATGCATACTTCCACCTCGGCCGGCCGAGCACCCCGTCTGGCGACCATAGAGTTCAGCGATCAGTTGCTCCGGCGGCATCCCCTTGGCCAGCGCATGGCCGTGACCACGGTGGGTGCTGAAGGCAGCATCTTCGGACCGCAAATGGGCACACACACCGGCGGCCACTGCCTCCTGTCCGACATACGTGTGACACGCCCCGTGAACCAGGCCTTGCTGGCTCGATTTTGCAAGTTGCAGTTCGGTTCGCCGCACCAACTGCATTGTCCGATAGAGATCCAGCAAGACGCTGTTTTCCAGGCCAGTGGTGGCAGAATCTGAATTCATGGCAAACTCTTGTATTTTTCTCACTAAAAAGCAGCGTGCCAAATGCAGTTTTTGCCAGCAGACTGCCCCCTCATATACCTATCTTAATTCAAATCAAATCGGCGTGCCCAAGCAAAACCCGTTTTTAGCAACTGGTCCTCTGGAGAAATCACCCATTGAATTGAGTATCGATCGCGATTATTTCCAGGAGGTTCCAATTTCCTCGAGCGTGCGCCCCTTGGTTTCAGGCATGATGGTCAAGCCAAAGAGTACCGACAGAATACAAATTCCCGAAAACAGCCAGAAAGGCGGGCCCACCGAACCAATTTGTAGTGTCACCTCGGCTCCGGCCGGCTCAGCAGTAAGCCGTACCGATGGGCCCAGTACGAGTTGGTGAGGCTTAACCTCGCTGATCACAAAGGTCCCATTATTTCCTGCCGCCGTTGCCCCCAGGACAGTGACCTGGTCCAGCGGCCGGAAGCCTGCTTTTTCGAAGTCACCCACCTGGTTCTCGATATGGGCCGGTTCACTTTCGACAAACGCAATCTTTTTCCCGGAAACCTGAACCTTACGGGCCGTCAAAAAATGTTCCTGGGCGCTGCCGGTGAGCAACGGGAACAGGTAGGCACCGGAAAAGATAAAGATCCAAAGCATGGTCGTGGTAATGCTTACCGCCTTAGCCCTCAGATTCGTAGGAAACAGCTCCGACATCATCAACCACGGCAAACCTCCCAGGGCAAGACCGTGGGGAACGGTCACCAAAATAAGAATGATCAGCACGGGCCAACCAGTAACCTCTTGATGAAATAAGTATCCAGTCACCCCCGTAATCGCCGCCATTGCCAGCGAGGCAACAATCCAAAGAGGACGTCGTCCCACGCGATCCAGCAGCAGCAACGAGACCAGGGTCATGAGTCCCATCGCGCCGTAAACAGCGACAAAATTCCCAATCGCCGACTCTCGATCGAATCCCGATAGTTCAAACAACCGCGGTATGTAACCACCAATCACACTCCAGCCTGTCCAGTTATTGAAAAACGCCAGCAAAACACCAATCAACAGGGCATACCGCAAACCAGGCCTAAACAGATCCCACCAACTGCCTGCTTGTTGCTGCAAACCCGATCGAATCTCCACTATTTCCTGTTCGGCATGCTCGGGGCCATCGACACTGACAAGCACCTCTTTGGCCTTGTCAAAGTTGCCTTTCTCAGCAAGCCAACGGGGACTGAAAGGGAGTCCCACGACAAACGACACAAAAATCATTACACAGACCGTTTCTGAGAAAAACATCCAACGCCAGGCCTGCAGCCAGGGACTTTCGGGAATCACCCCTTCGGTCACTCCAAAGCCAAGCGAGAGTATCTTGATCACCACAAACGCAATCAACGGCGCCACCGCGTGGCCAACAACAATGGCCAACTGGTACATCATCCCCAGTCCACCCCGCCGGGCCGGAGGTGCGATTTCAGCGATATACATTGGCGAGGCAATCGAACAGAGCCCCACGCCAAGACCACCTATAAAGCGAAAGATGTTAAACACCAGCATGGTTTGGTCATCGGAGCCATCGCATAAAAAATCGGGAATGGCCGTAAAAATTGCGCTAACTGCCAACAAGACTGCAGCGATGAGCATCGTCCGTTTGCGGCCAATCGCGTCACACAACCACGACCCCACAAACGGCCCAAACACACACCCCAAAACGGCACTGGCTGTGGCAAATCCAAACTGGACATTACTCAGGTGGAACTGCTCCCTCAAATAGATATTTGCGGCTCCAATCATGCCCAAATCAAAGCCGAAAAGGAATCCACCAATGGCAGCAATGAACGCTATCCGAAAGGCAAAGAGACTGCGCCGGCTGATTTCTACAGATGGGTTCATTTTCGGTTTCTATCCTGACACATGGTTGGCATGACAAAAAAAACGGGCGGGCCACCGGCGCGGGAAACCGGCGCGGAAAACCCAATCCCAGGTTGACGTGTTGCCCGGCTATTCTCCCCGGCCTTTAAAAATCGCGAAAAAACCCACCGGCCGTCCAGCCACCATCCACACACAGTGTTTGCCCGGTGGTATAGGAGCTTTCAGGCGCCACAAAAAAGAGTACCGTGTGGGCAATTTCGTCAACTGTCCCTGCGCGGGCCAGCGGAACATGGCTGAGCATGCGCTCGGCCCGTTCTTTTTGGATGGCATCGTCACTGTAAAACAGTTGTTTGGTACCATCGGTGAGCGTGGAGCCAGGCGCCACGCAATTGACCAGAATACCTTGCTCGGCCAGTTCAATGGCCATCGTCTTGGTGAGGTGCACGATGCCCGCCTTGGCTGCCGTAAATGCACATTGCAGTCGCGCCGGAACCACTCCCATCACCGAGGCAATATTCACAACGCGGCCACCATCCTGACGGGCCAGAGCTGGAATTGCCGCCTTGCTCACCAGGTAGGTACCAGTGAGATCGACTTTGAGAATCCTCTCCCACTCTTCAAGAGGAAACTGGTCAATGTTCACGCGGTGTTTCATGGTATTAATTCCCGCATTGTTGACCAGAATATCAAGGCCCCCTAGTTGGTCTACGATTTGCTCCATCCCACGATTCACCTGGGACTCGTCGCTGATGTCCATTTCGATGGCAATCGTGTTTGCCACTTCCGCCGCCGATTTCCTGACGGCCTGGCCATCGATGTCGGCGCACGCAACATGAGCACCATTGGCACTCAACTGGGCGGCAATCGCCTGGCCAATGCCACGGGCAGCCCCCGTGACCAGTGCCCGCTTGCCATTGAGGTCTATCTTCATAATAAAACCAGGTCACTTTCAAAGAAAAGTCATTAATTCAATAGGGCAATCCGCGCCCAGGTGCCGCTTTGGATTCTTCTGACCTTCGCGCCAGAGCGCAAACACAACACATCCGGCGGCACACCTACAACAAACATGACGAAAAACCATTGTTGGCTCCGCCCCGATAACAATGGCCGTCGGGGCCGCCCATCGATTTTACCGTCTGCGGAGTGTCTCACAAGGTGCGTCCCTTGGCCGGCACAAGGCATTTTCTATCCCGACATTTGCGCCATAAACAACCTTTCGACTCCACCGGCAGCGAGTCTTGAGAGGATCCCCTGGGTACCCCAGCCACGTTCAAGGGAGATGGCCAACCAGAATCCAGCCTCTAGCAGCGGGGTTAAAACCCGCAGGAAACCGCGTGTCGCCATCAAACCGGGCTTTGCCTAGCGTAGCATCCAAGTGCTTTATGCCTTGAAGGTTTGCACCAGAGAGATCTGCCTGGCTGAGGTTTGCTCCGCGCATATCTGCTCCAGAGAGATTGGCGCCGCGCAGGCTGGCACCACTTAACCGCACACCGCATAGATCCGCATTCGACAGATCTGCTTTTTCTAAATTCGCGCGATTAAGCACACCATTTCTCAGGTTGGTTCCCCGCATCCGGACACGACATAGCGATGCATTGACCAGACATGCCCCGTGCAAATCGACCTTGTCAAAAATTGCGTCGTTCAACTTTACCTGACTCAGGTCTGCGGTAAAAACATCTTTGCCGTTTTGATAATCTTCGCTCGTGTAGAACTCATCAAAAGAGAGGCCAGCGAGTCGCTCGGCCAGATTTGGACGGAGAAGTCGCCGATTGCGCAAGTCGGCCCCGGAAAAATCGAGCCGGCGGAGTTTTTCCACACTGACTGCAGCCTGCAAGGACCGTTCCAGGTTGGCGCCTAGCTGACGACCGGTGACTTCAGTCGCTATGGCAACACCAGGTTCATCTGCCAACAGGCCACTGAAGCCAAACAATGAGACCACCGCCAAACCAACGCCAAAAAAAAATCGCATTGCCATCATCGTCCAAGCTCAATCAAACCATCGATTCTGCAGAATGCGCTACTGGCAACCCTCCATTGCCACCGGCAAGTTGGCTACACTTCGGCAAGCCGCTCTTGCGAATCACCAAAACTTTCACGTTTTACCCCCATCTTGTCCATTATCGACAGGAACAGACTGCACATTTTTCGATTGGGTTTCTCCAGGTAATCAAGCACACGGCCCGTTTCCAACTGCCCTCCTGCCCGCCCCAGAATGGCAACCGGTAATTGCATATTGTCGTGGTTGCCATGAAGCATGCTTGAGCAAAGCATGACCATCGAGTTGTCGAGCGCCGTGCGTTCGCCCTCCTGAATGGCATCCAGCTTGTCTGCAATGTAGGCCATCTGCTCGGTAAAGAACTGATTCACCTTGAGCCAATCATCGCTGTCGGTATGCGACAGCAAGTGGTGAATCATGTAGTCGATACCCATATGTGGAAATCGTAACGAGGAGTGATCATTATTGAGCTTCAAGGTACAGACACGGGTCGTGTCGGTCTGGAAGGCCAACACCAGCAGGTCGCACATCAGCCGCATATGCTCATCAATATCCTGTGGAATCCCCTCTTCCGGTCGGGAAATATTCGGCTCCTTCAGCGCCGGCCGCCACCCCTGAAGACGTTGATCTTTGCCAGCCCGTTCAATCTGCAGTTCCACCTCCCGTACAGAATTCAGATATTCGTCGAGTTTTGTACGGTCACTGTAGCCAATTTGCCTGCGCACACTCTTTGCCTGCGAAAGTACCGCATCCAAAATACTTCGATCGACAACCGTCGCCGTGTTGTCTTTGAAGAGCCGATCGAATGCCAGCGCGGGGTACAATTCCAATGGCGTGGGGGTTGTGGGGGAACTCCATGAAATATGAGAACTGTACAACATCGAATACTCGCGATGTTGCGAGGCTATGGGTTTTTCG
>JAKVCB010000055.1 GCA_022448345.1 Pirellulales bacterium
GCGGGCGCAGCACTCGCTGAAGAAACGTACATCACCGCTGCCGAAGCAGCAGCCCGTTTTCTTGCCTCCAACTTGCGACGCGATGATGGACGACTGCTGCATACCTGGAGGAACGGTTCTGCCAAGCTCGACGCTTATCTTGACGACTATGCATGTCTGGCAGATGGATTGATTAGCTTGTACGAAGCGACCTTCGACGAACACTGGATTGCCGAAGCCGTTACACTAGCCGACGTTTTACTCTCCAAGTTTGCAGACCCGGAAGGTGGGGGCTTCTTTTTCACTGCGGTTGATCACGAAACGTTAATCGCCCGAACGAAAGATTTTACCGATGCCAGCACACCAAGCGGAAACGGGGTTGCGGCAGCGGCCCTGCTGCGACTTGGTCAACTTTTGGGTCGCAGTGATTATCTTGATGCAGCAGCTGCGACACTAAAGTCTGGTGCAAAGATCATGCAGAAAGCGCCTCTGGCAACAGGGCAGTTGCTTCTGGCGCTCGATTCACACCTGAGGCCTGCCCTCCAACTCGTACTGGCAGGCAATTTAGAGAGCGACTCCACCCAGCAAGTGGTTCATGAAATCCACAGTCATTATCTTCCAAATTGTCTGCTTGTAGCTTGTGATCCCGATGGCAATTCTCCCCAGTTGCTTCGCGATTTGATCACGGGAAAAAAAGCCGTCGGTGGCCAACCAACGTTGTACGTGTGTGAAAACTTTACCTGCCAAGAACCAACCGTGGGAAGCGACCCAATCAAGGCACGATTAGCAGAACTGGCCACATCACTGTGATCCGGGCTAACAGCGCGTGACAATGATCACGCCCGTTGCTCCTGCAAATCGTTCAGCAGCTTTTCCATCTGCTCAATTTGCTGGTCACTTTTAGCCATTAACTTCTGCAAGAGAAGTATTTTGCTATTCAGCTGTCCAGTCACGTCGTGCGACACGTCGTGCAATTCGACCTTCTGCCTTTCGATATGGACAACGGCATCTTTTTGGCCATCCGACCAAGACTCTTCCGGGAGCGGTTGCTGTTTGACAGCCGATTCGCCAACTCGCTCGTGGGTGTGCTTTTGAAAGTAACGCCAATAACGACGAAGCAGGATAGTCGTCAGCAAGACACATCCCGCGAAGAACATAAGTGTCGGTAAAATGTTGGCCAGCGGTACCATTGCGGCGGAGTGTAGCCTTGTTCTACACACCGAGTGAAGAGCAATACGGCGGGTTGCAACTTGGCGCCAGCGACGATTTGGCCACTGGCAATGGCCGGACTTTTGGGCGACTTGTCCCAAACTGTTTGGCGCGTGGTGCTAGTGGTGCGAAAATGCCTGCTGAGCGGCAGAAAAGACCTCGGCAAGCGAAACGTTGTGCTTGCTAGCAATCTCTCGGCACGCTTCATACTCAGGCGCAAACCGGCCTGAACCATCTGGTAAGTGCGCCAGTTTTCCAGCCACCAATCCCCAAGGAGTTGTCACCTCATGGGGTTGCCGGGAGAGCACACGGCGCACAACCACGGTCCGACGGACACCCAGTGTGGTCGTGTGTGAAAAGAGAATTGTCTCCAAACGATCAGCATCTTCCGGCCGGCTCTGCACGCTAAGCATCACCCCAGGCCGCCCCTTTTTCATCTGAATGGCTGTGGTTGCCACATCCAGCGCCCCCGATTCCCAAAGCATCTGCATGCAGTGGCCAACCTGTTCGCCGGAAAGGTCATCCAGGTTGGTTTCCAGCAGCACAATTGAATCAGTTTGGACTCTGGTTGAATAGGAGTCTGATAAATCACCGACCAGCAGCCGCATGATATTGGCGTGATCAAAGTCTTTTTGCCCGGCTCCGTAGCCGATCGACTGGACAGTCATTGCCGGCGGTGGGCCAAATTCATCGACCAGCGTAGCGACAATGGCAGCTCCTGTGGGAGTTGTCAGCTCACCAACAACCGGGAAATCTGCCAACGGAATTCCTTTCAAGAGTTCTCCCGTCGCTGGAGCAGGAATCGAACAGCGACCGTGAGCAATCTCCACAAAGCCCGTACCGGTGGGGATTGGAGAACAGTGGATACGGTCAACATCGAGCAAATCCCAACCAATCGCCGCTCCGACAATATCGGCAATCGAATCGACCGCACCCACTTCGTGAAAATGAATCTTTTCAATGGTCGAACCATGGACTTTGGCTTCTGCCTCGGCAAGGCGGCTAAAAATCCGTGTCGCCAAATCACGCTGCCTATCCGACAGCGAACTTTGGTCGATCATTGCGGTGATGTGGTGCAAGTGCCGATGGGCATGTTCTGGTTCGTGTTCCACCACGATCTGCGTTGCCCGAAACCCTTTTTTCTTGACCTCACTTGATCGGAGTCGGCAACTAGGTAGTCCCAACGAGTCAATTCCGGCTTGAATTTCTGCCAGGTCGATCCCTGCATCAATCAGTGCGGCCAGGGTCATGTCACCGCTGATACCGCTGGCACAATCGAGATAAGCAATCCGCATGGTAAAGGTGCTAGCAATGGAGGTAGGTACAAAGAATCATCTAACAACCACCCTATTGTAGAGTTGTTGCTGGCCCCCGCAAGCGACGGCCGGCGTTGACCCAGGGGAGTCTGTACAGTACCGTCCGGCCGCCCATTTGTCAGCGGCAACGAAACCAATCTTCACAATACACGCGATCAAGGAACGTTCCTGCGATGGCTGTCGCCGAGACTGTTGCCATATCTGACCAATCAAGCCTTTGGGGGCGCATGCCAGCCCGTATCAAAGTCTTGTACATTACCACCTTGCATCGCACGGGTGGATGGTTAATGGAAGCTTTTGCAGCCGATTGTGCGACAGATATTCTGCTCGACGAGGCTGTCGGAGTGACATCCGGATTATCCCGGCTCCGAGATGAGGTGTTCGACGCCGTACTGGTTAGCCACGAACCAGGTGTGCTGGATGCAGTAGAGTTGGTGGAGGGTTTACGTGTGGGCGGTCACGATGAGCCAATGATCGTGCTGGGTATGCAGCCATCAACTGCAATGGATGCAAACTGTCATGAGGTGGGAGCTGACGCCTACTGTTGTGTCGAGCAGACGACAACCCGCTCCTTGTTGTGGTGCTTTGCCCGAGCCATCGAACGTAGCCAACTTATTCGTGAAAACAGGCGACTTGTTCAGGCCGACCGCCAAAGACTGGCGCATGAGCAGACCGAAGCCAAGCGTTTACTCGATGAACAACGGGCAGTGATCGCCGACCTTGAATTACTACACAAGAAAAAATCTGAGTTGCATGAACCCTCAAAGAGACTACCACCCCAGGATCCTATCCGCTGTCAATTGCCTGAGCCGCTGGTGAAGCACTACAGCGAGATGCTTCGGGCCTACGTGATCATGGGAGCCGGCAACCTGACCGACGAGATGACAACGTTGGCTAACTTACTAGCTGAGTCTGGTATTTCAGCACAACAGACAATGCAATTGCACGTCCACGTGCTGGAAAAGCTGATCCAGGACCTGGCTGGCCGAAGTGCCCGCCACGTAATGACTCGTGCCGATCTCTTGGTTGTCGAGGTCATGGCCCATCTGGCAGATGGATATTGCAGTCGGTACCCTCACCGGAAATCCTCCTCCCCAGCCTGTACTACCCGGATTTGACCCGTTTTTCGTCCCCTTGTTTTTACCCCCTAAGTGGACCACCTGATGACCGCTCCTTCGGCCCCCAAGTCCTCTTCTTCTGACGATGCGTCCAGTAGTGTCGCAGAGCTCCGAAAATTGGTCGCCGACTTTGTCGCTCAGCGCGATTGGTCACAGTTTCATGCCCCCAAGAATATTTCGATGGCCCTGGCAATCGAGGCTGCCGAACTGATGGAGCATTTCCAGTGGATCTCGCCGGAAGCTTCTCGAGAAATTCCCCATGATCCCGACACGCTTGCAGCGGTCGGTGAAGAACTTTCCGACGTGTTTGGTTATACACTGGCCATGGCCAACGAGTTGGGAATCGACATCAGCACGGCATTCCGCGCCAAAATGGTCAAAAATGCCGAGAAATATCCTGCGGAAGAGTTTCGCGGGAAATACCGCAAAGATGATGCCAGCTCTTAGGTGGCAAACTAGCCGCCAATCCTTTGTACTGAAATGGGCTTTGCACGGTCGAAAAAGTGCTTGCCCTGATCGATGTCTCGCCATACCTTTGCTGAGTGTTTGCAGCATACTTACGTTGGCGTTTGGTAATCCATGGGTATCGTTCGAATTGCAATAGTCGGTGCGAGTGTCCGGGCGGCAGCTCATTCAGCACTGCGCGACGGGTTTGAGCCAGTTGCTGCAGATCTTTTTCGTGACCGCGACCTTGGTGATCGTTGTTCGGCAACAGCGATCGACAATTATCCGGTTGATTTCCACCCCTGGTTACAGTCCGTAGAGGTTGACGCCTGGATATACACCGGTGCGCTAGAAAATCATCCAGACCTGGTCGATCGAATGGCCGCCATCGTCCCCCTTTTGGGGAATCAAGGCGCTCGGGTGCAACTCGTTCGATCGCCTGACGCGTTGGCTTGTAGGTTGAACGATCATGGTCTGCTATTTCCCGAAACACGCTCAACGGCCGAGGATTTACCATGCAATGGGTCGTGGCTCAGAAAGAGTTACCGAGCGAGCAGCGGTCACGGTGTGTGGAGCCACGATCCGCGTACCGCGTCTGATCCATCCGGGGCACTGCAGGACAACAACAAACCGGTCTGTCCACCACTCTTTTTCCAGCGTCGCCTGGAGGGAGATTCTGTTTCTGCCGTTTTCGTTGCCGCAGGCGGTCAGGCCCGTTTACTTGGTGTCACACGACAACTGGTGGGTGTTGCCTGGACAGGAGCACAACCCTTTCAATATGCCGGTTCGTTAGGGCCACTCCGAATTGATGAAAGAGTCCACCAGACCATTGAGAACATCGGGGCCGTTTTGGCCTCGGAATTCAAACTGCGTGGTTTGTTTGGAGTCGATTTGATTATCAACCACGCAGGGGTTTGGGTATTGGAAGTTAATCCGCGTTACACCTCGTCTGTCGAAATTGTGGAGCGGATGACCGGATGCAAAATGCTCCAGTCTCACGCAATTGCTTGCAGTACAGGTGTTTTGCCAGAAGTCGTAACTCCCTGCGAAGTCCAACAGGTGGGAAAGGCTATTCTTTTTGCCCGGCGGTCAGTCAAAGTGAGCGAAGAGTTTTCCGCGTGGGCTTGCCACCAAAATGATGATGCTCCCTGGCCAGAACTTGCCGACATCCCTCCCCCAGAAACCCAGATCTCTGCAGGTCAACCGGTCCTGACTGTTTTTGCAACCGGACGTGATGCGCAGGATCTTGAATCCCAACTGCAAAAACGTTTGTCAGGGGTTCAAGGCAAGTTGTACCGCTAGCGACAGGCAGGTCGCAGTGGTGTTATCCTGCCAGACGATTGATGCGATTGATCGGAAGAACCATTTCAGATTCATCCGCCTGATGCATGTATTGCATCACGTAGGCATCTTCTGGCGAATCGTCGTAATAATCCCGCAGAACTGATGTGGCGAAAAAACCAGCATCGCGGAAGAACACTTGGGCGGCCAGGTTGGTTTCACGAACCTCCAAACTGATTCGTGTGCGGCGCTGACTCGAGAGCTTACCGACTAACTTTTGGACCATTTGCAGGCCCACCGTTTGACGACGCGTGTCATCCGCGACTGCAAAATTAAGGATGTGCAACCGTGTCTTGTGGAGCTCATAAATCATGAAGCCCATCACGCGATCACCACGTTCGGCTACCATGCCAATGCAGTTGCGCTGCCGCAGGCAACGAATGAAGTCCTCCTCGGACCAAGGGAACTCAAAACTGTCACGTTCGATATCAAGCACCTCGGGCATATCTCGCCGAATCATCCAACGGATGTGCACACGTAGGTGCTGTTTATGATCAGCGGTGCTCATGTTGGCCTCCTTCCATGTCGGCCGCTCACTTTTGCATAGCTAGTGTTTTGTACTGTCGGCAGGGCAGGCTTCTCCGGCGTGATTTTCAGATCGACGCTCGAGAAAACTGCAAACCCGGCCACCGAATTGGTTAGGCAAGATACAACAAGCCACCGAAAGTGCCAAGGCGAGGTCACCAGGATTGACGCTAGCATTGAGCTGGATTTGACGTTTGCTCCGATTGTAACTGCAATGGTGCAAAAAACGGCAAGCGGTACCGACTCCAGGAAGGACTTTCCAGGCAGGGCCTCCGAAACGGTAATGTATTCTTGTTATAGTTCTGACGTTTTGTCTGACACTCCTGGAATTGGGTAGAACGATTCCCTCCTGTATGCCCAGTTCACCAGGGTTGCCCGGTGCAAAAGCCTCGATGCACAACAGAACTGCCCGCCAGGCCTATGGTGGCAAAACCTGAAACGCCCCCCAAGAAGGCTTCCCTCTGGACCCTCCGCGAGAGAGGAACATCGACCAATGACCAACTCCGCATTAATCTCTGAAAATGTCGGCTCCTCCGCGGCGCCTCCGATGTCACCCACCGACACAAGAGGACCTTCCGACACGTCGTATCTCGACCGCATGGAGCAAACACTCGCGGACGTGACAACCGTCATCGATGCTGACGCTCAGGTAGAAAACCAACTTGCGGTGAGTGTTGTTATTCCGACTTACAATGAACGCGAAACACTTCGAGAAATTGTCGCCAAAGTGCGGGAAGTTGGTCTGCACTACGAGATCATCATCGTCGATGATGGGAGTACCGACGGGTCTCGGGAAGTACTCCGCGAACTGGCGGAACTGAAAGACGTTCAGGTTCTATTTCATGATGTCAATTGTGGAAAAGGCGCCGCGTTGCGTTCAGGAGTTCAGTTTGCACGTGGCGAGGTAATTCTTGTCCAAGATGCCGACTTGGAATACGACCCGGCCGATTACGAGCGCATGCTTGCCCCACTCAAAAGCGGCGCAGCAGATGCTGTGTACGGTTCACGATTTGAGGAAAATCCTCACCAGGACCCCTCCTGGGTACATCGATTTGCGAATCGCATGCTGACACAACTATCGAATTACACCACGGGACAGCAGCTCACCGATATGGAAACCTGCTACAAGGTGTTTCGTCGCGAGTTGCTCGACAGAATGACTCTGTCTCAGAACCGGTTTGGTTGCGAGCCAGAACTTACCGCCAAATTGGCGCGCCATGGCGCACGAATCGCCGAAGTTCCGATAAGCTACCGCAGCCGAGGCTACCACGAAGGAAAAAAAATCGGCTGGCGGGACGGTATCAACACGCTTTACTGCATTTTTCGCTACGCCTGGTTTGACTGATCGACCACAAAACCGAATCGGGCACTGGGAAATTGGGCACTGAAAAATATTGGCCCAGTGCACTGCAAAACCAGGCCCTCTACCGCCGGTCAAAGCCAACTCTCTATTGCGATGATTGCCCGGATGGCTTGGCAGCTAACTCCTGCTCAATCCTATCAATGACTTCATCCGCATCTGGTTTCACCCTGGGTTTAAAGCGGGCAACCAATTCACCCTGCCTGTTGAAGAGAAACTTCTCAAAGTTCCAGGAGATCTCACCGCCAAAATTGGGATTTGCCTCGGGGGAGGTAAGGGACTTGTAAAGCGAACAGGCATTTTCACCATTCACGTCAACCTTTGCCAGCATGTCAAACTCAACACCATAATTCTGCTGGCAAAACTCCGCGATTTGCTCAGATGTCCCAGGCTCTTGACCACCAAACTGGTTGCAGGGCACACCTACAATCGCCAACCCCTGGTCGGCATATTTTCCGTGGATTGACTGCAAAGCTTTGTATTGTGGTGTCAACCCACACTTGCTGGCTACATTTACCAGCAAGACCACGTCTCCTGCATAGGCTTGGGCCAGATTGATGGCTTTGCCATCCAGTGTCTTCATATCCTGGTCGAGTACCGCCGACTTTACCGCTGGTTGATCACCAAAAACGGGCTGTTGCATCGTTATCCCCACAAATAAGACCAATCCACTCCACATGAATTTATGCATAACTTATCTTCTCCTTCGTTGGTGATGAAACCTGGCAGCGGCACAGCTCAGAATTCATGCCTGGCCACCAAACGCAAGTCCTCGACAAACAGTCTCTCATGCCTGAATCCTCATCCCGCTTTTGGGAGATCTTTGGAAAACCACCAAAACTACAAGGCCTGATCCAAAGTCCGTGACATACTGAAACTTTTTTCTGCCGCGGTCATTATGACACGTTCAGATGTGCATGTCTTGCCAAAATAGAACTGCCCGAACATCAGCGGGTGGTCAAAATTTCCCGGGCTTGCCGAACCATACGTTCGGCTTCTTCGGCCGTGTCGGCAAGCGCCGTGAGATGCCCCATTTTTCGCCCTGGGCGAGCAGATTCTTTCCCGTAGAGGTGAAGTTTGATCTCTGGGATCTGGAGAACTCGCTGCCAGTTGGGCTCGCCATCGCACCAAAGGTCTCCCAGGAGATTTGCCATGGCAGCCGGTCCTGTCTGGACCGTTGTGCCAAGAGGCATTCCGCACACCGTCCGAACCTGTTGCTCAAACTGGCTCGTCACAAAAGCATCAATCGTCAAATGACCAGAATTGTGTGGGCGAGGTGCAATCTCGTTGACGAACAATTGATCATCCTTGGTGAGAAAAAACTCGACGCAGATAATCCCAACCACGTCCAGTTGTGTAACGATCTGGCGAGCAATTTCAATCGCTTTTGGTCCTACCTTGGCCAATGCAGGAAGGGGGACGGTCGACACATCCAGAATATGTTGATCGTGTTGGTTACCGATGGGCCCATACGTTGCGATGGCCCCATCCGTGCCACGAGCCGCCAGAATCGACAACTCGCAGGAAAAATCGATGAAGCCCTCGAGAATTGCCTCCGCTGATCCGATCGATTTCCAGGCGCTGACTGCATCTTCAGCTTTGTCGATACGAACCTGTCCTTTGCCATCGTACCCCTCCTCGGCGGTCTTCAGAACAGCCGGACAACCCAGTTCAGAAACCGCTTCTTGCAAGTCGCTCTCTGAACTGACGGCACGAAAGGGAGTGCAGGTGATGCCAATCTGTTGGAGAAATCTTTTTTCGCGGACCCGGTGTTGCACTGTTTTTAGAACCGTCGGTGAAGGACGCACGGGAACTAGTTGTTGGGCTCGATCAACGGCAGCCAATGGCACGTTTTCGAATTCGAACGTAATGACTTCGACTTTGCGGGCAAAATCGGCCACCGCATCCAGGTCTTCGTAGGCCCCGCTATACTGCAAATCGGCAACCTGACCTGTGGGACTTGCCTGGTCGGTGGAAAACAGATGGACACGATATCCCATCCGCTGGGCAGCTTGGGTAAACATTCGCCCCAACTGTCCGCTTCCAAAGATGCCAATCGT
The DNA here is from genome assembly GCA_022448345.1 of Pirellulales bacterium. Classification (GTDB taxonomy): domain Bacteria; phylum Planctomycetota; class Planctomycetia; order Pirellulales; family Lacipirellulaceae; genus JAKVCB01. Next base: position 9,353 of record JAKVCB010000055.1, read on the forward strand.
CGCACCAGGAAGTAGCGGTGAGGATGACGATCGAGTTGTCGATGAAACAGCGTCCAATTGCATGGTGGTCATGGTTTCCTTTCCTTCGCCAGTACCTGCAAAAGTCGATCCTGTCCCTGGTCAGCCTAACTGCTTAGTCCATGCCAGGCAGCGAATCGTTTTGCACCCTTTCGCTTTGTTCTTGTCGATATTGGTGCAGCTTTTCCCGCAAATCATTGCGCCCAGTTGCGAGGATCCGAATTGCGAGCAGGGCTGCGTTTTTGGCACCTGCAACTCCAATGGCCAACGTTCCCACGGGTACACCACCAGGCATTTGAACGATCGACAGCAACGAATCCAGACCGCTGAGTGCCTTACTCTGGACGGGCACCCCCAGAACGGGCAATGACGTCATCGAGGCAACCATGCCCGGCAGATGCGCTGCACCACCCGCACCGGCAATGAGTACCTTCAGTCCCCGACGTTCGGCAGTCTGTGCATACTCTACCATCTGCTCTGGAGTGCGGTGTGCCGACACGATTTGGCTTTCGTAGGCCACCTCGAAATCGGCCAACACCTCAACTGCAGCCCGCATCGTTTCCCAGTCACTGCGGGACCCCATAATCACACCAACTTCAGGTGTTTCAGTGGTATTGGACATACTACGATTACCTGTAAGGTCTTTTGGGCGATCCGGGGATCGCAAAAAATGAATCCCGATTGAGTCTACCAACGCCTATTGGCTGGCGAAGATTGCGCGGTGGGCAACTACCGCATTATAAGCTTAAACCGTTCGGGTACAGGGGGCCCCACCGGCAAATCATGGAGTTTCGCCCCACAGGAATGGCTTTTTAGATCAAACCGGATGCCCCAGCCGGCAAAGTCGCACGGAAGCTGCCAACCAGACCTCAGAGTACCCTCTTGCACATTGGGTCCCCTGGAATTTGCCCCAAGTTCCAAGCAAAAATGACTTCAAGAAACGAGCTGCCCCTCGTCAGATCGGGTCCGGCCTTTCGGGTCCGGCCCTGGAAACCCCCAAGCGAGCAAGTCTAACGAAGACTTGCAGCACCGTCGTGTTTTCTTGCCACCCCAGATAGACGGACAAGTTACCCCGGCAATTTCCAGTCGGAGTTGGCACGAGGAATTGAGACGTGGGCAAATGCTTTGTCGACAAGGTAGCCGGTTGGCGCAGCGATCGGTCGTCCGGGCAATGAAGTTTGATCGCCGGAAAACGATCTATTAAAAAAGCGAGTAGCAGCCGTGGGCGGCTTCCACTCGCTTTTCCCGTTTTACGATACGAGCTGGCGCTGAAATCAAACGCCACACCTTATTTTTGTCGATACCCAAGGATGCACGCACCAGCGATGGCAAGCGTCCATAGAACCAAACAGGTCGGCTCGGGCACAGCAGCGCCGCGCACATCGCCGGTCCCGGATGCGGTGAAACCAGTAACAATGCCACCGGATGTGGTAAGCGATGCGGGAGAAACTTGGGTTTGAAAGGACACACCCAGTTGTTGGCCAACTTCCAGCCCATAGGGTAAGGACTGCGCAGAAACACCACCCACCGTCGCTGCAAAAACGAACTGCACTGCACCGTTTAAGTCGACGTAGTTGATATCCACTTGACCCAAGTCCAAATCGAGGTGACTACCGGATCCAAGCTGAAGAAGCAGCGATCCACCTGCAGCACTCAATGTGGATCCTCCTGTTTCGGAAATCGATGTGACTTGGGGAATGTACAAATCCTGACTGATCGAACTTGTAAGAATTGGCCCGGCCAGCACGCCGTCTTCGGTAATAACCACCGAGGTCAAGGGGTCGGGATCGCCCGAAAACGGGTCTTGATCAACAATATCGGTTCCACCGTAACCGATATCAACACCGGTGAACTCGATTTCGATCGTCCCGCCCAAAGCGAGCGAAGGCAAAATCAAAGTGAGAGAAAGGCCAATGGCTACTGCCACACCGGAAATAGATTGAATTGTCCTGAGTGCCATCATTAGCTCTCCGTATTATTTATGAAGTCATTAGCTGTGATCTGAACAAAAAACGTACAACCGCTGCTCTGAAGCAACTTAACAGGAAGCCGCCACCAACAAACAATACGCGGGTCCGACAATCGACTCATCAAGAACCCACCCGTCAAGAGTCCGTCCGTCAGGAGTTCATGGGGAAGGGGCCTTTAGATGGCCGCCCTCAGATGTTTCCGTTCACCCACATGTATCAATTTATATTAATAATTCGGATCGTCAAGTACTTCGCTACTAAAAACTCTGGAAAGAAAAGCGTCTTTGTAGCCTACCGTAGCTTCTCCTATGACAAGCAACAACGGGGCCTGAAGAAGTTAGCACCTATCACAGGCCAAAATAGGGTCATTTTGACTCAATCAGATCGCTTTTACAAAACGCACCGACCTCTACACAAGTCCGGAAATCGATGTGGCAATACACAAGTTACCTGTAACATGACCCTCCGTAGGGAGAGATGCTGATTTCTCCTAGCACCAGGAGTTGTTGTCCGATTGACAACCATCAAGCCGTTTTAGCCTTCAGGCGCAGAGGCCCTTGGCCGCAGTCAACCACTCGCTTTGGAGCGGTTTACAAAAGTAAAATATCGCACCACACCTGCGGGCCTTGATTTCATCATCCGGTAGGTAATCGTCACCCACAAAATACACTGGAATTTCCGGCCAACGCTGAAGAATGTCCTGGTAGAGGTCCAATCCCGACATGTCGGGCAGGTGCATATTGATAATGACAAGCTCTGGAGCGGTCAATTGTCGATCTCGAAAGAGCGAATGTCCATCGGGGAAAAACTCGAATTGCATGCGACTGAGTGTGCGGTCACTCACAAGCCGGTCGTAGTCACGGGGATGCGCATCGACAACGACAATCCGGACTCGTGGTATCACAGGAACGATCAAGGTAGGGTCCCTTCTGGAAAATGTCTTTCGGCGAACTCATCAAAACACGATCTTATTGAGGCGATGGCAGGTGGTCGTGAAATCATTTCCAGCCGCCTCCTCCACCAAACCAAGCAATACCTGTGCCAAGCCAAAGCGGTCACCCCAATACGTGACGTAAGTCCAGGAGCAACAAAAGGAAAGCTCATAAGAATCGCCTTCTGACTCAATCCCGCCAGGTCTGTCGGCTGGCCAATGTGATTCAAAATGACCCATAAAATTGGGTGAAGCCGACCCGCTGATGCACTTGGCCGCTTTTCTCAACTCAATGGTATGCCGATCTGGCCGCTTACCTGTGGCACCAGATGGAAACAGCCTTACGGCGCGAATTTTGGCGACCGGTTGGGGTCTTTTGTTCACAACGACCATTTTCCAGCTCAATCCCACCAGGTTTGCCAGCCAGGCAATGTGGCTTGTAAATGGCTTACAATCGTGGACGAAGCTCACCCGCTGCCACTGCTGGTGGAGTTGGCCAATGTCTTTCCCCGCTATGACAGGCAACAAAAGCGGTGCAAGCCTGATCGACCAGGCGGAGATGGCAGGCCACTTTCGGTACAAAAACGAGAGTCTCATAGCCTTTGGTCTGCCCAACTTGGCCGGCTGTGCAAGAAAATAAACCTCTCCAAACTGCGCATTTCGCTCAAAATCCACCCATAGAGATCGCCACAGCGGCCTGGTGTAGAGGGGAGCTAGTAGCTTGGGTGTCTTGCCAGAGGGTTGCGTTCCGCATGGCCTGAGCCGCCCGCACCGAGTATACTTCGTCCCAATGCAGGTTAGCGTGTGATTTGGTATCGACTTCTGTTGTGGAGAAGTCAGTCGCAGGCCCGACACTGCCACACCCAATCCTGTCTCTGCCATGCTGAATGTCACGTTGCCTGACGGCAGCCAGCGAGCTTATTCCTCACCCACCAATTCTGCCCAAATTGCGGCGGACCTGGGCCCTGGTCTGGCACGGGCCGCCATCGTTGCTGAAGTCGATGATCAAATTCTCGACTTGTCGACCCCGCTACCGGAGTCGGGCGAGGTTACGCTTCGGTTCCTCACCAACCGAGACGCCGAGGCACTCGATGTCATGCGCCATTCATGTGCGCATGTTATGGCGCAAGCGGTAATGAGACTCTACAGTGGGGTCCAACTCGCTTTTGGACCCACAACGACAACCGGGTTTTATTACGATTTCTCGTTACCGTCTCCGATTTCGGAAGAGGATTTTCCGAAAATCGAAGCGGAAATGAAAAAGATCATCAAGGAAAATCAACCGTTCGAGCGTATCGTTGTTCCTCGCCAGGAGGCGGTTTCTCTTGTCCGCGAACTTGGCCAGGAATTCAAAGTCGAGCATATCGAAACAGGGCTGGCTGAGGAGGAAGAACTCTCCTTTTATCGCCAGGGTGAATTTATTGATCTTTGCCGTGGAAGACACATTCCCAGCACGGGCCGAATTGGCAAAGCCTTCAAGTTGCTTTCGGTTGCAGGTGCTTATTGGAAAGGAGATGCGTCGCGTCAACAACTCCAACGGCTGTATGCAACCGCGTTCTTCGACAAAGAAGCGTTGAGGGACCATCTCAAGCGTCTGGAGGAGGCCAAACGTCGCGACCATCGGGTCCTGGGCAAGCAACTTGGTTTATTCACCATCAGTCCCACCGTAGGCTCCGGCCTGGTGCTGTGGCTGCCAAAGGGAGCAATCATTCGGCAAACTTTAGAGGACCACATCAAGCAAGAACTCCGACAGCGGGGTTACGAGGCGGTCTTTACTCCAAACATAGGACGGGTTGAGCTTTACCAAATCTCCGGCCACTTCCCTTACTACCGCGACTCGCAATTCGCTCCCTTATCAGAACACAAGGCAGGCCAGTTGGTCGATACGTGGATCGAGCGCCTTGAAGCAGGCGAGGTTACCGTCGAGGACGATGCAAAGCTTCTTGACGCTGCCCGGTTGCTCGGATTTACGGGGCAGTACGACCCTGCATCCCCCTTGGAAGAGCGGATTGCTTCGCTCAACGCCTGGATCCAGGAGCAAGAACGGTACCTGCTGAAACCGATGAACTGCCCTCACCACATCATGATCTACAAGTCGCAATCTCGCAGTTATCGCGACCTGCCGCTGAGACTTGCCGAGTTTGGCACCGTTTACCGATATGAACAGTCGGGCGAATTAAGTGGAATGACGCGGGTGAGGGGATTTACCCAGGACGACGCTCACATCTTTTGCACTGACGATCAGGTGGCGGATGAAGTGCGGGGATGCCTGGAAATGACACGCGATGTACTCCAGCGCCTGGGAATGGACCAATACCGCGTGCGGCTGGGTTTTCGCGATCCCGACAGCAAAAAGTACGTCGGAAGCGAGCAGGTGTGGGATCGTGCTGAAGCAGCCATCGAGCAGGTTGCCCGAGAGATGGAACTGCCCGGATGCGAACCCGAACCAGGCGAAGCAGCCTTTTACGGTCCGAAAATTGACTTTGTGGTCACCGACTGCATTGGTCGCGAATGGCAGTTGGGTACCGTACAACTGGACTACAACCTGCCGAGCAAACAGCGATTTGGATTGGAATATACAGGCACCGACAACCAGCCTCACCAGCCGGTGATGATCCATCGTGCACCGCTGGGATCGATGGAGCGGTTCATTGGGGTCTTGATCGAACATTTCGCGGGTGCCTTTCCGCTCTGGCTGGCTCCTGAGCAGGTACGCGTATTGACCGTCAGCGAAAAGTCCGAAGCATATGGCCGAGAGGTCGAGCAGCGGTTGCGCACGACTGGCCTGCGAGTAACGGGTGATTATCGGGGTGCCAAGCTGGGCGCCAAAATCCGGGATGCCCAACTGGAACTGACTCCCTATATGCTTGTTCTTGGCGAAAAAGACCGCGATGCAGGTACCGTCACCGTTCGAGATCGCCTGGAGGGAGACCTTGGAACCATGTCCGTCGAAGAGGCCGCCGGAAAGCTTCACGAAGAAATCGCTGCGAAGGTGGTGCGACAGGTAGTCCAGAGCGACTCAGCCGCCTTGGCTGATCATGGTCACCAAAATGAATACTGAAATGTGGCCAGTTTGTCTGGCATGCTCGGGGCAACTGCTACCTTGTTTGAGTAAATCGTTTTTCAGTAGACCGCTTCATATTTCTGTTGTTGGTATGTGGGTATCGGTGGGTCCGAAAAATGTTTGCATCTCAAAAAAGGGAAGAAACACCCGTTAAACTGGTTGACTTCCAACCATTTTGTGACCCATACTTGCCGTACATATGGTCTAAACTGCCCGCACGCTACCGCAAAGGTTCGATACGTGGGTGAGCTACAAAAACCCTAGAGGAGATTAAATCATCGACCGCAAACATCAACGGATCAATGAGCAGATCCGCGTCAGCCCAATTCGATTAATCGGTCAAGAGGGTGCACAACTGGGTGTCGTCGAAACCGAACAGGCAATGGAGCAGGCCAAGTCCGTTGGTCTCGATCTGGTCGAGGTTGCCTCGTCAGAAAAACCCCCAGTCTGCCGGATCATGGACTACGGTAAGTTCAAATACCAGCAGAAAAAAAGGCAACACAAGGGCCATACCCATCAGAGCAAGAACAAGGAATTGCGGCTCCGCCCAAAGATTGGTGAGCACGATTTCATGACGAAAGTCAACAAGGCAAAGCACTTTTTGAGTCAAAAAGACAAAGTCATCTTCTCGATCATCTTTCGTGGTCGCGAGAACGCCCACATTGAAGAGGGGTTTAAACTGGTTCAGCGAGTGGTGGAAGAATTGAAAGATTTTGCCAAACTTGAGCAAGAGCCGGGTATGCAAGGCCGGCGAATCGTTGTGATTTTTGCCCCTAAATAGTTGCTATTTCTGGTCCTGTTTGCCAGGGATTTTGCTCACCTGGCAGACATAAGGATTGGGTGGGTACCTCGAAAGGCTTTGCCACTGAGGGCCACAAGACGCCAGCATGATGGTCGGCCGAGCCAAATTCTGCAGTGGTTTGAGCCCAAATTTTTAGGCAAACTCGCTGCTGCGGGGTACATTGGGCAAAAAGCCCCTTCCGCCGCCACGCTATTTTCTTATAATGCGGGGCTCAGCGACCCGCTGAGTCTGTACACGTTCATTTCCTGCATTCAGGGCCAAATTATGCCCAAGCAAAAGACACACAAAGGTACCAAGAAGCGATTCCGCCTTACCGCATCCGGTAAGGCCAAGCACCGATCTGCAGGGACCAGCCACCTAGCGGCCCGCATGAGCCAAAAGCGGAAACGCAATCTGCGCGGGACAACCACAACGGCTGCCTCGAGCACCAAAACAATCGTCAAGGCCCTGGCTGGAAACAGTTACTAAGGAGTGGGTCTTTAGAGGCGTTGCAGAGAAACGGGCTATTGAAGCAAACAAAGTCAAACTTGCCGGGCAGAAGATAAACGCTCTCCTGTTGTTCGAGAGGGCCTGGGCAAGAAACACCCGCAAGAAGGGTAGGAGAAGATGCGCACCACTACAGGAGCCGCACGTAACAAGAAAAAGAACCGCCTTTTTAAGAAAGCAAAGGGCTATCGGGGCGGACGCAGCAAGCTGTTGCGAACTGTCAAAGAAACGCTAGTCCGTAGTGAAGCGTATGCGTTTCGTGATCGTCGCGTTCGCAAGCGGGAATTCCGCAAACTCTGGATCCTTCGTATCAACGCCGCCACGCGGGCACGAGGTCTCCGATATAGCGAGTTCATCTATGGTCTGAAAAAGGCCGGAATTGAAATTGATCGGAAGACGCTTTCGGAAATGGCAATTCACGATTCAGCGGCTTTCGATGCCGTTGTGGAGAAAGCCCGAGAGACCTTGGCGGCCTGAGTCCTGCTTCTGCACGATAACCGTGAATCAAGCCGCCGCCTGGAGTCAGGTCCCCGGCTAATCTTGCTTGCCGAGGCAATGGTCATGACCGACGAAATTGTGCTTAGCGAAGGCGTGGTTGCTGTTTGGCAAACACTCGCCCGAGAGGGGCCCCTGGAAACCGCCGCGCTGGTCGAACGTACGGGCATCGATCAGGCTCAAATTGCCGCCACTGCCATCGAGGGTGCTGACAAGGGCTTCCTCAAGATTGTTGAAAGGCCCCGTCAGGAATTGGTTCCTACCGCAGATGCTGCCAAGCTCCTGGAGAGCGGTTTGCCTGAGCTACGGGCCGCCCAACATCTGGCCCAAGCTGGTGGCGAATTGCCTCTCCCTGATTTTATTCAATGGGCCAAAGAGAACAAAATTGCGCCTAACGAAGTCTTGAAGTGGGGACCGATGCGGGGCTGGCTCAACCGTGTTAAAGGAGATCGTGGTGCATCTCTTGTTTTGACAGATCAAGGACGTGCTGGCCATGAAAAGCCCGACGATGATCTGCAAGCACTTACCCTGGCAATTCACAACGATTCCATTTTTCTGGATTCCCTACCCGAGGGCATCGACCCCGAACGTGTTGCCCAACTGCTTGGCAAACGGAGTGAACTTGCCAAGCTCAAGAAACGAACAGAACGGATTCTCGAATTAACGAGCGCCGGGCACGACGCATTGGCTCGGGTACGAGTTGTGAAGGAGCGGAATTCGCTCACACCCGAAGACCTGGAAAGCGGTGCCTGGCGGGAGATCCAGCTGCGACCCTACGACGTCACCCTGGCAGCCAAGGATGTCTTTCCGGCCAAAGTTCACCCGCTCCGTAAAGTCATGGAGGAAACACGGCGGGCCTTTTTGGAGATGGGGTTCACCGAGGTTGCTTCCCCGATGGTTGAATCGGCCTTCTGGAATTTTGATGCCCTGTTTCAGCCTCAAGACCACCCGGCTCGTGACATGCAAGATACGTTTTACATGTCGCATCCACAGGCCGCCGACTTGCCAAACCCGACCATTGTCGACCAGGTCAAGCGAGCCCATGAAGATGGGGGGGACACAGGATCCGAGGGATGGGGATACGACTGGAAGCCCGAGCGATCGCAGCAGGTTGTGCTCCGCACGCATACTACCGCGGCCACGATTCGGGCTTTGAGTCGAAATCCAAATCCCCCCGGCAAGTACTTTTGCGTCGGTTGGACATTTCGTAATGAAACGATTAGCTTCAAACACCTGCCTGTGTTTCATCAAGTCGACGGTATCGTGATCGATGAAGAGGCAAACCTGGCATCGTTGTTGGGGACGCTGCAGGAATTTTATTCAAAGATGGGGTTTGGTCGGGTGAAGTTCAAACCTGCTTTTTATCCCTATACGGAACCGAGCGTTGACGTTGTTGTTTATATGGAATCCCGCGGGAAATGGATCGAGATGGGCGGCGCTGGAATCTTTCGACCCGAGGTGACTCAGCCTCTAGGATGCCAGTATCCAGTGCTTGCGTGGGGTTTGGGAGTCGAACGGCTGGCAATGTTGCGGTGTGGTTTTGACGACATCCGCGAACTGTATCGGTCAAACCTCGACTCACTGGAGGCGGTAGCCCTATGCCGATAGTAAATATCGACCTCAACTGGCTCAACCAACTCTTGGGGAAGGACTACCCGCCCGCAACGATCCATGAAGCGCTTGACCAAATTGGATGCGACGTGGAAGAGGTGGCCGAGATCCAACGAAGTCGCTGTCCCCACTGCCAGTCGCTGGTAGAACATCCGCTTGGCCAGGAAGAGGTTAAGGTTTGCAATTTTTGTGGTCATGAATCAGCAGTGCCTTTTCCTTGCTTCGGGGCCCAACAGGTGTTGAGGCTTGATTTATTGGCCGACCGGCCTGACCTTTTTGACGCTGGTGGTTTGGCCCGCGCTCTGCGAGGAACTTTGGGCATTGAGCGTGGCCTACCCCGTTACCAGGTGAAGTCTTCCGGGCAGGTGGTCCACATCGATACTTCGACCCAGGATGCCGACAGCTATCGACCCTTTATCGCCTGCAGCATCATGAGCCTTCCCCCGGTCGACGAAACAAGCCTCATTGCAATTATGAAGTTGCAGGAGAATTTACACTGGGGAGTAGGACGCGACCGGAAGTTAGCCTCAATTGGTGTCTACGATTTAGAGACGATCAAGGGAGATATCTACTACGGCACTATGGATCCGGATGACGAACCGTTCATACCCTTAGGCATGCCGGGAAAAGAAATGACCGGCCGTCAAATTCTCGGCGATCATCCCAAGGGGGCTGCTTACGCCCACCTATTAAAGGAACATAGCCGATACCCGGTTCTGCTTGACAGTGCTGGCCAGGTATTGTCGATGCCACCAATCATTAACAGCAATGAGACCCGGCTCAAAATGGGTACAAACCGGATCTTCATTGATGTGACCGGTGTCAGCCAGGCTGCTGTAACGAAAGCACTCGACACATTGGTCTGTTCACTTTTAGAGATTGGTGGCCAGGTGGAGACGGTCAAAATCGTCGAACCGAATGGCACCACCCGCGAGACTCCAAACCTTACGCCCGGTGAAGCCGAAGTTGATCTGCAAGGTGCCCGACGCTGGTTGGGGTTACCCTTGGACGAGGCAGCGCTGACCGAATCTCTCGAAAGAATGCGATTTGATGCAGTGCCGATCGCTAATTCAACCGGAAGATTCAAAGTTTCTTACCCTCCCTACCGCACTGACATTCGCCACATGGTCGACTTGCTCGAGGATGTAGCAATCGGCTTCGGGTATGGCAACATTGAACCCAAGCTCGTCCGTTCGATGACCGTTGGCCAACCTCGCCCTGAAGAACTCCTCAGTGAACAAGCGAGACAAATTTTGTTGGGCCTCGGATTCACCGAGATTATGAACCTCCCCCTCTCGACTGAAGAACAGCAGTTTGAACGTTTGCGAATCTCTACTCCAGAACGGTACCCGCAAATCTCCAACCCCAAGCTCAAAGATTACCGGGTGCTGCGAACCCACTTAATGGGAGGTTTATTGGAGGCTTTGCGCGAAAATCGCCGACGCCCGATGCCGCTTTGCTTGTTCGAAATGGACAATGTAACAAAATTGGAAGAGGCAGCCGAAACAGGTACGGCAGACGAGCGCCGCCTGGCCTTTGTCGAAATCGGTCGCGATACAGGTTACGCGGCAGCCCGTAGCGTACTCGATGCGCTATTGCGAGAACTGGGATTTACGGCCTGCTACACCGGGATTGAGCATCCTACCTTCGTGCCGGGCCGCGTTGCCTCATTCAAAACCGACGGCGAAATTGTCGGTATTCTTGGCGAAATTCATCCGGAAGTGCTCACAAATTTCAATCTCAACTACCCTGCTGCTCTTGTCGAACTGACCTTACATCGCATCTCGTGATCAAATTTCCGATAGCAGGCGGATATTCTTTTAAGCATCCCGGTTGACCACCCCTTGAAATCTTTCTCTCGCTCTGCGCGAGACTAGAGCCCGACTGAAATATCAGCCAGGCTCTAGTACTTCCCCCCCGAATTGTCTCTTTAACAGATCACCTGTCGACAAATTGTCGTATTCCATTACTCCGTATAGTTAGCTGGTTGAATCGCGGTCATTGGGCTGGTTCGAAACGGCTGAAAACTTCTGTACATTTCCAAGCGTATCTCATAGGTTGCCCGCTCCTGGTCCCTTGAGATTTCAACGGCCTGTTCCAGACTGGCAATGGCTGATGGAAAGTCACCCGCGTTCGCTTGAGCAGCCGCCAACGTGTCTAAACTAATCGCAGTCTTCGAGTTGCTTAAACGGATCGCCTGTTGGGCCTGCTCCAGTGCCATATTTGAATTACGAATAGAATCATCGGGGCAGGTGGCCAGCAGCCATGCCGAACTCCGATATGCATGTGCCAATTGATCATCAAGATCGATTGCCCTCTTGTACTCGTTGGCCGCCTCAGCATAGCGTCCGATATCTGCCAGCAGGTCTGCCCGACTTGTAATCACATGGCTATCGTTGGCCAAGAGTTGCGCTGCCGCATCAAAGTGGTAGAGTGCCTCCTGTAACCTTCCAAGCATGTGGCATACACGACCTCGGCCCTGATGCGCTACACCCAACTCGGGATCGAATTCGATTGCGCGGCGATAGTCCTGCATTGCAGACTGCAGATCGCCGGCCTGCACAAATAAAGCAGCACGGTTAGAATACGCCTTTGCAAACCGCGGATTCAGTTCTGTGCACCGCATGAAATCGTTGAAAGCCTGCTCGAATTCGCCCGCCTGTGCCCGCAAAACTCCCCGGTTGTGGAAAGCGCGCCACAAGTTGGGATCAAGCCGCAATGCGTCTTCAAAGTCAAGTAATGCCTGTTGGCTGTCACCAGCATCGGCCTTTACTTGCCCTCGGCGGTTGAGTCCCCATGCAGCCATTTTCTTGGCATAGTCAGATCTTTCACCCTTGGATTCGATGGCCAGAGCGTGGCGACATGATTCGATGACCTCTGTGTAATCCGTTTCGGATGTTGCCGTTTGTGCCTTGCCATGAATTTCTATAATCAAGGCAACCACACGCTCTTGGGCAGGGGTAGTCGCCCCGCCAATTGTTTTCCGTGGCACTCGCTCCAAAGACTTATCACGCTTGGTGGGAAGCGATGTAACCTTGGAATGTCTTTTCGAAACCGGTCGACTGGAAGCCGTTGTCGCCAGCGACGGATTTGGTGTATGCGCTGGTTGAAGCTTGCGGGACCGCTGGACTTTAGAGGAGTGTTGAAGTTGTGGTGTGGAATGCTGGAAATTCTTTTTTTGGATGTTCTTCGGTTGTGAATTAATTGCACTCGGTGGCTGACTGCTGATCAACCGGGAAACCTGCTGGGGACTTGGTGGCAAGCTGGACTGACCTGCTGCTGTCGGCCGTTGACGCCGTTTGA
>JAKVCB010000056.1 GCA_022448345.1 Pirellulales bacterium
ATCCAACCAGTCCGCTGCAACTCACGCTTGAGCAAGTAGCCGATGCTGTCCAGCGCAAGGCGGTTCGTTATGACGCAACTGGTGACGAACACTACGATGTGGCCAGCGCGCTGATCAAAAGTATCCGGGGTAGTGATCCTGACGCCGGGCTCTACTGGCTGGCCCGCATGCTGGAAGGTGGTGAAGATGTCCGGTTTCTGACGCGTCGGCTGGTGATTCTTGCCAGTGAGGATGTCGGCAATGCCGATCCGAATGCTTTGCCCCTGGCAGTGGCTGCGATGCACGCGTGCGAGTTGGTTGGACTTCCTGAATGCCAGCTTACCCTGGCTCAAGCGGTGACCTACCTGGCATGTGCACCCAAGTCGAACGCGGCCACGATTGCAATTGCTGAAGCGCGTCGCGATGTCACCGAAGCGAGGATTGTGCCGGTGCCCAGGCAACTCCGCGATCGCCACTATGCGGGTGCCGCACAACTGGGACATGGCGATGGGTATCAGTATGCCCACGATGCCCAAGGAGCTGTGGCTGCCCAGGATTATTTAGGAGTCACGCGAGAGTATTATCGCCCGGTCGATCGTGGCTTTGAACAGGAGCTGGCCAGGCGGCTTGGAGAAATTCGCGCGGTCTTGCGGGGAGAAGCTGAAGCAAACTCCAACGCGTAACGGCTGGGGGTCAGAAGAATGCTAGCCATGCTGGCACTGGATCCGTCCCAAGTTTTGAGGTTCTGATCCGGTGTGGTGGCAAAGTAGGGTTTGCTTTACGATCCACGACCGGATTTTTGTGCCGTTGACCAACAACTTTACACGGCAAACAGAAGCGCAAAGATGAGTGCACCCACACCAAGTATTCCCAACAACGTCCAGCCAACCGATTTGCCCTCCCAGGGACTGGTTGAAAAGCTGACATACTGGCCACAGGTTGGACATTGCTCCAAGTCCTCAAGCATTTGGGCACTGCATTCAGGGCACGGAACCAGGGCCGGTTCGTCCTCATCAACGAAGGAGTCGTTGTCTGAAGGGTCATCCGGATATTCCCAGTCTTCAAGCTCTTTGTTGGTATCGAATGGTGCAACCATGGATGTTCCAAAATATAGGCGTTTCACTTCGCTGATCCAAAGGCAGTGCTAAAACTCTGCCAGATCGATGGAACCTGAAGCCAGTCAATTCACTTCCGTTCACTATTTCATCTCCATTCAATATGACGTCAAGGAGGACGAATGATGAAATCTATTCGACCGCTAGTCACGATTACGATCCTAACTGTGGTGGGTGTCTTCCTCTACTTCAAAATTCAGGAAGCCCCGGAGGTGAGCAGTTCGAGCAACTCAGCCTGGGAACTCACTCCGGGTGTTCCGGCTTTGGATGGTACCGTGTCACCGGACCCTAATTCGGTGCCGCCTGCCTGGAATCCTCCTCCGCCGCAGGTGAATCCAGCTGTTTCGAACAGTTCGGCCGCATTGGCGCGACCCACTTCCGAAATCCCTGCCGATTTGCCGGCGATTCCTGAAATCCCCGAGCTTCCTCCTTTAGAACCGCCTGCGCCCCAAGAACAGGCCGTGGCTCCAGCGGTTACCCCACCGGCAGCTCTTCCGCGTACGGTTCCCACCGCAAACTACCGTGACAGTTCGTTACCCGTCGAGCCGGTAGCCGCCGTGCAGCCGACGGCCGGATCGCCGTTAGCGACTGAAAATGGGACCAAGTCAACCTTTCCTGCTGAGCTTGTCGAGGTGGCGCCACCGGCAGGCACAGCACCGGTTCATTCAATAGGTTCCTACGCAATGGCCAAGCCAGCAATTCAGGCCAAGCTTCAGCAGGGAGAACTTGCCGAGGCCCATCTATTGCTCTCCCAGTTTTATGGCGATCGGTCCCTTACACCCGACCAGCGGAAAGAAGTCCAGGCGCTGTTAAGCCAACTTGCGGGTACGGTGATTTATTCAACCGAACACCTGCTGGAACCGGCCTACACAGTACGGGATGGCGACACGCTTGTTTCGATTGCCCAGCAGTATCAGGTGCCTTGGCAATTGCTGGCAAACGTCAATGGAGTCACGGTTCCTGACGCTGTCCGTCCTGGCCAAAAGCTCAAAGTGATGCGTGGTCCGTTCATGGGAATGCTCAACCTTTCGACAGGCGAGTTGACCCTGTTGCTTCAGGGGCGTTACGCAGGTAAGTTCACAGTCATGGTTCCCTCGATGGCCACATTTGGCGAAGGGGAATGGTTGGTTGAGAAAAAATTGGCAATGCCTGGTTCAGGCAGCAATATTTCCCAGACGAGTACGGTGATCACGCCACCTGAGAAACCTGTTGTCGACCGCACGTTGCTTTTGAAAAGTACTGCGACGACTCAGCCTCCCGCGAGCCTTTCCTTGGGGAGTACCTCGGGGCTGACAAGTCAGGCTGGTTCCTCGGCGGCAAATATTCAAATGACGCAGCACGATGCTCAGGAGCTGTCGGATATACTGTCGGTTGGTTCGATGGTAATCATCCGTCGTTAAGTAGTAATTAAGTAGTAAAGGCCTATGTACGATCGAGATGCACTCCAGGCGCTGATTCGCGAACATGCGCTACAATTTGGCGAATTCACCCTCGCCTCAGGCCTCCAGGCAAACTACTACCTGGATTGCCGACAGGTCACCCTGGATTCGGCCGGAGCCAAGTTAATTGGCGAGGGGATGTTGGCCCTTTTGGGTGACGAACTTCCTGACCTGGTTGGCGGCATGGTCATTGGTGCCGATCCCATCACCGCCGCAATCCTCACCTTGGCAGGAAGCCGCAACATCCCGTTGCGAGGCGTCATGGTTCGCAAAGAAGCCAAGGGACATGGTACCGGTCGATTTGTCGAAGGTCCCTTTCGTGAAGGTGAGCGACTGGTAATTGTTGAAGATGTCGTGACCACAGGGGGTTCAAGTCTCAAAGCGATTGAACACTGTGAGGCAGTTGGATTAAAGGTTGAGCGTGTGCTGGCAATTGTGGATCGGCTCGAAGGCGGACGTGAGGCATTCCATGAACGCGGCTATCAGCTCGATACGCTTTTTACGATTGCTGACTTTGATGTGGAGTCTGCCTGAGACGTGATCCTCTGGGGTTTGGGGGAGATATCGGTCAGAGCCAATTTTTCCCTGGAGATGGTCACTGCACAGGTTTGTGTGGAACTTTCCGCACGGGGATTCCGCTGGTCCAAGAAAGGGCCAAGCGGTTTACCGGGTAGCAACCTGTTTTCTCATTCTCAGAGCGTGCTATGGAAACTTCGCTCCACCGACAGTTGAAGGAATACTACGCCCGATCCGAAGCGCGGTACGAGGTACCTGTCGATGGGTTTCGAATCGATGTCGTCAACGGAAAAATTCTCGTCGAAATCCAACATGGATCGCTGGCCGCCATTCGCGACAAGTTGCGACAACTGCTCAAACGCCACACGGTTCACGTCGTGAAACCGATTGTTGCGAGGAAGTGTTTAGTCAAGCAAAGTCGTAAAGGTGGTCGGGAAAAATCTCGACGGTGGAGTCCCAAACGAAGAAAAATTCTCAGCATCTTTGATGAGCTGGTTTACTTTACCAAGGTGTTTCCCCACAAACGACTGACGCTCCACGTACCGCTGGTTGAAGTCGAGGAATTACGTTATCCAGGACATGGTCGGCGTCGTTGGCGTCGTGCCACGGACTTCGAGGTCGAGGATCAGCAGTTGACGGAAATCGTCGAGGAAGTTTCTTTTCGTACGCTGGGCGATCTTTGTCGCTTACTTCCGGAGAACCTTCCTAGTCCTTTTCATACGGGGGACTTGGCTGAGCAGTTGGCAGTTGAGCGGATGGTGGCCCAACGCATGGCCTACTGTTTGCGAGAAATGAAAGCCTTGCGAACCGTAGGTAAACAGGGAAATGCATGGCTGTACGAAGTCAAGCGGTCGGCAGCGGTTGCATAAGAACTGCGGATAGACTTTTCGAAGGTGGGCCTGAAAAAAAACGACGGCCTTGCCCAAACTGCCACAAAGAACTACCCTGCAGTTCCTATCCTACCGCTTTTGAGCCATCCTTTCCCAAGTGTACTAAACTGCCCGATGTCAGACGCAGCCGAACCACTCAGCCATTCACCTATTCGTAAGCTTTTGGGTGTGCAAATTGTTGGCACGGGAAGCTTCTTGCCTGACAACGTGGTCACTAACGACGACCTTGCTTCGCTTGGTTGCGATGCCGACTGGATCGTTCAGCGGACCGGTATCCAGGAACGTCGTCACGCGCCCTCAGAGATGACCACCAGTGACATGGCAGTCAGGGCCGCCCAAAACGCCATCGAAGATGCAGGTATTCCACGTGGCGACATTGATCTGTTGCTGATGGCAACCATGACTCCCGACTATCTGTTACCAGCAACAGCTGCCCAAGTGCAGCATCAGCTGGGTTTGCAGTGCGCGGCCGTTGATATGACCGCTGCTTGTGCCGGTTTTTTATATGCCATGGTGACTGGTTTTCAGTACGTGGCAACCGGGTGTAGCCGCTATGCCTTGATTGTTGGTGCCGATATCAATTCACGAATTACAAATCCACAGGACAAACGTACGTATCCGTTGTTTGGGGATGGGGCAGGGGCAGTCGTGTTGGGACCGGGAGGTTCAGGGCAGGGCCTTGAAGCCTACACCCTTGGTGCCGACGGGGCAGGTACCGAATTGCTCAAGCGCCCTGTGGGTGGCTCCAAGGAGCCATTTTCTGCCGATTGCGGGAGCGGGGAACGATGGTACCTGGAGATGGATGGCCGGAGTGTTTTCAAATGGGCAGTGAGACTCGTTGAGGATTCGTCAAAACAAATACTGAACGCGGCTGAATGTCCGGTCGAGGATGTAAAGCTTTGGTTGTTTCACCAGGCCAACGAGCGGATTCTCGAAGCGGTTGTTGAGAGCATGGGCATTGATCGCAAAAAGGTTGCGATGCACCTGGAGCGTTACGGCAACACGTCGACGGGTTCGATTCCCATCGCGCTGGACGAGTCGGTTCGTAACGGCCTGGTTTCTCCCGGTGACCGACTCCTCTTGTGCGGGTTTGGTGCCGGACTTTCCTGGGGGACGGCGCTGCTTTCGTGGTGAGTGTTTGCAGAGGGTTGCGGTTGGTCAGGCCATTGCGTTTTAGAACGCGAACACCCTACTAAATTGCTTCTGCTATTTGGCGAGAGTCGTTTTTGGAGTTTGCCCCCAGCGAAGTCAATGGTCTTTCATACAATAGTTTACGCGACCGGTTTCGCGACCATCTTCACCAATTGCAGGTCATCCAGGATTGTCTATGAGCAAAACACACAAAATTCCCCCACGAATGAAAGCCAAGACAGCCGACACCTGGGATCTTTCCAGATTGTTTTCCAGTGATAAGGCGTGGGAAAAGGCATTTCAGAAGTGGGAAAAGTCGATTTCCCGATACGTAAAATTTAGCAATACCCTGGGCGAAAGTGCGGCAAAACTGGCGAACTGCTTGCGATTTGACAGTCAGTTTGAGCGGACTGCCGAAAAGCTCGGGACCTACGCCTTTTTGAAAACGGCCCAGGACATGGCCAACAGCACCTACCAGCGGATGCAAGGTCGCTATCAGCACGCCGCCAGCGAGGCTGCCCAGGCAGCCAGTTTTATACGCCCTGAAATCCTCGCGATT
Organism: Pirellulales bacterium; assembly: GCA_022448345.1. Classification (GTDB taxonomy): domain Bacteria; phylum Planctomycetota; class Planctomycetia; order Pirellulales; family Lacipirellulaceae; genus JAKVCB01. The sequence goes on from JAKVCB010000056.1 coordinate 5,630, forward strand.
TCCAAGTCTCGCCTGAAACGCTTTCTGCCGGCCAGGGAACTTCGCCCTTATCGGCTAAAACTTGAACGATTGATACGTTATCAACCCCATACCCTTGCCAAAAGCGAAGAAAAACTCCTCGCGATGCAGACCGAAATGTCTGAGGCGGCGAGCAAAGTCTTTGGGCAACTGAACAATTCAGATCTCAAGTTTGGGACCATCCGCAATGAGGCCGGAGAGGACGTAGAACTTTCTCATGCGACGTTTTCCACGTTGTTGCATTCTCCGAAGCGGCAAGTTCGCAAAAAGGCATTCCATCAGTACTACGAGCAGTTTTCCGCACATGAGAATACGCTGGCTGCCACGTTGAGTGGATCGATTCAACGTGATGTTTACTATGCCAAGGCGCGAGGTTATGCGAGTGCTCGAGAAAGATCATTGTTTGAAGACAACGTACCGGTTGCCGTGTACGACAACCTGATCGATGCCGTCCACGAAAAGCTTTCGGTGCTCTACCACTATTTTGAGATCCGCCGTCGCAAGATGCGTTTGAAAGATCTTCACCATTACGACACCTATGTGCCTATCTTGAGTGAACTTCATGTGCGGCAGCCGTGGAACCAGGCAGTCAAGACAATCATGGCCGCACTTCAACCGCTGGGCGACCAGTACTGTTCCGTCTTGGAGGCAGGTTTGCGAGGTCGTTGGTGCGATCGATACCCGAATCAAGGCAAGCGTAGCGGCGCCTTCAGCTGTGGTTCGTACGACGGGGACCCACACATTCTCATGAATTATCAGCCCAACGTACTCGATCACGTGTTCACGCTTGCACACGAGGCCGGTCACTCCATGCACAGCTACCTTTCGGCGCAGCACCAGCCGTTTGAGTACTACGATTACACCATTTTTGTCGCGGAGGTGGCGAGTACATTTAACGAGCAACTACTGGGGCAACACTTGATGCAGAATGCAAAAAGTGACGCCCAACGAGCCTTTTTGATTAACCGTGAAATTGATGCCATTCGAGGGACCATTATTCGCCAAACCATGTTTGCAGAGTTCGAGAAGATTTCCCACGAAGCAGCCGAGGCGGGAGAGCCGCTTACGGTCGACTGGTTCAAGCAGGCCTATGGCTTGTTGCTCGAACGCTATTTTGGCCCCGATTTTGTAAAAGACCAGTGCCTGCAGCTTGAGTGCTTCCGGATTCCACACTTTTACCGTGCGTTTTACGTCTATAAGTATGCGACCGGGTTGTCTGCCGCGATTGCGCTCAGCGAGCGGGTTCTCAATGGTGGTTCCCGCCAGTTGAAAGAGTATCTCTCCTTTCTCAAGGGAGGATGCTCAAAATACCCGCTCGATTTACTCCGCGACGCGGGCGTCGACATGGAGCAGCGGCAGCCAGTCCAGGCAGCACTTGGCTACTTCGAACGCCTGGTCGGAGAACTCGACGAATTGTTGTGACACTGCCGCTTACTTGCGGCGGTGGCAATCGGAAAGAAAAAATCTGCCGGCAGGTTCTGCCGAACCGACATCCCCTCTTGAGGTGGCAGCTTTCGTTTTGCCGGGCTACCTGGTGACCCAGTAAAACACGTTGCCTGCTTCGTCCGCTCTCAATTCCCCTTTCAAACGAGCCTGGGACAGAATGCGGTCAAGCACCCGTTTGTAATAGGTTCGCGTACGGGGAAGCTCGATTTTAATTTGAGTTGGGTCAATGTCATGGCGCTCCAGAGTTGCCTGGTCGATTAAGAGCGGTATCCCTAAGCGTGGGCCCACCGCGGCGAGAGCTTCGGCCAGGGAGTAGCCAGAAATTTCAACGTTGAGAAACTCAAACAGAACCGGGGCCAACTCGCGTGGGCGTTCCTGGATTTTCCAGCCAACAGGCCACACCTCGAGATCTTTTTGAGCACGAACAATTTGTAACCGAGGACTCTGACCCCGCTGTTTTTCAGGGCAGAGTGCCAGGCCACAGTTACCTAATAAGGCGGCGAGTGCCGTTCCGGCCGATAACCCCTCGACTTCATTGGTAACTGGCTCTGCACCTCGCAGGAGGCGGTGCGTATCTCGGTCAGGGACCAACGGAAGGCTCAACTCCCCGGCCAACTGATCGACGAATTGTTGGACGGTTTTTCCATGCGTCGAGAAGTGGACCTTGGTGGCAAGTACATCGTGAACGGTATCGAATTGCCGCTCCGTGAGACCAAAGTTTCCCCGCGGAGCGGTCACACCTTCCGGCCCGTCTGCTGCCAGGCGCTGGAAATAGTCGTTTAACTTTCCGTGATCGTTACGTTTGAACGTCCCACCGGGCAAAATGAGTTTCCCGTCTGCGGTCAACAAGCCCAACACGTGATAGCGGGGCCGCTGCTCGGTTCCTCGATTCTTGATACTCGGTTGCGGCTGGGGATCGGTGGGGCGACTCGTGGAACGAATCCGAACTTGTCCCAACTCCATTTTTCCGAGTAGTTGCAACCATGCTTGAGGTGCGGTAACTTGCAATCCACGTGGAGCCACGAGTTCGACATCGACCGGTGCCTCACCGTGGACCAGGCTTGTGAGAACCAGAACGGTTACGAAAGTTTGTCCAAAGGTACGCATCCCAAAAGTATAGCATGCCCAAAGTAGCGCATGCGTGTCATGGACAGGCATGCAACTCAACTAAGGAGTTGAGTTTGGCTGGTTCATCGGTTCGTTGTTTTCCGGCGGACCGTTGTAACCCGACTACTGCCGGATGGTTTGAACCGTTGTTTTTTCAAGAAAAATTGCCAACCTTACAAGGAGTCCCTCCATGGCGCGACCAGTGACCCTCTTTACCGGACAATTTGCCGATTTGCCTCTCGAAGACTTGGCGCGTTTGGCAAGCGATGCGGGCTATCAGGGGCTGGAACTGGCTTGCTGGGGCGACCATTTTGAAGTCGATCGAGCGTTGTCTGATCCTGACTACACCGATGCCAAGCGCGATCTGTTGGATCGGTTTGATTTGCAATGCCACTCAATCAGCAATCACCTCGTCGGACAATGCGTATGCGATCGTGTTGAGCGCCACCACCGCGACATTTTACCCAATCACGTTTGGGGTGATGGCGATCCAGAAGGGGTACGTCAGCGAGCTGCCGAAGAAATGAAGAATGCAGCCCGCGCCGCACAAAAATTTGGTGTAAGTGTTGTGAATGGTTTCACGGGTTCGTCGATTTGGCATCTGGTTTACGGTTTTCCACCGGTGCCTGATGAAATGATCGATGAAGGTTTTCAGGACTTCGCCAATCGCTGGAATCCGATTCTCGATGTCTTCGGAGAATGTGGTGTACAGTTTGCCCTGGAAGTTCACCCGACCGAAATTGCCTTTGACTTGTACAGCGCTCGCCGGGCTCTCGACGTTCTTGATAACCGGGAAGAGTTTGGATTCAATTTCGACCCCAGTCACCTGAATTGGCAGGGCGTCGATCCGGTTCAGTTCATCCGTGAATTTCCTGATCGAATGTACCATGTGCATATCAAGGATTCGATCGTTACCCTCGATGGGAAAACAGGGATTCTCACAAGCCACTTCAATTTTGGGCATCCGCTCCGTGGCTGGGATTTCCGTTCACCCGGCCGTGGCAGCGTAAACTTCGAAGAAATTGTGCGGGCTCTCAACGTGGTGGGGTACGAGGGTCCCTTGAGTGTCGAGTGGGAAGACAACGGCATGGATCGTGAGCATGGGCTCCGCGAGGCTTGCGAATTTGTCAAGCGAATTGACTTTCAGCCAAGCCGCTTGCTCTTCGATGCCGCGTTTGCGGGAAACTGAGCTGCCAGAGGAAGGTAGGGGCATGCTTCAGTCTAGATTCAATCTCCGTGAAGATGCCGGTTTCAATCTCCGTGCAGATGGTAGAATAGAGGTATCTGCGGATCCTCCGCAGATGCGCACCATTCTTCCAGAACTTCACGTATGATCTCCTCCCGTTTTTTAGCCTTGATGTTCCTGGCGGGCTGCTTGCTGACGAGTTCCAGTCGGGCGGAGGAAACTGCGGGTGAACTTCAACAAGCACACCGCAACCTGGTCGAACAGTATGCCGCTCAGACCGGGCGACCGGCAGACCCTGCGCATGGCGAACTTTTGTTCGTGGTGGCAAACCAATATCGCCCGGTCCCCGGTAAATCGGGTGAGGTATCGCCGGTGGATCGCCGCTACGCAACCGAACTGTTTGAACTTGCCCAGCGTGCTGCTGAATCAGGTCATGCCTCGGTTGCCCTCCAATGGGCCACTGAAGTGGTGCACTGCGAACCGAATCACGCAGCCGCTCGTCGAATCCTGGGTTACGAGCAACGCGCCGGTCAATGGCTGACACCCTTTGCCATGAAAATGGCTGATCGCAAAAAAGCCTGGCATCCGCAATTCGGCTGGATTGGTGTCCATGACTTCTCGCGGTATGAACGCGGCCAACGGCGGGTTGGCAACCAATGGGTCACCGCCGAAGTCGATTCCCGTCGCCACCAGACAATCGAAACGGGATGGCGAATCCGCACAGACCATTTTTTGGTAACCACCAATCACAGCTTGGAAGCAGGAGCTGAGTTGGCCATCCGTCTCGAAGGGCTCCACCAGTTGTGGCAGCAGTTGTTTGCGGCTTTCTACCTCAGTAAACGCGAGGTTCGCCAGCTCTTTCGAGGCAACCGCAATCCACCCCAGCGGAGCAAGCCGTTTCACGTTATTTACCATCGCGATCGTCAGCAATATGTCGACGCGCTTCGGCAGCGGCAGCCGCAGATTGAAAAGACACTGGGAATTTATTTCGATACTCTCGGTCAGGCACATTTCTATGCCGGGAAAAACGACCGTCTATCGCAAGCTTCCCGGGGACAGTCCAATCACTTGCCGGCGCTACCGGATCAGGCCCTGGCAACCCTTTATCACGAGGCGGTTCACCAACTCTTTCACGAGTCCCGTAAGGCGGCCCGGCATGTTGGTCAGGTTGCCAACTTTTGGGTTATCGAGGGGGTAGCCACTTATTTCGAGTCGCTCGCTCAGCACGTTGATTCTGCAGGGCAACCTTATTACACGATTGGCACGACTACGGCCGGACGATTGCCAGCCGCAGTAGAGCGAGCGGTAAAGGATCAGTTTTATCTCCCGCTGGCCGATTTTACCCGTTTCGGTATGTTTGACCTGCAGCGAAACCCCGATATTCGTCAGCTCTACAGTCAGGCGGCCGGATTGGCCACCTTTCTGATGCATACCAGGGAGGGAGTCTATCGGGAGCCATTTGTCCAATATCTCCTGGACGTCTATGCCGGTCGCGACAACGGGGCATCGCTTGCCGAGGCCACGGGACAGACTTCTGCCGAACTCGACCGCCAATATCTGGAGTTTCTGCAGAGTATGGACCGGTAATCGCCTCGAAATTGCTGCAAACCGCCTAGGCGGCAGAACTTCTCCACCAGTTCGAGACAAGCTTTCTTTGGTTTGCCGCTGAATGGGCGATTTCTTGGTGAGGCCAAAGGGTCTCTGTGGTGGGGCTCGGAGGCGAACCAACAGACGGCCAACTTCTCCAAAAACTTAATTCTTTCACCGGGCAACAAATTCTTAACCGGTTGCTGCCTGTCGGGTCGCTCTGTATGGTAGGGGGGGCCTTAGGATGTTCTCCAGGCAGTTTCGTTAGGGGACTGGCACGACGAAAGATCATGGGGCCAGGTTGAATTTTCCCCCGTGAGTTTGAACCCTCCAGCCATAAACGGGTTTCGAGAGAGATTCGATACAGATCGGAACCGACGGAGAGGACCAAGTAATGACAGAATTGATTGCCCACATCACACATTTTGAAATGCCAGGGTTTTTGCTGGCATTCGTAGTGGGATTGGTTTCCGGAGCAGCCCTGTTGGCGCTGGCCTGGCGATCGCGTACCCGTTAATGGAGTGCCGGAGGCACGAAAGTCCCAGTCAAGATTCCAAGTTGGATATATTTTTTCGATGGTGGCTGTAGCTCAGTTGGCTAGAGCGCCGGATTGTGGTTCCGGAGGTCGTGGGTTCAAGCCCCATCAGCCACCCTTTGCGGCCACCCGTTGACCCCTTGGTTGTTAGCGGGTGGTTTTTTGTTGCGCCCAGGATGCCTTCGTTGAGACTTGTCGTAATCACTCTCTGTTGGTCGACAGGCTGCCGGATGCTTACAATGGGACCGACATTTGGAGGTTTCTTCCAATATGCGATGTCCTTATTCTGTCCGTCGGAGACCGAGATTGTTTGTGCTGGAGCGGATGTTACGGTTCGAGAGACTCTTTTGGGTTGGATTGCTGGGCATGGTTGGCTGTCATGCCGAGGTATCCCGGCAAATGGTCGGGACTTGGCAAGGTCGTCCCGCTGGCGCCTTGTCTGGTGACGATCTGGAGCCGACAGATTTGCAAAAACTGGATTTCCAACTTACGCTCGATTTGCGGGGCGACCAAAGTGTTGAGATGTGGCGGGGAGATCAACAGGATCGTCTGAGTGGCACCTGGAAGATCTTGAATGCCAATGGCAGGCAACTTCGCCTGCAACTGGTGGCTGAACATCCAGAAGATCCATTGATGCCGCAGGAAGTTCGCAACTTTGCAGTTGCCCTTTCGGCCGATGGCCATCAGTTTACACTTGTCGAGGAGGGAGCCGATCCAAGGTTCGGGTCACTTTTGTTCGTACGCGGGCCGTCCTGATGGGGTGAAGTTGAAATGCCGTAGTTGTAAATGGTCCCACCATCACAGCGGTCAAAACCACAAGTCGCTTTTTCATTGGTCCTCCATTCAGGCTTTCCCCGAAAGGAACGTTTCATGAGTGAACGTGAACGTTGGATTGTGTATCCCTTGCTGTTTCTTTCCCTGGGGGTTGCTTTGCGCGACGAACTCTTTGACCAGACCTGGTCGCGACACGTCGTCTGTGAACAACTCACGCTGATTGACGGTGAAAGCAGCCCGCTGGCTCCTCCCCAGATGATTGGTTCACTTGGCAGACCTGGTTCACAGATGGTTCGGGCTGGCGGCCAGCTCAACGTCGACGTGGTGCGGGCCGGGACTGTGATTGCCGACCAGTATACCTCGGGTCGGGCCAAGGTGGTTCCTCAACCGACGATCATGGATTTTTTGCGCCGTCTGCAACAGGCGGCGCAGTCCAAAGCTGCGGAACAATCCGCCGCTTCTGCCGCGAAGAACCAGGAAACCGAGGGCCCCGAAGAGGCAGCTTCTTCCGCAGATAAGGCTGAATCGCAAGGACGGTAGAACCGAACCATCGAAACCGGTACGATACGACCGGGGCTGCGGATTTCCAGCCCCTGCAGAACCAGATAGGAAATCGGGAGAATACCACCATGATACCGTCAAAAACCAAAGCCCCACTTTATCTGGTGATGGGTCTATTGTTCGGGCTCATGGTTGGCCTCAACATTCAGGGCCTCTGGCCCAATATTCCGCTTCACGCTACCGCCACTCAAGGCGTCGACAAGTTTGCAATTGCCACTGGGATGGTGAAAAACGGTGTGGAAGCGATTTATTTCCTCGATTTCCTGACCGGAGACCTGCGGGCCGCAGTCCTCAATCCCAAGACGGGACAGTTCAATTCTCGTTTTACGTACAACATCGCGTCCGATTTTGAAAACGCGGGACGAAAATCAAGATACTTGATGGTGACCGGTTTGACCCAAATTCCCCGCGGGCGATCCGGTTACCAATTCGCCGATAGTAGTGTCTACGTGGCCGAAGCCAGCACTGGCAAAGTGGCTGTCTACACCATTCCCTGGAATCCTGGCATGCAGGCTGCCGGCAAGCCGCAGAGTGGCCCTTTGGTTCCTTTAGGTGTTATTCAGATGCGAACCGCATTTGTTCGCGATGAACAATAGGGGCGTTTGCCAAAAGCAAAGGAAGACATTTGGATACGATGCAGATTACAGTGAACGGGCAATCCCGGTCCATTGCCGATGGATTCACGGTGGCCGACCTGCTCAAGGAACTGGCAGTAGCCGTTCCGCATGTGGCGGTTGAGGTGAACCGCGATTTAGTGCCGCGGGCGCAACATGCCCAAACCGTGCTGAAATCGGGCGATGCGCTGGAAGTGGTGACGTTAGTCGGTGGCGGCTAAGATTATCATGAGATAAAGTTTGGGAGAGTTTAGTTGGCTCAACGAGCTCTGCCCCCCACCGTTCATGGACCAAACGGAGTTGCAGATTTGATGGAATCAGAAAACCGGCAACTAGTTCAGCCGTTCGCGGCTGTTGACGATCCAATTCAACTGGGGACGCACACTTTGCAAAGCCGGCTGATTGTCGGTACAGGCAAGTATGCCAGCTATGAACTGATGGGCGAGGCGTTGGATACCTCGGGTACCGATTGCATTACTGTTGCGGTTCGGCGCGACAGGTTGATCGATGCAGACGGGAATAACCTTATCGACGCGATTGATACCAGTCGGTACACGCTACTGCCGAACACGGCAGGATGTTTTTCAGCAGAAGATGCGGTCCGGGTTGCACGCTTGGGACGCGAAATTCTACTCGGGTTGGAGAATTCGGGGGCAGACTGGGTGAAATTGGAGGTATTGGCAGATACTCGCACGCTGCTTCCCGATCCGGTAGCAACCCTTCAAGCAACCGAACAGCTGGTTGCCGAAGGGTTTCAAGTGCTTTGCTATTCAACCGATGATCCCGTAATTGCCCGCCACCTGAAAGAAGCGGGAGCCACCAGTGTGATGCCGGCTGGCAGTCCAATTGGATCAGGGCAGGGCGTGTTGAATCCTAATAACATCCGCATTTGTCTGGAGTACCTGAAGGAAAATGATCCCGACTATCCGGTCATTGTTGACGCCGGCGTGGGAACCGCGAGCGACGTCACGGTGGCCATGGAACTGGGGGTAGACGGCGTACTCTTGAATACCGGTATTGCTCACGCGGGAACTCCCGTGTCGATGGCCCGGGCAATGCGACTTGCCTGTGAAGCAGGTCGCCTGGCTTACCTCGCCGAGCGGATACCGAAAAAACTCTATGCCACAGCCAGTAGTCCTGACGAGGGTGTTATTTCACTCAAACCGCGGTGACTCCATCTGCCCCTCTCACAGTTGCCGAAATTCTTGGCCCGACCGGTCGTATTGCTACCCGGCTGGCCAACTACGAGCATCGTGTTGAGCAATTGACCATGGCAGATGCCGTGGCCAGCGCCATTAAGAACCAGCATCATCTTGTTGCTGAAGCGGGTACCGGGGTTGGCAAAAGCTTTGCGTATCTCGTACCTGCGATCCTTGCGGCTACCCAGCCGGCCGCGAGCGGTGAACAGCAGGTCCCGAGTGCCGAAAACGAGAATCGGAAATCGACACCGACACGGATCGTCGTGTCGACACAAACGATAAGTCTTCAAGAGCAGTTGATGGGCAACGATTTGCCGCTTTTGAATGCCGTTATCCCTCGCGAATTTACCACGGTGTTGGTGAAAGGACGAAGGAATTATTTGAGCCTGCGACGACAGCAGACAGCGCTGGCACGTGCCGAGAGTATGTTTTCATCGGATGAAGAGTTCACCCAGTTGCGCGAGCTTGCGAGCTGGTCAAAGGGGACCGTCGATGGTTCCCTCAGCGACCTTGACCACCAGCCGCTTGGGTCGGTGTGGGACGAAGTTGCCAGCGATAGTGGGAATTGCCTGGGGAGGCGTTGTCCGACTTATAGCCAGTGCTTTTATTTCAAAGCTCGCCGGCGTGTCCAGAATGCGCAGGTCCTGATTGTCAATCATGCACTCCTGTTTAGCGACCTTGCCCTTCGCCGCTCCGGAGTGAGCATCCTGCCCGATTACGACGTTGTGGTTCTCGATGAAGCTCACACCATCGAGTCGGTAGCAGGAAATCATCTGGGAATACGCGTTACCAGCGGACAAATCGACTACACGCTGAACAAGCTCTACAACGATCGAACCCAAAAAGGGTTGCTCGTCCATCACGAGTTGCGGGAACTGGCCCGAGAAGTGGATGGTTGTCGTTTGCGCGCCGATGAGTTTTTTGCCGACCTTTGGCAGTGGAAAGAACGCTGCGCCCCAGCCAACGGTCGGGTGATCGAAGCGGGAATCGTGGCCAACAAACTGACTGCTGCACTGCAGAGCGTTGCCCACGGCGTTAAGTCAGCGAGCCAGCGACTTCACATTGAGTCGGAGCGTCACGACTTCATGGCCGCCCATGACCGGTTGATGATGTTGGCTGGCGAAATTGAAGCCTGGCGATCTCAGAAGCAGGCAGGCGCAGTTCACTGGATGGACGCTTTTGTAGGACGTGGAGGTCGCCTCCGAATGACGCTTGCAGCGGCTCCTGTGGACGTGGGGCCGGCTCTGCGAGAGCACCTCTTCAACAAAGTTCCCACCGTGATTATGACCAGTGCAACTCTGGCTGTTGGTCAGGAGCAATCATTCGAGTTTTTTAAATCGCGTATCGGTTTAACCCAGTGTGAGTCGCTTCAAGTAGGCAGTCCGTTCAACTATCAAGAGCAGGCCACGTTTGTGACCTTGCCTCAGATGCCAGATCCGACGAGTGAACGTGAAGCGTATGAGAGCCAGTGCGTAGAGCAGATTCAACATTTTGTTGCCAAGACGGATGGCCACACCTTTGTACTTCTAACCAGTTACGAAATGATGAGACGGCTTGGTTCGGCACTTGCCCCCTGGCTGACATCGTGGAATTTGCGCCTGCTCAGCCAGGCTGATGGAATGCCGCGTACGCAAATGATTAACGAGTTCCGACAGAATCCGCGGGCGGTGTTGTTGGGAACCGACAGCTTCTGGCAAGGGGTGGACGTGCCGGGTGATGCCCTGCAGACGGTGATTATTGCCAAACTTCCCTTTAGCGTTCCGGATCAGCCATTGCTCGAGGCCAGGCTCGAAGCGATTCGGGTAGCAGGAGGAAATCCATTTCGCGACTATCAACTCCCTGAGGCGGTGATCAAGTTCAAGCAAGGTTTTGGTCGGCTTATCCGGACCCAAAACGACTTCGGAACGGTTGTCTGCCTTGATCCTCGTATTTGCAGCAAAGCGTATGGCCGCTTGTTTCTGGAGTCGCTTCCTAACTGTGCGATTCGAGAGGGTTCCCCTGCCGATGGCTGGCTGGACCATGCTTGATGGCCGTCCGGTAACAGCACCCAGGCCAGCCGTCTGGCCGTTGACCCTTCACGGAGCCCTATTTACACTGAAAAAGGTGTAAGTGTGACTTCCCTATTTACCGAGATTGCCCAGGATTGATCACGTCGGGATGCTGGCCAAGCGCGTAATTCCTTGTTTAGACGTCGACCGTGGCCGGGTGGTCAAGGGGACTAATTTCGTAAATCTACGTGACGCGGGTGACCCGGTATCTGTGGCAGCTCGGTACGAAGTCGAGGGGGCTGACGAGTTGGTCTTTCTCGATATTTGTGCCAGCCATGAGGGGCGGGATATTATGCTGGATGTTGTTCGTCGGACCGCCGAGCAAATCTTCATGCCGTTGACCGTTGGTGGTGGGATTCGCACCCTGGAGGATATCCGGGCGCTGCTTTTGGCCGGTAGTGACAAGGTTTCGATCAATTCTGCCGCGGTCCGCGACCCTGAGTTAGTGCGGCAAGCCGCTAGTCGTTTTGGTAGCCAGTGCATTGTGGTGAATATCGACCCAAAACGTGTTTCCCACGACGGGCAGCAGCGTTGGGAAGTGCACATCAATGGGGGGCGGATTTCAACCGGGTTGGAAGCGGTCGACTGGGCCCGGCAAGTTGAGCAACTCGGTGCCGGGGAAATTGTCCTCACCAGCATGGACGCCGACGGCACCAAAGATGGTTTTGACCTTGAGATGACCGCTGCGGTCAGCGAGGCAGTTTCGGTTCCGGTGGTTGCCAGTGGTGGAGCCGGCTGTCCGGAACATTTGGCCGAAGTGATTACGAAAGCAAAGGCAGATGCTGCCCTTGCTGCCAGCATTTTTCATTTTGGCCAATTTACGATTCAGCAAACCAAGCAAGTGATGGCCGAGCGAGGCATTCCGGTTCGCTTGGCCGGATAAACGGAGACGTACTCCATGACCGCCGCCAAAGATGACGCTTTTAAGAGTAGTTTTATCCATCCCCGACAAAACGTGGAGGCGGATAAACTATTTCGTGCCTGTGTGAAACTGGAAGCGAGCGATCTGCACTTAAAGGTTGGTAATCCGCCCATGTTGCGGGTCGACGGTACCCTCCGTCCGTTGGATCGCGGACCAATGGATGATGAGGAGATGGTCCGTGTTTGCTTTCCTTTGATGAATGAACGAAACCGCAAGATTTTTGAGCACGACGGCGGGGCTGATTTCGCTTACACCCTTGAGGTCGATGGGACCGTTTGGCGATTTCGTGTCAACCTGCTGCAACAATTGGGGCATGTGGGACTGGTGGCGCGGCGAGTTAATAGCTGGATCCCCGATTTTGAGGGACTCAATTTGCCTCCCTCTATCGAGCGCCTCTGCCAATATGACCAGGGGATGATCCTGCTGGCCGGCATCACCGGTTCTGGAAAGAGTACCACGATCGCCTCAATGCTCAATTGGGTGAATCGTCGGTATCGAAAACATATTTTGACACTTGAAGATCCGATCGAGTTTGTTTTCAAAGAAGAAAAGTGTTTGATCAACCAGCGCGAGATTGGTCTTGATGTCGTCGACTTCGAAGTCGGGATGAAACATGCTGTGCGGGAAGACCCGGACGTCATGTTGGTGGGAGAAATGCGCGACAAGGAGACTTTTATGACGGCCATTCATGCGGCCGAAACAGGTCACCTTGTCTTCGGTACGATTCACGCAAGCAGTGCTGCAACCACGATTGGGCGGATTCTGGACCTGTTTCCTCAGAACATGCACTCCGCCTTGCGGAGCGCTATTAGTTTCAATATGCGAGGAATTATCGCGCAGAAACTCCTGCCTTCGATTAAGGAGGGAGTTGGGCGTGTCCCCACCGTTGAGATCATGTATTTTTCACCAATCGTTCAGAAGCTCATACTTGAGGAGCAGGATGAAAAGTTACCCGATGCGATTCGTGTGGGTAAGGAAGAGGGAATGCAAGATTTCACACAAAGTCTCAAGGACCTGGTCGACAAGCAACTGATTGACCGAGAAGTTGCCCTGCAGGTCGCTCCCAATCGCGAGGCACTTAAAATGGCGCTCAAGGGAATTCAGGTCAAAGAACCAGGCATTATATAGCCAGGCCATGGGACTTGCTGTTTGGGGCAAGTGGATGGCGTTTAGGAAGATGGTCGAAAACTATCTTGATAATCATCGGATGACTGCAAATTTAAACCCGCAAAAATTGTGTCTGCTGATAGGTGGTGTGCTCGCATTCTGTAGCGTTGCAACGCTGGTTTGCGCACAACCGGACAATCCGCCTGCAACGGCTGATCAAGCGGTTGCCGACGAGGGGCCAGCGCAGGCACCAAAGATTGAAAAGATTGACAAGTGGAACGATGCCCATTCGATCCCCCGAAACCGCCAGTTTTCGGTGAGTTGGCCCAAGTTGCTCAGCTTTTGGCTGTTGTTTCTGATTTGGGTTCGCTCGGTCGACTGGGTGAATCGGGATAGCCAAATCCAGGAACTCGGCTACGGCAAATGGAATCTCATTATGTTCCTGCCTTTTTTCCTGGTGGTTTTTTTCTTCGTCTTCCCAATGTTTCTCCCCCTTCCCAGTTTTTTCCCCCTCGGCCTTGGTTTGCTGGTGGTTTCTTACCTCGCCTCCTTCAGTCCCTACGTGGTGATCCACAATAAGTCTGTACAAGTTCACCAAAAGATTTTTACCAGGGACTGGTTCCGGTACGAGATGGCGCAACTTGCGAGTAAAGTCGGTATCAAAATCGACGCCGAACGTAAGGCGGACTACGAGCAGGGAGTCGCCGTCGATTTGCTGGCGATGGGGGCGGCCAAAGAGCTTGACAATCAAGCAAATCTTATCACGGCGCGACAGTCTCCCGGGTATTTGGTCGTCAAGGAATTGGTTGCCAACATGGTCAACAAACGGGTTGACCGTGTCATTATTGAATACACGCAACAGTCCGTGGTCGAACGGAATCAGATAGATGGTGTGTGGCACAATGGCGAAACCCGAGATCGCGAATCGGGGGATGTCATGCTGGCGGTGATCAAGACACTCGCTGGACTCGACATGAATGAACGCCGCAAGAAACAAGTCGGCAGGTTTGGCGCAGGCTACAACGGCACCAAGTACATGTGCCCCGTTACAACTCAGGGAGTCAAGACCGGAGAACGTGTCGTTGTTGATTTGTTGGGTGGGCCTCGCGACGAATTCGATACGCTTGAAGAACTGGGCATGCGCGAAAAGCTGGCTGACCGTTGGCAAGAACTGCTTAACTCTGGTAAAGGGTTGTTGATCCTTTCGGCGATGCCAACAGGAGGACTCACGACCGTGACCGACGTATCGTTAGGCGAAATGGATCGGTTAATGCGAGATTGCTTTGCCATCGAAGAGGAATCACATCGGGAACGTGATATCGAAAACATCGATGTTTGGACGTACAACGCGGCAGTGAACGAAACGCCCGCTGCGCGCCCTTCCGGCGAGGAGTCGGCACTCTTGTCTATAGCCCGCAAGTATCCTAACGTGCTGGTGGTACGTGATTTTGTCGATGTCGAAACAGCAAAGATGCTGTTTGAGATCTGCAAGCCGGCGAAGGAAATCCTCGATGACCGCTTGGTCATCACGAACGTGCGCGCAAAAGAAGCTCCCGAAGCACTGTTGCGCATGCTTCAACAGAAGGTGCCACAGCGCGAATTTGCGGAATTGGTTACCGCTGTGTTAAATATGCGGCTTGTCCGAAAACTTTGCGAGTCTTGCAAAGTTGCCTACGAGCCCTCGCCTGAGCTGTTGAAAAAATTGGGGATTCCTGCCGGCAAGGTTGAGCAGTTTTATCGGACACCCAAGGCCGAAGAAGTCGACAAGCCTTGTCTTGACTGCGCAGGGCTTGGTTATCGAGGACGGAGCGGATTGTTTGAGTTGTTGGTCGTCAACCAGGAGATTCGTAAAATTCTCATCAAACAACCAAAACTGGAACTGCTCCGCAAGGCGGCGCGTGCCGCACATATGAGGACTTTGCAGGAAGAAGGCATCTTGCTCGTAGCCCGCGGTGTGACCTCACTCCAGGAACTACAGCGCGCGTTGAGTTTATAAAGAGGCTATCCATGTTTATCGCAATCGTTGGTATCATTTTCTTTGCTTCTTTGGCGATGATGGTTCGCGAAGGTCTCTGGAGCAACACGATTACCTTGGTCAACGTTTTTATCAGTGGCATCGTCGCGTTTGGATTCTATGCGCCGCTGACGATCAAGGTGGATGAAGCCTCGAGAGGACAGTATACCTATCTACTCGACTTTTTGATGTTGTGGGCCCTGTTTGTGATTTCCATGATCGTGGCGAGATTGTTGACCGATCGGTTGTCAACCACGCGGTTACGATTGAAGCATCCCATCGATTCAGTCTGCGGACCGCTCATGGCGGCCCTCGCTGCCTGGGTGATCACATCATTTGCGGTTGCAACGCTACACACAGCACCACTTCCAAAAGAGGCCTTTGGTGGAAAACTGGTTCACGAACAAATTGAGGGAAAATCGGCGCTATCATCTCCCGATTTAGCCTGGTTGAGGTTGGTTCAGCGAATGACCACGCCTGACGCCTATGGCAGCAAATTGCTTGTGCCATTTCAAGGTGGTTCCTTTACCAAAATCTATACGAACCACCGTGCAAAACTGGAAAAAGCTTCGGGGCTACGGGTCAACCGTTGACGTAACCCCTCATCTTCCAGCAGAATCAGGGTCCACTTCCCAGAGAAATTAAAACCGGGTAGCTGGCAAACCTAGAGCAGCTTTTTGTCCGGCAACCGGTTTTCGAACCTATATTTCCCCAACAAGTCCGCACCCGACACAAAAGAATTCACGGTTTCATGGAGTCTCACATAACGACCGAAAATCCGTTGGTAGAACCAGCAAGATCCACGCACGA
>JAKVCB010000057.1 GCA_022448345.1 Pirellulales bacterium
CACGTCCGTTTATCATTGCTGTGACTCTGGCTGCCTCACTTAGCTTCATCACTCCCATCGGCTACCAGACAAACCTGATGGTGATGGGACCTGGCGGCTATCAACCTCGCGATTATGCACGCGTGGGGATACCACTGGCTCTACTGACCGCATTGATCGCACTCGTGCTGATTCCCCTAATCTGGCCACTCACTGTTTGATTTGCCATTCTTACTGGTGAACAATTTGAGGGTACCAGGCGTAATGGTGAACGATTTGAGAGTACCAAGCGTAGAAGGGTAACGGGGTAGAAGCAGTGTAGGTGGAGTTCTATGATGAAGGAAAACGGGGACCAGGAAAAATGAAACGACAGATTTTGGTGTGCGCATCAGGCGTTGTGGTTGGTGCCTTCCTGACAGCAGCTTGGGTAAGCCCGCCTCTACAATGGCCTCACGAATCGACTATCCAGGCCCAGACGCCACGGGCCATCTCTGCGAAACACGATGCAGACTTGCCGCTTTCTGCAAGTACCCCACATTTCACACCCGAAGAACTTGCAAATATCCGGGTTTACGAAGTTGCCAACGTGAGTGTTGTAAACATTACGACAAGCATGGCCCAGTACGATCATTTTTTCATGCTGCAAACACCTGGCGAGGGTTCAGGGTCCGGTTCCGTCCTTGATAAGGAGGGGCACGTTCTCACGAATTACCACGTCGTGGAAGGTGCTGAAGAAATCGACGTCACCTTGGCCAACGACAACAACTTTGCCGCCGAACTCATTGGATTTGACAAGGAAACCGACATTGCTGTTCTGAAGATTAATGCACCCACTGAACAACTTTACCCTATCAACCTCGGCACCTCTGACGGGTTACGGGTTGGCCAACGGGTGTACGCCTTGGGAAACCCGTTTGGTTTGGACGGCACCTTAACAACCGGCATTATTTCCAGCTTGAACCGCACTCCTTCGGAAAATGCGCGCCGCCGATCACTGAAAGCCTTGATCCAAACTGACGCAGCAATGAACCCAGGTAACTCCGGAGGTCCGTTGCTCAACACCAACGCCGAAGTCATCGGCATGAATATCGCCATCGCCACTAAAACCGGTCAGAACGCAGGGGTTGGCTTTGCGATTCCCGCCAATCGTATCCGGCGAATTGTGCCTGAGTTGATCAAGCACGGACGCATTATCCGACCTGATCACGGCATCGTGTCGCTCTTGCCGACCAAGCAGGGACTCAAAATTGCAAAGGTTAACCCTCGCGGGCCAGCCGATCGAGCTGGCCTCCGTGGTTTTCGAATTGTCCGCCAACAAAAGCAGCATGGCCCCATTGTCTATCAGAGAGAATTTATAGACAGCGATTACGCAGATTATATTCTTGCCGTCAACGGTCAATCGACCCGTACGCCAAACGAATTTCTGGATGTTGTGGAGCAATTTCGACCCGGTGATGAAATCGTCATTACCATTCTCAGGCAAGGGCGTGAAAAACAAGTGACGTTGTCGCTTGGCTCCATATGAAAGACTGCGATCCACACCTGCACGCATTTACGTGCCAAACCCAAGCCGCCAATCACGTGTATTGAACGCAGGCGTATTCTTCAACAAGCCATTTTCAGATCTCCCCCTCGTGGTTGGCCGAAAATGGGTTCGCCTGCCAGACTATCAACCAATGCGTTGCAGACCCGGGTAGATATCGAGGTCGAGATCCTCAAACTGGCCGGCTCGCAATCTTTCCACAGCAATCGCGCCCATAACCGCATTGTCGGTACACAGAGACAGTGGAGGCACATGGAGTTTGTAGCCCTTCGCCGCAGCAGCTTGCTCAAACTGTTGTCGTAGCGGGCCGTTGGCCGCCACCCCACCACCCACACACAAAACCTTGAAACCGGTTTGTTCCAATGCCAGCAGCGCCTTGCCGATGAGGCAATCAATCACCGCCTGTTGAAAACTGGCCGCGATGTCAGCGACTTGCTCTGGCGTGATCCGCAGGGGACCGACCGGAAGTTTACCGGGACCAACCACCAGGTAACGAACTGCTGTTTTCAGCCCGCTAAAGCTGAAATTGAGGGTCTTTGGGTTGTCGAGCAACGGCCGGGGCAAGCGATACGCACTGGAACTGCCTGATTCGGCTGCTTTCTGAACCGAGGGGCCACCTGGAAAGGGTAACCCCAGAAGGCTGGCAACCTTATCAAAAGCCTCTCCTGCCGCGTCGTCAATCGTCCCACCTAACGGCGTAAAGTCGGTCGGGTGATCGCAACGGTAAAGGTTGGAATGCCCTCCACTAACAATTAACCCCACGCAGGGAAACACGTCGATCCCACTCGCAATTCGGCAGGCGTAAATATGAGCCTGTAAATGATTGATTGCAATCAACGGCAAATCGTGGGTCAACGCGAGTGTTTTGGCAGCCGTCAAGCCAACCAGGAGGGAGCCAGCCAGCCCTGGAGTATTGGCGACCGCCACCGCATCGAGGCGATCCAGCGTCGTGTCGGCACGGCGGAGTGCCTCGTCAATTACCGGTACAACCCGCTCCACATGGGCTCTTGAAGCAATCTCCGGGACCACTCCTCCAAACCGATAGTGCAACTCATCCTGAGAGGCAACGACCGACGAGAGCACCTCGAGTTGATCCGTGACCACGGCAGCGGCGGTTTCATCGCAAGTTGTTTCGAGTGTGAGGATTCGCATCAGCAGTAAAAAAAGGCAAGTGTCGAGGCACAGGCCGAAATACCCGTCTATTGAAGGGGATAGGGTTGCTGGTCTGCGCCTATGACCATCAACCGGTTGTTTTGCGGTTTGTTTTTGTGGACACCACGGATTTCCGCAAAAAATCGAGTGCTCGCTTCAGTTGCCGGTCTTCAAAACGGGATTTGTCCGACTTGGGGTTCGCAGTCACGATTTCACTGGATCGCTGCTGCAGAATCAAGGTGCTTAGTTCCCTGAGAGAAAAACGGATACGAAATTCGTCGTCGGGTTGAACACCCCACTGGTCCGTTTCCTTGGCATCAGGGAATCGGTGAATATTCTCTCCACTGGGGCGATGGTAACTGGCAGTTGTCAGTTTAAGTGCGCCAAGCCCGCCTTCCAATTCAACCACGTTTTGAACGCTTCCTTTACCCCAGGTACGTTCTCCCACAATTTTGGCCCGCTCATGATCTTGGAGGCAAGCCGCGACAACTTCACTAGCACTAGCACTATAACGGTTGACGAGTACTGCCATTGGGACTTCCGTTCCACTCGTATCGCTGAATATTACGACCATCCGTCGCAACAATCAGGCCATTGGAAACAAACATGTCCGCCACTTCAACAGCTGAACTCAACAACCCGCCAGGATTAAATCGCAAGTCAAGGATCAACGCCCGCATGCCAGACTTGTCGAGTTTAGTGAGAGCCTGACGAAGCTCAGTAGCCGTGTCGCGGCTGAACCCTGTGAGCCGAACATAGCCGATTGGAGGCTGCTTTGCGACCAGAAAAGACCACTCGTTGTTCGCATCACGCTGCCAACCAAGTACCGTTTGCACATGGATTCGCTCACGGATTATCTCCAACTCGATGGGATCTTTCTTACCAGACCGCTGAATCGTGACCTCAACCTTAGTGCCACTTTGTCCCTTGAGTCGGCTTACGGCTTCGTCCAATCGCATTTCTTTGGTCGATTCGCCTGCGATTGCTACAATCTGGTCACCGGCATGGACGCCGGCGCGATAGGCAGGGCTCCCAACAAAAGGACTGATGACTGTCAATCGACCCTGCCGATCAAGAGTCACTTGCATCCCCAAACCTCCAAATTCGCTTTCGACTTCCTGCCGAAAATCATCGAAATCATCGGCTTCAATAAAACTGGAATGGGGGTCGAGTTCGCGCATTACCCCGCGAATTGCAGCTGTGAAAATTTCTTTTCGATCAATGGGTTGAACGTAGTTTGCTTCGACCTGGGCAATTGCGTCGGCCAAAAGACTGAACAGGCGATAGTATTCGGCCGGATCCTCTGCGGCCGCCGCACGCTGCTCTCCAACAGCGTTGGAAGGGTCATCCAGAACTGGGTCATCCAGAACTGGGGCGGTTTTTTCTTCTGCTGAGAGTGGTCCAGTCGGGATCAACAATGCAGTCGCAATTCCCCACAGGATGATCGATTGGTAAAGCTGGAGCCTATTTCTCAACATACGTTTGCCTTTCGAACTCGTTTTCAAAAAGGTGCGTTTCCCGGGTACTCCTCCAGAATTGTTGACCAGGGTGGCAACGTCCGGCAAGTGGGTCCTACCGACAATAGAAATTCCACCAAGCGATGGAAGATTTCCCCGGAAATGCCCCCGCCCGCTTCCCGGGCGATACCAGCAAGCGGGTGTCAATGAGAAGAGCGAACCTGCGCTCAAGTTATTTCTTTGCAACTGCCCGAAAAAAACTTCTGTGCAGACGGGATAGAATTGGAAACTCCTGCTTCACACCGCAAAAAAGAACCGGCAGCAAATCTTCACTTTAAGAGGCGACCTTAGTAGTCACACCACAAACCAAAACCAATTTGTTGTTCTGAATCACGGAAAAACTGATACTGGGTCGACTTTCCGTTCATGTAGCTTACGCCTGTCCGCAACACGTGTCCCGATCGACCTCGCCAGAGCCAGCCTGCCTGCATGCTCAAATCACCGCCAAAATCAAGTTCTTCACGGAGGTGAGCGTTAACGGCAAAAAACGGGGTACCGCGAGCCCCCGTGAGACCCGCTTTGGAATACTCAAGGCCAAACTGGAATTCCCAAGGTTTGGCACCACCGGCAACAAAAAACGCATACGCGGTTTCAGCATACAGCCGCACCGTCGAAATCGGATAATAGGAAACTCCCAAATTGATCGCATCGCGAACATAGTTGAGCCGATCGGTCGGGGCATTATTTCGCATAATAAACTCATCGCCCAGGTGTGAGCTTAAATGATAGTAGCCAAATTTAAATTGCCACTGATTGACACCGTAGGTGATTGGAAAGCCAAAACGAAAATCAGATGCTTCGACATCACGCTCCTCATCGAGGTTCAGCCGTACTATAGCAGCACCCTCGGCATCAAGCTGCCAACCTTGCGGGTGTAGTGTGTTACCGCTTCCAAACCGGATCAGTGGCACCCTACCACCAAGGGTTGCATCCCACAGAGTACGGTCATCCCGCTCCTTGAAAAAGGTGGTAGAAATACGTGGCTCGCGAGGACTTGCCCAATACGAACGGTAAATCAATCCATCCGGCAATAATTGCCAATACCAATAGTTTTGAGGGAAGTCCGCCAGTAAGATCGGCTCCGCATCTGGTTGATCAAAGGCAGGAATCTCCTCTTCACTAAGAAAAGTTCCACTGGGCGAAGTCGAAATCCAAGGTGCTTTTTCTGGCATCTCACTTGCCACATAGCCGTAGTCCGAAGCAACACTCACCGCCGCATTTGGGACCGGATAGAATTGAGCCGACTCATGGCTTGCCAACGAGATCGGTGGGTAACCAACTTGAGCCGAAACCTGCCCAAAGCCAAAGGCCAAAGCCAGGAAAATTATGGGACGCAAGGAACGGGGCCACCAAAGCATATTGCAGGAAACCTGGACACGAGTGACGCAAACGGTGATGGGCCAAGGAGGAGAGAAGAGTAGCCAGCAATCGATACCATGCCCAGACCGATATAAGATCCTGCAACCTTCTATACCAAAAGGACTTGTGGCATGATAGCAGTCGACGACAAGCCGCCCTGCCACTAGAATGGAGGTTTTGAGCCGTTGCATGCATCGATAGTGGGTAGGTAGTTGCATGCATAGAAATAGGTATCTGTCCCTTCTAATAAGAGACTCTTTCCATGGGCAAATCAGAAGCAATTGACCCCATTCTGGGTCGGGTCGTCAGCGGGATTTATATTCTTACTGTCGGGAGCGGCTCTAAAGCAACTGGCATGCTGGCTAGTTGGGTCATGCAAGCTGGTTTCCAGCCGGCTATGGTAAGCGTTGCCATCAAGCAAGGTCGCTATGTATGTGACTGGCTGGGCGAGGGCCAGCCGTTCATCTTGAACGTGGTTGGCGAATCCCAAGGTAATCTTCTCAAACATTTTGGGAGTGGTTTTGAGCCCGGCGAATCCGCCTTCGAAGGCCTGCAGATCCACCACTGCCCACGCGGAGTTCCAATCCTGTCAGATACGATTGGTCATCTCGAATGTGAACCAGTTGCCCATGTCGACTCAGGGGACCATCGCATTTTTATGGCCAATGTTGTCCGTGGTGAGTTAAAAGACCAGCAGCGGCCGATGGTACACATCCGCAACAATGGTTCCCATTATTGAAAGGAACGCGTTGAAGTTTCGCGACATCTGAAGTTACCCAGCCCCCTTCTCCGGCCATGAAATGTCAAGCAGAAAATCGTCCAACGATTGTCGGAGAAAAACACAAAACACCGATTTTCTGCTACCGAATACAACGCCACAAAGTCTTTACAAAAAATGGCGAACACCGTCTCCAAAAAGAATTCAACCACACACGTTAACCGCGTTAATCCCAATTCCTTACCATGAATGATTTGCTGATTGCCGGAGGCGGGATTGTCGGGCTAGCAACCGCCTATCGATTTCTCAAACGATTCCCAGGAAAATCGCTTACCCTCGTCGAAAAAGAAGCGGAACTTGCCGAACACCAAACGGGTCGCAATTCCGGTGTGTTGCACTCTGGAATTTACTATCGACCAGGCTCGCTCAAAGCCACCAATTGCCGCGAAGGCAAACAGGCAATGGAGGCCTTTTGTCAGCAAGAAGAAATTGCTTACGATCTGTGTGGTAAGATCATCGTGGCCGTCGACGCCGAAGAAATTCCACGCCTGGAAAAGATTCTGGAACGTGGCAAGGCAAATGGAGTTCAGTGCGAAATGATCAGTGCTGGCCGCCTTCACGAACTCGAGCCCCATGCGGCGGGAGTGCAGGCAATCCATGTTCCTGAAACAGGAATCGTCGATTACACCCAGGTTTGTCGACGACTCGCCGAACGGGTGCGAGAATCTGGTGGAAAAGTCATTACTGAAGCTCGTGTTACCGCAATCCAACAACATGACAGGCAGATCGCAGTCGAGACAACGGCCGGAGAATTCACCGGAAAAACTCTTGTCAATTGTACCGGCTTACACAGTGATCGCCTGGCCCGTCTTGGTGGTGCCACCCCCTCGGTAAAAATTATTCCCTTCCGAGGTGAGTACTTTGAACTCGGGCCCGCAGCCCGTCATCTGGTCAACAACCTGATTTACCCGGTTCCCGACCCAAGCTTTCCTTTCCTGGGAGTCCATTTTACGCGCATGATCCACGGGGGGGTGGAATGCGGGCCCAACGCCGTACTGGCTGGAGCTCGAGAAGGCTATTCCAAGACCGATATTAATTTCCGCGATTTGAGTGAGTCGTTGACTTATCCCGGCTTTATAAAACTGGCCGCAAAATATTGGCGGGTGGGCGCCGGAGAAATGTGGCGGAGCTGGAGCAAACAGGCGTTCGTACGTGCCTTGAGTCGTCTTGTGCCGGAAATCGAGGCCACCCACCTCACAGCCGCTCCGGCTGGCATACGAGCTCAGGCGATTGGCCGTGACGGCTCAATGATTGATGATTTTCTCATTGAAGAACAGAAACACATTATCAATGTATTGAACGCCCCCTCACCCGCTGCAACGGCCTCGCTCAATATTGGTGCACTGGTTGTCGATCGCCTGGCTCAGAGGTTTGATTAAGCCCTTGACCAACCAGAACAGCCCAGATCGGGTAAAAGTGTGGACAATTTGCAGGAATCTCCATTGCACTCCGGTACCGTCCACCAACACCGACATTTCAGATTCGCCATGAAATAGACCACTTTAGCCATGCGATTGTAACGCGTATACTGAGCCTGGTGGAGCGGCCTATGCCACAAAAAAAGGGTCCCTGCTCGCCGGGGCAAGGACCCTCACATAGGCTGACCCACAAATCCATCGCCAATGCGATGGATTTGTTGGAGACTCACAGCCTAAGAAAACTATCGGTATCCTTGTCCGCAATTCTTAAGATTCAACCTCTTTGGTTTTGTGTTGTATCCCAGTTTCGGAACGTGAAAGATGTCACAACCTGCAAAGCTCGCCTTGGAAAATGGAACCGTCTTTACTGGAACCTCAATCGGTGCTGAAGGTGAAGTCGACGGCGAAGTCTGTTTCAACACGTCAATGACCGGATATCAGGAGATTCTCACCGATCCCAGTTACCGTGGCCAGATTGTGACTATGACGTATCCGCAAATCGGTAATTACGGTGTGAACGACGAGGACGTGGAAAGTCAACGTCCCCACATGGCCGGTTTTGTGATTCGTGAAAACAGCCGTGCCGTGAGTAATTTTCGCTCACAACGGAGTCTCGTTGAGTATTTGCAAACGTGGGGAGTCGTTGCCATTGAGTCCATTGATACGCGGGCGCTTGTCCGTTGCATCCGATCCAAGGGCGCATTAAGGGGCGTGCTTTCAACGCTTGACATGGATGACGACAGTTTGGTGGCCAAAGCTCAGAAAAGCCCCGGCCTGGTCGGGCGAGATCTAGTCCGCGAGGTTATTTCTGACCAACCTCGCAGTTGGCATGAACCGCTTAGTGAGTGGACATTTCTGAATGGCACCACGCCTGCCCCGGAGAATCAAACCCAATCACTTAATTCCCAACCCCATGTTGTTGCCCTCGATTTTGGCATGAAGCTGAATATCCCACGGCATCTTTACGACATGGGCTGCCAAGTCTCCATTGTTCCCGGTACAGTCACCGCAGCCGAACTGCTTGAGCAATCACCTGACGGAATCTTTTTATCTAATGGCCCAGGAGACCCTGAGCCGCTTGACTACGCCATCAAAACTATCCGCGAATTACTCGGAAAGAAACCGATCTTCGGCATCTGCCTGGGTCATCAGTTGCTCGCACTTGCATCTGGCGCCCAAACCTTCAAGATGAAATTTGGACACCGCGGTGCCAACCAACCTGTTCTGAACCATTTGTCAGGCTGTGTCGAAATCACCTCGCAGAATCATGGCTTTGCAGTTGATGAAGCGACCTTGCCCACAGAACTGGAAGTGACACATCGCAGCCTTAACGACCAAACTATTGAGGGGATTCGCCACCGCGAAGTCAAGGCTTTCAGCGTCCAATACCATCCTGAAGCATCTGCCGGGCCACATGACAGCCATTATCTTTTCAAACAATTTCTTGAGGCGCTAAAAGAAGAAACCAAGTGCAATTCCGCACCCACCTCCTAGGTTTCCCCCTCCAGAAGTGAAATGATCTCTAGAGCCGCAAACACCTTCGGCAACGAGTGACCCGACTGAAGCCGGAGTCGCTGCCACTGGGCTTCAGCCTGGCGAAGGTACTGTTGGCGGGATTCTTCGAGCAGTTCAGCACCAAGATTCTTCAGGGTACTCTCCCAAATACCTGCAGATTGCTCGAGGGCCGTGACATCGCCGTCAATCGCTTTAAAAATCGTATCGTCTAAGATCTCAAGTTGCTCCATCACTTGTTGCCCGAGTTCGCTTGAGTCACCAGCAGAATTCCATAATCGAATTTGAAAGTCGCTTTGCATAGAGAACGTTCCGGTGTGAATTTCTGGGGAAGGTAGTCCGGCACCGATCCTATCCCGTTCATAACACATCATTTGATTTTTAAAATCAGTCCGCCAAACGACTCAACAATACCGTGAGGTTTGGCCTGCAGCAGCAGCTACTGCCAACTGAAAATTTCAACACCCCGGTGACAACGCAGGCGAACACCTTCGTTGTGGAGAAACGAGACTAGCGACGGTGGGGGGGGAACCAGGATGAGTTATTGTGAGGCGGAACCGGGTGAGAGGAGGTCGCTCCAACAGGTAGCCAGCCAACGACCAATCGTAACTGGCACATGAAAGCCACTTAAAGCATAGGTCACGATAGAAGGCCAGGCCACAAAAGTGGCCGAAATTCCGCCTTATTCCGATATCAGCTGTCCGCAGCAGCGGACCGGGAGACCCGCTACATCAGGATGCGGGAAATAAACGCCACAATTGGGGCGATGGAGATCAAAATCGCGAACATGACAATTCCGATGGGCGGAGGCACTCGCCGAACCCGATACACAACCGGTATGAGAATCAAACAAAACAAACCTATCAAGGAACCAGAGAAGAGCATCAGGCTTTCAAGCACCTGCCAGTGAATACCGTCGGAAAACAACGGAACAACAAGATGCACCATCACCGCAACCAAATCACACAAGAGAACACCGGTCAGACAAACAGTCCACCCAACGGTCATCACCTCAGCAGCCTTAGTCTCCTGGGATTGCCGGTGTTGGTAGCGCCGAGTTGGGCGACGTCCCTTCTTTGACTTGAAACTTTTTTCCCTCTTCACAGTAATCCCCCTTGTGCTCTGAATCCCGGCAAACAGCAAAACACCTCTCCCTCAGGTTATTACCGCGCGACGACCAGAGGTTGTCATCGCCTTGTTGCAACCTTTTCCTACTGGCAAACAGGCCTCGCCAAGGACCCATTGATCGCACCGGATTCCGGAAAACGCCGCAGTTGGTCTTAGAACTCAGCACTACCAGGGGTGCGGGGAAACGGAATGACATCACGAATATTTGCCATCCCCGTTACAAACTGCACCATCCGCTCCAGGCCTAAGCCAAAACCGGAGTGGGGCACGGTACCAAATCGCCTCAAGTCGACATACCACCAATAATCCTCGGCATTGAGCCCTTGGTCTCTCATCCGCGTTTCGAGCACGTCGAGTCGATCTTCACGTTCACTACCACCGATGATTTCGCCAACGGCGGGAACCAGTACATCCATCGCCCGAACAGTCCGGTTGTCATCATTCGCCTTCATGTAAAACGGCTTGATCGTGTCAGGATAATCATACAAAATGACTGGCGCATTGAATTTCCTCTCGGTCAGGTACCGCTCATGCTCTGCCTGCAAATCACTACCCCAAGAGACGGGGAACTCAAAGTCTTCGCCAGAGGCTTTTAGTAATTCAACGGCCTCGGTATAAGTCACACGGGCAAACTCCTTTTCCTGCACTAGATTCTGCAACCGAGTGAAAACCTGATCATCGACGCGATCGCAAAAAAACTGCAGATCTTCAGCGCACTGATCCAGCAAAGCATGTCCTAACCAACGGAGCAACTCTTCGGCAAGCTGCATGTTGTCATTCAGTTCATAGAAAGCCATCTCTGGTTCTACCATCCAGAACTCGGCCAGATGCCTTGAAGTGTTTGAATTCTCGGCACGAAAAGTCGGTCCGAAAGTGTAGACCTTTCCCAGGGCCGTTGCGTAAATTTCTGCTTCCAACTGCCCTGAAACAGTTAGATAGGCGGGTCGATCAAAAAAGTCACAAGTGTAGTCAACTTTACCATCCGCAAGTGTGGGAACTTTTTTTGGATCGATCGTCGTCACTCGAAACATTTCACCAGCGCCTTCACAGTCGCTAGCCGTAATGATCGGGGTATGAACGTAGAGAAATTCGTGCTTTTGAAAAAAATCGTGGATACATCGCGAAACTGCATTTCGTACCCGTGCAACGGCTCCAAACGCATTGGTGCGAGGACGCAAATGGGCCCACTCGCGTAGTTTCTCAAAGGAGTGCCGTTTTTTTTGTAATGGGTACTCTTGGGGATCCGCCCAACCATGAACGGTAACTTCCGTGGCCTGCACCTCTGTAGCTTGACCTCGCCCGCTCGACTCTTTGACGAGTCCGCAAACAGTAACACTACACCCAGCCGAAAGACGCTTGATTTCTGTTTCATAGGTCGGCAGATCTGCATCGGCAACAATTTGAATGTTGGGAACACATGACCCGTCATTCAACTCCAGAAAGCTGAACCCACCTTTAGAGTCGCGCCGAGTTCTTACCCACCCCTGGAGGATCACCGAGCGGCCAACCGCCTCCAGTTCGCGTACCCGACGGACAGAGATCTTGTCCATGATTACGATTTCGAATTGCAACGAGGCTGCAAACCTCGATCTTTCTGGAAGTCCTTCGGAATCCACAAGAGAAATGTTTTTAAATTCCCTGGCTTGCTAACCAGCGTTCTGCATCAAGGGCAGCCATGCAACCAGTTCCAGCCGCAGTTATTGCCTGCCGGTAGTAGTCATCAGAAACGTCACCTGCTGCGAAAATTCCCTCTACACTCGTGTTGGTGCGAAACGGAACTGTCCACTTGAGATAACCTTTATCGTTCAATTCCAACTTGTTGTTCAGAAAATTAGTGTTAGGTGTGTGGCCAATCGCGAGAAAAAATCCCGATATTTCCAACTCGCGACTGGAGCCGTCTACAGTTGAGTCAAGCCGCACGCCGGTGACACCATCCTGGTCGTTGCCAAGCACCTCATTAACGGTATGATTCCACACAACATCGATTTTCGGATTCTCCTCTGCCCGTTGGGCCATGATCTTTGACGCCCGCAGTTTGTCACGACGATGCACCAGGTAAACAGTACTGGCAAACTTCGAGAGGTAATCCGCCTCTTCAACTGCCGAATCACCACCTCCAACCACGACTAAAGATTTGTCACGAAACCGGGGCAGGGCCCCATCACAAACAGCACAAGCACTCACACCGGCGTTTTTGTACCGATTTTCTGATTCCAGGCCAAGATAGTTTGCACTAGCTCCGGTAGCGACGATGACGGCATGCGTTTCGTGCCAATCACCTTCCTCAACTTGAACCCTTAGAGGTCGACTTTCAATGTCGATGTCCACGACGTCATCGCCAATCACGCGTGTGCCAAAGTTGATGGCTTGCTGCTTCATCAATAGCACGAGATTCGGGCCTGTCACTGAGTGCTTCTGATCGGTTCCGGGATCAGGAGTTAATAAATAGCGTTGCTTCTCATCAATGGCGCTTTCGAGAAAAGACTGCATGTGCCCGAAAGGAAAACCAGGATAGTTCTCAACTTCGGTGGTCAAGGCAAGCTGCCCCAAGGGAGGCCGACCGCGATCATAATGTTCCTGAATGTTCTGTCCTTCAATGACAAGGGGATCCAGATTGGCCCGCGCGGCATAAATGGCTGCGGTCCAAGCGGCAGGGCCACTTCCGATGATCACAACGTTTTGGGCCAAAATAGAAATCCTTTCCAGGGGCAAGGGAGAGGCGGGGAAGAACTCGGAAATCTGAAGTTCGAATCCGGGTCTACACAAGCCGAAACGTACCGTATTGGCTAAGGCCGAGAATTATACGATGGAAGCAGGCCGACGTAAACTTGAGCCATGGCGAGTTGTTCTGTTATCCCGACGTTCGTGGTGGTAAGATGCAATCATGCTCACTATTCTGATCGCGATCGGCTCATTTCTTGGTTTTATCCTTGCGTACCACACCTACGGAAGATGGATCGCACGGCAGGTTTTTAAACTCGATCCCGACGCAGAAGTTCCCAGCCATCAACTGCGAGATGATATTGACTACATACCGACCCGCAAAGGAGTCATCTTTGGCCACCACTTCACGAGCATTGCAGGAACAGGTCCGATTGTCGGCCCTGCAATTGCCGTGTTCTGGGGGTGGCTCCCCGCCTTGTTGTGGGTCGTGTTTGGTTCAATTCTTATCGGAGCTGTTCACGATTTTGGGTCGCTGGTGGTAAGCCTGCGAAATCGTGGTCAGACCGTCGGCGAAATCGCGGGGCGTTTAATTTCCACCCGTGCAAAAATCCTTTTTCTGCTTATCCTGTTCTTTGCACTGACCGTGGTACTGGCAATCTTCGGCCTGGTCATCGCATCCATTTTCAAGCTTTATCCTGAATCGGTCCTTTCGGTATGGATTGCCATGCCATTAGCAATCGGAATCGGGTTTTGGGGATTTCGTTACGGTGGAAATTTGTTGTGGCCCTCGCTTGGAGCCGTGCTCCTTCTCTATCTGGCTATTTACGTCGGCACACAATACCCGATTATCCTGCCAGATTCTTGGGGAAATGCCACTGTGATTTGGACGTTTATTCTTTTCACCTACTGCTTTCTGGCATCCGTGCTCCCCGTTTGGCTTCTCCTCCAACCACGGGACTTTATCAACAGTCATCAACTTTTCGTCGCACTTACCTTGCTCGTCGCTGGAATCTTAGTGGCCGGTCTAAACGGAGAGGCCGATCTTGCCGGAACCGCACCTGCAATTGCAGAACAGATCCCACCCGGAACACCCCCACTCTGGCCATTTTTGTTTATCACCATTGCCTGCGGGGCAGTTAGCGGCTTTCACTGCCTCGTGAGTTCCGGCACGTCCAGCAAGCAAATTGCCAACGAACGCGATGCCCAATATGTCGGCTACGGCGCGATGCTCCTGGAGGGAGCTCTGGCCGTGATTGTGATTCTCGCTTGTTGTGCTGGCGTGGGAATGGGACGGTTTGCTCGCCAGGATGACGGACACTATGCCATCGTGATGAACGAAGCGGGCCAACCTCTTGTCGGCCATGCCGCCTGGCATTCGCGCTACCGGTATGAAGAAGGCTGGGGAGCATTTGGACTGGGTGACAAGGTGGGAGCATTCGTCGATGGAGGTGCCAATTTCCTTTCCGCCTTGGGCATCCCTCTGCAATTAAGCATTGGCATTATCGCGGTACTCGTTGCCTGTTTCGCAGCTACAACGCTCGACACAGCGACTCGGTTGCAGCGTTACGTGATCCAGGAACTGGCAGTTTCCTTCCACATTCGCCCACTGACCAACAAATATCTGGCTACTGCTTTTGCGGTTGCGTTGGCAGTCAGTCTGGCCATGATGCGCGGGCCCACCGCAGCCGATGGGACGATTGCCCCGCACGGTACGGGGGGGCTTTACCTGTGGCCTCTGTTTGGGGCAACCAACCAATTATTGGCCGGCCTTGCGTTTATGGTTGTCGTCTTTTACCTCAGGAGAAGAAACAAACCAATCTGGTTTCTCACCATACCTATGATCCTACTGATTATCTTGCCAGCATGGGCCCTAATATGGCAATTGTTTAACTCCGATTCGGGGTGGGTTGTTCAGGGCAACTATCTCCTGGCGGCGATTGGAGGCGTGACCATGCTGTTTCAAGTTTGGATGGTCATCGAATCGGTACTTATTTGGCCCTCTGCCAAGGGAGTGCTGGAGGAAGCCTTGCCACCACTTCAAGCAAAGGAAAAACTTGAACTCACCAGCGGAAGATCGTGCTAACCGCAGCTTGTGTTCTCGACATCAACGCTCACCTGGTTCTCGGTAATTCGCTCGGTAACTTGGATCGCTTTGCGTCCTTCAAAAGCACCTAGCTCGGCATGGAACCTCGGCCGACCTGCAACCGACACAATCAGCGGCTTGTGAATATCATGCTCGGTGGTGATGACATCTCCGACCTGCAACCCAATCAAATCTGCCGTGGCTATTTGGATATCGGCCAGTTCCACGACCAGTTCAACGTCCGCTCCTCCCAATTGATGGCTCACTTGTTGAATGGATTCCGGAGACGCAGGTCCCTGGCTGGAAGGCTGGCAACGGGCGGCACCCAGCTTGTCACTTAGACCCTTTATCGAGTTGGCGGGAATGCAAAGATTTACCATGCCCCGCATCGTACCCAGGATCAATTCGAAGCTGATTAGAATCACAACTTCATTCGGAGGGATAATTTGCACAAGTTGAGGATTACTTTCGACACACTCAACTTCCAAATTCAGTTCCAACACGGTCGACCAAGCGCGCTGCATCTCCGCAAGAAACAAGTCGGTAAACCGTTTAACCAGGCGTAGTTCGATCTCTGTAAGTGGTCGTTGCGTCGGCAATCCTATATCGCTATTCCCACCTAATAGCCGGTCAATAAGCGGGAAAAGAATCGACGAATTGATATCCAGAATAAGCGGACCTTCCAGAGGTGCTGCCTGAATCAAGTTGAAACACGTCGGCTTTTGCAGACCAAATACAAAATCACTGTAGGTTAGTTGATCCATTCGCGCGAGCTTGACTTCAACCCGGTTGCGTAGCAGAGCCGAAAGGGCAGTACCAAAGTTGCGACCAAACTCCTCATGCATGGTTTGCAAGGCCCCCATCATCTCCTTGCCAACCCGTTGTGGACGTTTCAAATCGCAGGGAGATACCTCGCTACTTAAGCGGGCCGGTTGCCGCAAAGCTTCCCCGTCGTCCAGACCATGAGCCGTCCCACCCTCGCTATCCGTAGCGGTAAGTAAACTCTCAACTTCAGCCTGACTCAAGAAATCGTCAACCATCACACACTTCCTTGCAACCGGCGACCATCCAGTCAACATTTCCTATCAAGTCGTCAGCTTCTTATCTGCCCGTTTCCCTGGACAACATATTTGTAACTTGTAAGTTCTTCGATACCACACGGTCCTCGAGCATGAAATTTATCCGTGCTGATCCCAATCTCGGCACCCAAACCAAATTCACCGCCATCATTGAATCGCGTGCTTGCATTCACGATTACGGCAGAAGTGTCGACCCCTCTGGAAAACGCCTGGGATGCTGACAAATCGTTCGTAACAATAGCATCGGTGTGCCCCGACCCATACCGATTGATATGTTCAATGGCATCCTCCAGGGACCCCATGACACAGGTAGAAATAATCGGGCCGAGGAACTCCGTGGCATAATCTGCTTCACTCGCCCGCTTTGCAGCAGGAACTAATTTACAGGTCTGCTCATCTCCACGAATTTCAATACCCTTCTCCATAAGTGCTGTGGCTATCGCCGGGAGAAACTCTGCGGCAACCTCTGCGTGGACTAACAGCGATTCGGCTGCATTGCAGACACCCATTCGCTGAGACTTGCTGTTAACGACAATTTGTTCTGCCATCCCCAAGTCTGCGGCAGCATCGACGTAAACGTGACAGTTTCCGGCGAAGTGTTTGATCACAGGCATCCTGGCCTCAGCGGCAACACGACGAATCAAACCTTCTCCACCGCGTGGAATCGCGACATCAATGAACTCCGGCAGTGCCAGAAATTCGCCCACTGCCTCACGATCGGTTGTCTCGACCAACTGTACTGCGTTTTCTGGTAGCCCCGTTTCTTCAGCAGCCTGCATTAGCAAATCGACGATAGCCCGACTGGAATGGACCGCTTCTTTGCCCCCACGAAGTATCACTGCATTGCCTGATTTAACACAGATGGCTGCAGCATCGGCGGTAACATTGGGCCGCGATTCGTAAATGAAAAAGATGACTCCGAGCGGCACTCGAACCTTATTGACCTGGAGCCCGTTGGGACGAATGGTTGACTGAATCAGTGTGCCAATTGGCTCCCCGAGGGAGGCAACTTCTTCCAGACCAATGGCCATCGCTTCGACCCGCTCTGCCGTCAAACGAAGCCGATCAACTTGCGCATCGGTTAAACCATAGCCCGGGGCAGCCTCAAGATCTTTGGCATTGGCCGCGGCCAGTTCTGCCTGACTTGCCCGCAAAACCGCGGCCGACTTCTTCAGCCAAGCCACTTTTGTCGCTCCTGCGGTTACCGAAAGCTGCGCCCCGGCTTGTTTGGCCCGCTGCGCAACGCCAGCGCAGTAAGCAGCTAAATCAGATTTTGTTGCAGCTTCCATCGAACTACTCAATATCGTCAAACTGAGTGGGCAGTTCTCCTAATTAGATCGTTGCCAACCACGACAGCACCAAAAGACTGCCGTCAAAGTATCGTGGAAACCGGACGTTCGGTCAACGTTGCCCGTCCAGATACGAAGGTTGTGTCGACGATGCTTCCAGAACAGCAGGATTGCCATCAAGACCGCCAGTCGCCCCAAACGCTAGCAACGCCTCGCGAACGGGCCTGACGTCGTGCACGCGTATGACCTGGACTCCCTGGATTGCCAAAGACAACGCAGCGCCCACCGTTGTCCATGTTCGATCTTCCTGAACATTTTCGACGACCTTTGCAAGAAAACCTTTCCGGGAGTGGCCCACGAGAAGGGGGACTCCCAACTGATGAAATTGGTGACAGTTTGCCATCAGCGTAAGGTTATGTTGGTGAGTCTTTCCAAAACCAATTCCCGGGTCCAGACAAATCCGGGAATCAAGGATTCCGGCCTCTAGCAGTTGTTCGCGGCGGCGGCGGAGATAGTCACCAATTTCGACAACCACATCGCGATAAGCCGGTTGATTCTGCATAGTTTGTGGCGTTCCCTGCATATGCATCGCACAGACGCCTGCCTCGGTCATGGCAGCCAGGGGAACCATCTCGGGATCTCCCTCAAGGCCAGTCACGTCGTTAATAATCTCTGCTCCCGCATCTAATGCGAGGCGGGCAACGCTTGCCTTACTCGTATCGATCGAAATAGGAACGTTTACGGCCTTGACCAGGAGGTCCAGGACCGGTTTCACTCGCCGGGCTTCTTCTTGGGAATCCACCGGCGCGGCATAGGGACGCGTGCTTTCACCACCAAGATCCAACAAATCTGCTCCATCCTCAACCAACTGAACCGCTCGATCGACGGCTTCCTGGGGGTTCAGAAATTGTCCACCATCGGAAAAACTATCTGGGGTAATATTGAGAATTCCCATCAATTTCGGAAGCTTGGAAAACTGTAGTTTCCGAGTCCGCAATTGCCAGCAATTGGCGCGAGGCAAATTTGCAAAGGATGGGCGTTCTTGCTTATCAGACATGCGTAGTAAAAGATCGGAGGTCGTTGAAAACCAGTTCGCAACCTCTATCGTCTACTCTCGAAGATCAACCGTCCACCCCTACCACGGCTCCTCCATTGCTCCAACAATCTGCTCGGCAAGGCGCTGAATTGCCCGCTGCTGTGCCGTTGTCACCGACTGCCCACCTTCAGCAAACAACGTGGACGTTTGCCCGAACGGTACAAGTGCTGGTGGTACCGGAAACCCTTCAGGGGCAACCAGTGGCATTCGTCTTCGATTAACCCATGTGACATCCGCCCGCAGGTCAATTTCAAGTGCACGTGGGTTGTCGTAGGCATTTTCGAACAGCAAAAAACGCTCGTCGTTTCTCAAGTTTACAGCAAGCACGCTGTCGGCATTTGCATTACCAACGACCTTAAAAGGTGTCTTGAGTTCAATCTCTTTCGCGATGGCCTCGGTAAGACGCTCTCCCAGGTCTCGGCGAAAACTGCCTGATTCAATCGCAGGCACATAAACAGTCGACACGTCTGGTGCATAAAGCGATCGGTTTCCGACGTGATAGGCAGTGCACCCGGAAAAAAGAAGCATTAAAAGAATCGGAAATCCGCGCATGGTACTAACGCGTGGAAGTTTCTGGGGGAGAATCAACCCCGGCGGGTGATTCCTCGGCCACTTTGGATTTGCTTGCGAGGAGTGTTTTTCCATTCTGTAGTTCAGGGATCCGTGCAACCCGCTTCCGTTCGCGACTCTGAGGAACCAAGTCGAGCAACCAGGTCAAGCGCTGTTTTGGCTCATCGGGCTCATCACTGATATCGGCCAGTCGCTCACGGACTTGTCCCGCCAACTCGGTATCTGGGAATTTTTCGAGAACTTGGGCATAATATTGGCGAGCGGCGCCGTAATGTTTCTTATCGCCGTAGTATTCGGCCATGCGTATATCGCGCTGCACGATCTGCAAATTGAGTTCTGCCTGCACGATTCGCAACCGTTCTTTTTCACCCGCATTCAACTGGCTGCCAAACTGGCGGCGAAGCTGTAGCGCGAGCTGCTTAGCTTCTTTTAACGATTTGCCATCGTAGTTAGGGCCCTGGTATTTGCGAAGTTTTGCCTGCAATCCCAGGAGGTGCGCTTCAAATTGAAATTCGCTGCGAGGATACTCTCGCCGCAAAAGGGTGTAGTGATAATCCGCATCCTCATATCGCTGACAGCGAAAATGTATTCCAGCTGTCGCAAGAATTGCATCATCGGCCCGTGGACCTGTCGGATCATTAAGACGGATATTCTCATACATTCTGATTGCATGACCGGCCGTGTCAAAAGTAGGTCGTGTTTTGTCATAAGCATTTGGCGAAAGGGGCACTTTCCAACCTGCAAAGTATTCATGGTCCCAGTACTGTCCAATCGACCACATCCGCTCAATCAATGAATTCATGTGTCGGCTATTGGGATACTTCTCGACGAGCACGTTATAGGCATCCGAGGCCTTAAGATAACGGTCGTTGAAAAAATAACATTCCCCAACCATGAACAGACTATCCTCCTCAATCTCCGACCGCGGCCAACGAGCAGCCGCAGCGCGATAGTGATCAACGGCTTTCGAATATTTTTCGGCTGCAAATGATGCTTCGGCTTCGGCAAATCGTTCACGGGCCACCTCGTCGCTTTTGCCTTGACCAACCGCTTCTTTCATTTTTCCATAGGTTACCTTCGGATCAAATCCCGGCAATAGACCGCCTGAGTCCTCCGCCAATATGGATCGTTCCACTGGTCGATCTATGGGTCGCCCATTCTGATCAAAGTAACCCTCGAATCCTTCGACGGCATAACCCTTGCCCACTTCAAAATTTCTTTTTGACTTGTGCTTCTCCCACCACTTGCTTGAACCAACCTCGGGTTGGCTTCTAAAGGTGTTTGACAACGACCATTCGGTCGGGCTTGTTCCAATGGTCGTACAGCCTGCCATCAGACTAAGCCCAGTCAAAAACACAACACAGTGCGCGTTGACGTAATTGCTCCAAGAAAGCCGGGGCCGAAATAAATGGTGAGTTTTCTCGCAAGTGGGCATAAGATATCCGTAATCAGATGCGTTGACCCGCTCTGCGGGCTCGATAAGGTTCGGGAAGGTACGCCAGCATGGCCGCTAGCGTCAAGCCCAGCGTTCCAAACTGAACCTTTTCTTTTTGGCTGGAGCTATCACGGCAAGCTTAATAAATTGACGTGCTGCGGCAAAGGAATCTGCCAGCAGTAGTAGCGTTCTCAAGCGATTTCGCGAGAATCCTTGGAAAGGCGTTCGATACGTACCCGATCGATACGTCGTCGTGAAGCTTCCAGTACTGTCACCTGGACCGATTCCTGCCAACTAACCTCCTCGCCTGGGATGGGCACACGGCCGAGTTCCGTGAAGACGAACCCGCCGATCGTGTCATAATCTTCGTCTTCAGGTAGCGCCAGGCCCATTTGTTCGTTGATTTCGTCAATGTGAGCCCGTCCCAGTGCTTCGCAGATTCCCTCGCCAACCACTTTGATCTCTTCCTCGAATTCAGCATCATACTCGTCGACAATTTCACCGACAATTTCTTCGAGAACGTCTTCGATGGTCACCAGCCCTGAGACACCACCATATTCATCGAGCACTACAGCCATGTGGGTCCTAATTTGCTGGAACATTTCCAGCAAATCATCCACTGCTTTCGTCTCTGGGACAAACAAAGGTTTGCGCAACAAGTCTACCAGCGGCTTGCGGTCCTCTTTAGAGGACTTGGCAAATTCTGGTAGCAAATCTTTGACGTAGAGGATGCCAACAATGTCATCACGGGTTTTCTCATAAACCGGGACACGCGTGTGTCCACAATCAATGACATCGGCGAGCATTGCTTCCCAATCGGTTTCCACTTGCACCATATGCATATCAGTGCGAGGGGTCATGATTTGCGAGACGTCTCCGTCTCCCAGTTCAATGACTCCTTCGATCATTTCGCGGGCATCCTCTTCCAGGAGCCCTTCCCGTTGACCCTCGGAGACAATTGTGCGAATTTCCTCTCCAAAGGATTCCTCATCGACTTCTTCGGGGGCACGGCCTGCCACTCGGTGAAAAATTGCATCGATCAGGCAGGCACACCAAACGAGAGGGCTGGCAACCAGGCTAAGGAACCGCCAAACCGGCCACGTG
>JAKVCB010000058.1 GCA_022448345.1 Pirellulales bacterium
GCCACTGCCACAAAACGGCGATTCTTGGCGCGGGGCTTTAATGTCACCAGAAACTGGTCGAGCATCACTTCGCAAAGTGTGTACGGCGCTCCCAGGCGACGGGCAATGACTCGCATCGGCAGGTCGCTATAACCACTTAAAGCTGCCTGAACTACAGGAAAATCAAGCTCAACGGGTCCGATTCGCAGCGGACGCAAGGGATAACACAATCGGTCCATACCCCCAATTGTCTCTTTTGGACAGTGGTCTCGTCAACATCACGGGTTCTCCGGAAGTGGCCGCGTGGCCAATTGAAGGAGCGCAGCATCAATTTCCTTGCAGACTTCTGCATCTTCCTCAATTTCACGCCGCCGACGAAGTTCCAAGAGGACTTCGCCTTCGCAATAGTTTCCCAGCGCCCAGGCCGCCGCCCCCCGAATGAGTGGCTCCTGGTCAACGAGTCCCCTGAGTAATGCAGGTATTGCGGCTGTAAACGGTCGATTTCCCAGCACAATGGCTGCGTTCCGCAAGAGGCCCCGACGGCGAGGCCGCCACAAGGGAGTGCTCCGAAACCGCGTGCGAAATTCCTCGTCGGTCAGCGAAAATAGTGGGATCAACTCGAGTGGATTGTGATCCGACAGGGGCTGAAAATCGGGCTCGCTGGTCGTGGGTGCATGAGAATTCCAAGGACACACTTCCTGGCACACGTCACATCCAAATACCCACTCCCCTACCCCGCGACGAAGTTCCACGGGGATGGGGTTTTTTAGTTCGATCGTCAAATAGCTGATACAGCGCGAAGCATCCAATACATAGGGTTGCGGGAATGCCTGTGTTGGACAGGCGTCCAGGCACGCCCGACAGGTACCACAATGATCCGTTGCCTGGGCCGCATCGTACACAAGTTCTTGATCGGTCAATAACGCAGCCAGGAAAAACCAGCTCCCCTGCACCCGATTCAGCAACAATGTATTCTTGCCAATCCAACCAAGCCCAGCCAATTCGGCAAAGTCACGTTCCATCAGGGGAGCGGTATCGACCACGCCTCGCGTAACTGCCTGGGGACACAAAGACTGCAGGTAACCGGCCAACTCATTTAACCGATTGCGGATTAGGTGATGGTAATCGGTACTGCCCCAAGCATAACGCGAAAGGCGGCCTGACCCGACCGGCGGATCCACGGGTTGCACCGTCGCATAATCGAACGCCAACATGAGCAGGCTTTTGACGCTATCAAGCACGCCGCAAGGATGGTCATAGGCGTCCCTACGGTCCGCTATGTAATGCATCTCCCCAGCAAAACCGGCGTCAAGCCACGCATCGAGCCGGGCCGTCCCGGGAACCGTGACCGCCGGACATACACCCGTTAATGAAAAACCGAGTTGACCGGCTTTCGACTTGAGTTGCTGGGTAAGGACGGCCGGTTCCATAGAAAACCATTCTACCGTGAGGCTACCTGGTCCGACATCCATTCACTTGAGTGCACCACGATTCGTACAAAGACTCCTGCAGCGGTAAGCATCGGAAATCAAGACGCGCGGCACGAAGCGTATCGTCAGATACCGATTGTAACGACCATCAATAACTTTATTCGTCCAAGCGGAGTGAAAACAGCGTGATTCTTGACAGATTCCATTTGTGGCCATCCATGGCCACCGCTCCGTTTCCAGGGGAAACTCCAGCCCTCTTAATCTTGTGCGGCAGGAACACCACCGACCGGCCACTTTTCGTGGCCCACAGCCGTTTTGCGACTTGCCCATTCAAGGCTGGCAATTAAGCTGGAGTTTGTTCGTTGTGAAGACTTCTTGAGAGCGACACCCCGAGGCAACAGCAGATGAAAAACCGGACTCTTTTTGTCGGGATGGTCAGCGCGGCACTTTTGGGAGCGATGCAATCTGAAGGCTACTCGCAAAAGCTGGCGGGCCACGACCATTTTTCGGGAACTTTTGGATTCGGCGGTCTTGGGGGCACAAGCATCACGACCGTCTTTGATCTCTACCGTATTGGATTGATCCCAGTCCCACCCTACTTTGCGTTACATCCCCCGGTCTACTACAGCTACCCGGTCCCACGACCCTATGGCTACAGCCCATTTGCTTATTCCGGCAATGTCCGGACCCCTGAGATCATGGGGGAGGTGATGGGACCGGTGACCATCAGAAACCCCTTCGTCCCGAACTCCCCAAGTACCGAGGCAGATCACCAGGGCCAATTGACCAGTTTCCGCCAAGCTTCTCCCCTGATAGTTCTGAACCCCTATGTTGAACAAGCCCCCAAACTAGCCAAACTAGCCCCTTAAGCAGGGCACCCCCCGCTCCAAAATACCACAGGCCAGCCACACCACGGCTGGCCTTTTTTACGACCTGGGCCGTTGACCAGAGTCGTGTGGTCTCCAAAAAACGCCAGCCAATCCAACGCAAGAATTCCGCAGGCTGCTGCTCGACGGCAGGTTTGCTATCACCACCTCTCAACTATCTGCTGAAAATAATCTGGCTGTAAAAAAATGGCCTGGACGTGGCCACCAATACCGCTAATCTACGCACCAGGAAAAAACATCTGCTAGCGTCCTGGTACTGGAGCCGTATCGCTGCCCTTTCGTCTTCATGCTCCCAAATCATCAGCCACGTGTGGAAAGGAATCCACGTATGTATCGAAATGAAGTTCATCTACTTTTCGTTGTTACGTCGACTCTTGTGTTGGGAGCAGCTGGGTGCCAGGGGAATGGTAAACCTCTCTTTTCAAATCCGTTCTCAGCCAGCAGCCGCGTTCCACCACCAGCAACCCGCTCCTTGGGTCCAGGCTCCGCTCAACCTTATTACCCTGGAGATCCCGTCCCTGTCCTGCAAGGCGCCACTGCCCCGGCAGGCGCTCCATTGGTCTCCACAACTCCGGTCGCCCCGACCGTACCTCCACCAGTGACTGCCGTAAAGATACCTCAAGTTCAACCCGTATCCCTGGTGCCCAGCGGAACCGCAGGTCCGGTTCCCGCAAAACCCAATCGCGAATTCGCACCGGTAAATGCTCCCATAGCGGCCTCCCCGGCTACCACTCCTTTTCAGCCAGGTTCCCCAACCACATCTACATCGCCCAGGGGCAATCTCGTATCACCGGCCGCCTGGCGCAACCCTGGCTTTACGGCAGCAGCCAGCGCAAGCCCCATAACACCAACAGCCATGGCACCGGCGACTCCCCAACCGGCAGCCCGAATGGCACCGCGAGTCCGGCTACCTGGGAGCCAATATGTGCCTTCTCCCACCCACGGACTGCAGCCCCCTGTACAACAGGCAAGTTTTGTCACGACGCGCCCCCCCCAAACGGCAGGCATGATTCCACAGGCAGCCCCAACGACACCCCGTCCCGCTGTGGCCCCTGGCTGGCAGACTCCTGCACCCTTCGGTAGCCAATAATGGGTTTCGCGCACACCCGGATATGAGGTAGGTTTTAGGAATGGCCAAGCCGCTCAATGATGCGGTTTTGCCCCAAGCAAGGTGACGCGTGATTACCACCGTCTGCGGACCGGGTAACTACGCCTATTTTCAAGACCTCAACTTTTCCATTATCTTTGGCAGCACTCGACTGGTTAATACGTAATCTTCGCAAGGCTACAAGCGGGCCCGTGCGCGGGCGGCTTGCACAATGGGCTCCGCTGATTCCCGCAATTGGCGACCTGGAACCGGGCCTTCAGGCTTTAAGCGACTACGAGCTACGCAAGCAGAGCCTTTCGCTTCGCTACCGCGCGCGGAGCGGAGAGCCGCTTAACACCCTTCTGGTCGAGGCCTATGCGCTTGTCCGCGAGGCTGGCCGGCGCACGGTTGAAATGCGCCACTTTGACGTTCAACTCCTGGGCGGAATCGCTGCCCACCATAACTCCATCATTGAAATGCAAACCGGGGAAGGCAAAACGCTGACTGCCACCATGCCCCTTTATCTGGCAGCGCTGGAAGGCAAAGGGGCCCACCTGGCAACCGTCAATGACTATCTGGCACAACGCGATGCGGACTGGATGAGGCCACTCTACGAGGCGCTCGGAATGACCCTCGGCTGCATCCAAAACCAACAGCCTCAACCGGTGCGTCGGGAACAGTACGCATGCGATGTCACTTATGGAACGGCTAACGAAATGGGGTTTGATTTCCTGCGCGACCGACTGCTCAAACGGCAGATCTCTGAGGGACAACGGGATCTTTTTGGGGCAATGCTTGGCGACGCAAGCCGTGGGCACGAGGAACCTGTTCAGCGCGACCTGCACTTCATGCTTGTTGACGAAGCGGACAGCATCCTGATTGACGAGGCAAGAACTCCGCTAATCATCAGCGCGGCACCGACTGAAGAAGAAGCAACAGAAGCTGCCGCTTACTATTGGGCAGCAGAAGCTGCACCCAATTTCACTGAACACGAAGACTACGACTACGAACACAAGGAGAAACGAATTGACCTGACACTGGAAGGACGTCGCCGCGTACGTGGACTTCGCAAACACGAACAGATGGACCGCATGCCCCTTTCGCAAATCTATGAACATGTCGAACGAGCCATCAAAGTTGCGCGCGAAATGATACGTGACCGCCAATATGTGGTTCGCGACGGAGAGATTGTCATTGTCGACGAATTTACCGGACGACTTGGGGAAGGTCGAAAATGGCGTGATGGCATCCATCAAGCGGTCGAGGCGAAAGAGAAAGTAAAAGTTACGTTCCCCACGGGCCAGGCTGCCCGGGTTACGATTCAGGATTTTTTCCTCCGTTATAAGCGGCTGGCCGGCATGACGGGTACGGCAAGCACCAGCAGTAGCGAACTTTTGAAGATTTACAAAACCCGGGTAATTCCGGTGCCCACCAATCGTCCTCCAATCCGAAACGCATTGCCCACGCTGGTTTTTGGCAGCAGCGAAGAAAAGTGGCAAGCGATCATCGATGACATTCATGAGCAACACCAGAAAGGTCGGCCTGTGCTGATTGGCACTCGTTCGATCGACAAAAGTGTCGCGCTTTCGCAGCTCCTTTCCACGCATGGAATCAAACATCAGGTGCTGAACGCTCGCCAAATCACCCAGGAAGCAAAAATTATCGCCGAGGCAGGTCAGAGTCGGCGAGTCACCGTGGCTACGAATATGGCAGGGCGTGGCACCGACATCCGCCTTGCCGACGAGGTCCAACAGCTTGGTGGATTGCACGTGATTTGTAGTGAACTCCATGAAGCCCAGAGAATCGACCGCCAACTTATTGGTCGTTGTGGACGGCAAGGCGATCCTGGCACGTACCGCCAGTTTTTCGCCCTGGATGATGAGATTTTACTAACCGGGTATGGACCCAAGAAATCGGAAACACTCAAACAACGGGGCCAATCCACTGGCATCCAGGGCGAACTTGCCGGCTATGTGTCCCTCTTCCAAAAAGCACAACGGCGTGTCGAACGGCGTCACTTTCGTGATCGCAAGATCATGCTCCATCACGATAAAGAACGTCAAAAAATGCAACGGCAAATGGGGCAAGACCCATACCTGGACACGCCTGGTTAGAGCCGATTGGCGGATCGCGGCCAGGTTTGTATTCAGCACAAATGCCTGGCCAAATAACGGCGAAATAGTGGGGGTCGCCCCGCGTAGAGAAACGGGCCAACCATTCCTCAAAAGCAGGCTCCGCCGGCCTTCAGGGCCACCCACGAATTCCATCTCGGGTTGACAGAACCTCTGGCACGTTGAGAATTTCGGTTAATCCCCCTCTGCAGTGCTCCGTAGCTCTGTGGTTCTGCCCATTCACTTCCGAAACGCCAGAGGCTGGCTTTATGCGATTTCTCTCCCCCTTGGTAAGACTGGCTGTCACGTCAGGCATTTTGGCAGGCATCCTCGCAGGCTGCCACACGGCTAGTGATGACCACCATCATGCCAGACCGACAAAACAAGCCGCACCATTTACGGGCGAATATCCGATTCAAGTTGTCTGCACCACTGGTCCCATCACCGAAGCGGTAAGGAAAATTGGCGGCCCACACGTATCGGTCACAGGCCTCATGGGACCTGGAATCGACCCTCACCTCTTCCGGGCAGCCCCCCAAGATGTCGAGAATCTTCAGAAAGCGGATGTGATTGTTTACAACGGCCTGCACCTTGAGGGACGACTTGCCGG
Organism: Pirellulales bacterium; assembly: GCA_022448345.1. GTDB lineage: Bacteria > Planctomycetota > Planctomycetia > Pirellulales > Lacipirellulaceae > JAKVCB01. The sequence continues at coordinate 6,105 of JAKVCB010000058.1, forward strand.
CATTTTAGACGCGCAGAGCAAAAACAAACCGGTCATCGCCGTGACCGACCAATTGGTTGCTGAAAACGACCCTCGGCTGCGCAAGCCTCCTGAATTTGAAGGATTCTTTGACCCACACGTATGGCACGACGCCATTTTATGGAGCGACTGCCTTAATTACCTAACTGAGCAAATGCAAAAAGTCGACCCGAGTCACGCTGCCGAATATCAGAAAAACCACGATGATTATATCGCGGAAATCACGGCCACCGACGACTATTGTCGCAGCCAGGTTGCCACTCTTCCAGAAGAGGGTCGAATACTGGTAACCGCACACGATGCTTTTGGATACTTCAGTGCCGCGTACGGCCTGGAGACCGAACCGCTCAAGGGCGTGAGCACCGAAGATGAAATTGAAATTGGCCGTCTTGATGATGTCGTTCGCCTGTTGATTGAGAAAAACATCCCTGCAGTGTTTGTCGAATCGGCAATCTCTCCGAGAATTGTTCGCGCACTGATTGAGCCCTGCGAAGCCCAAGGACACCAGGTAAAGATTGGCGGGGAATTGTACGCTGATGCCTTGGGGCAAGCCGGCACGGACGCGGAGACCTATCCTGGCATGCTACGGGCCAACGTCGATACGATCGTTACCGCATTAAACCCCACCCCCGGCGGGTGAATCACGCACGTTGGTTCATTCCAGAGATGTCGTACCCCATGTGCCCTCCCGCTCTTGAAATCCACGACGTCACCGTTGCTTACCATCGTAAGCCTGTCCTTTGGGACATTGACCTTGAGGTTCCTGAGGGAAAATTAGTGGGCATCGTTGGGCCTAACGGGGCTGGCAAAACCACGCTCATCAAGGCCGCACTTGGGTTGGTTCCGCTGGCGAGTGGCAAAGTCGAAATTTATGGAAAGTCTTTGAAGCAGCAGCGAAACCTTATCGGTTACGTGCCACAACGCGAATCCGTGGATTGGGATTTTCCCGTCACTGCCCTGGACGTAGTTCTCATGGGGACCTACGGCCAGTTGGGCTGGTTCCGCCGACCGGGAAAAATTCAGCGTCAGGCGGCACACGCCGGACTGGAACAAGTCGGCATGTCGAAGTATGCAAATCGACAAATCCGGCAACTCTCCGGGGGACAACAACAACGCATATTTCTCGCCAGGGCTCTGGCGCAGGATGCTCGAATTTATTTCATGGATGAACCGTTTGCCGGTGTCGACGCGGCAACTGAAGCAGCCATCGTTACGCTGATGCAATCACTCCGTTCGACCGGAAAAACGGTCTTTGTCGTCCATCACGACCTGCAAACCGTTGCCGAATATTTTGACTATGTCATCCTTCTCAACATGCGATTGATCGCTTGCGGTCCTACGGAAGCAACTTTTTCTACTGAGAATCTTCAAGCGACCTACGGTGGGCGACTTACGATCCTCGATGAAGCGGCCGAAGCCATTCGACAACGTGATCCGCTGAGGTAAGAACATTGGTGACCTCAATCGCGTTTAAGGTGATGATGGGAACCACTCTGCTCGGGATCACTGCCGGCGTTGTTGGCAGCTATGCGGTCCTGCGCCGCCGGGCCCTGGTGGGCGACATGCTCGCTCACGCCGCCCTGCCGGGGATTTGTCTCGCATTCTTGATTGTGGGAGCCCGCGACATATTTGCACTCTCAATCGGTGCCCTCGCCAGTGGACTGGTTGGGCTTTTGTTGGTGTCGATTCTTTGCCGCTGGACACGGACGAAAGAAGATGCTGCCATCGGCATCGTCCTGAGTACGTTTTTTGGGGCAGGTGTCGTTTTGTTGTCGTTTGCCCAACGGCACCACCAGGGAAATCAGGCCGGCCTGGATACCTACTTGTTCGGCGAAATCGCTGCAATGCAGTCCCAGGAAATTCTTCTCCTGCTTGTCGTTGGTGCGCTGGTGCTTTCGGTCGTCTTTGCACTCCACAAAGAATTCAAGGTGCTTTCCTTCGATCCCGATTTTGCAGCATCTCAAGGTTGGCCCATCTTTATCCTTGATTTCAGCATGATGGCACTACTGGCAATCGTCACCATCGTTGGACTTCCCATCTGTGGAGTCATCCTCATGGCCGCACTGATTATTTTGCCCAGCGCCGCCGCCCGATTCTGGACCAACCAACTCGGAACTTTGCTCGTGCTAGCCGGTATTTTTGGCGCTACATCGGCCGCCGTTGGAACGCTACTCGCTTCACCGGTGCCCCAGCAACTTCTCGGATTCAATCCCCTCATCTTTGGCTGGACACCCAGCCATCTTCCGCCAGGCCCCGTGATTGTATTGACCACGTCAAGCTTACTCATCGTCTCACTGATTATTGCCCCACGACATGGCATTGCGGCACGTTTTATCGCCGAATTTCGGCTTCGTGCCCGCATCTTTCGCGAACACCTTCTTCGGTCGCTTTACGAAATGAGCGAGGCGGAACTTCCTGCGCGTCCGGCAATCGCCGAGTCTGCCCTGGTCGATTACCGCAGTTGGAACCGCTGGCTTGTCGACTTGCAGGTTCGCCGAGCCAAACGACATGGGCTGGTCGAATTGAAAGATGGAGCAATTCGCTTGACCGAAGAGGGACTTACCACAGCAGCAGATTTGACCCGCACCCACCGTTTGTGGGAATTATTCCTTGTAAAATACGCCAATATCGCAGCCGACCATGTTGATCGGGATGCAGACGATGTGGAGCATCTCTTACCAAAACCACTCATTGAAGATTTACACCGGCGACTTGCTGCAGAAGGTCGTCTTCCGCTGCAGTCACGTGCTGACAAACCACCGCCAAGCATGCCTGAGTCTCCCCACGAACTTGAACCCTAGAATCCTGTGATCGATTTACTGGAACCATTCCGATCAACCACCGCCTGGTGGACCATTGCCGTTGGCGCGGCAACAAATGTGGCCTGCGCCTTAGTGGGATGCTATCTCGTGCTGCGGCGCATGAGCTTAATGGGGGACGCACTGGCCCACGCGGTATTGCCTGGACTCGTACTGGCTTTCATTTTCTCGGGAAGCTTGAATATCGTCCCGCTATTTATCGGCGCCGTAACCATCGGACTGCTGTCGACATTTCTGATTCAGTCGTTGCATCAATATGGTCGAGTTCCGGCAGATGCGAGTATGGGAGTTGTTTTCACTTCGATGTTTGCGTTAGGAGTAGTACTGGTCAAACGCTATCTTTCCGGAATCCATTTTGATGCAGCCTGCATTTACGAGGGATTGTTACAATTTGCCGCTTTGAACACTGTTACTATTGCTGGACTGGAAATCCCCAGGACACTTCTGACCATTGGGCCCGTCTTGTTACTGAATCTCCTCGTAATCACCTTGTTCTGGAAAGAACTAAAACTCTCCTCGTTTGATGCCAACCTGGCTAGTGCCATGGGATTTTCAGCAACGGCCATGCACTACTTGCTGATGGTCCTTGTCGCCGTCACAACCGTGGCTTCCTTTGAAGCAGTTGGCTCTATTCTTGTGGTTGCAATGCTCATTGTCCCTGCTGCAACCGCACACTTGCTCTGCGATCGTCTCGGCTACATGGTTATTTTGTCCTGCTGTTCTGGCGTCCTCTCATCGATTGGCGGTTATTGGCTTGCCCGCCTGTGGAATGTCAATCCGGCTGGCTCCATGACGGTCGTCGCCGGTGGCCTCTACGGTCTTGCCGTCCTGTTTTCGCCCCGCTATGGAATCATCAGTACTATTTCCCGCAACCTGCAAACATCCATGCGCGTCACTTGTGAAGATATCCTGGCCATGCTTTACCGGGTCGAAGAAACGGATGCCATGCATCGACTCGACGCATCTTCAGCCGTACAGGCCCTGGGAGGAGGCTTTGTTGCGCGATGGGGCATCTCCTCGCTCGTTCGAAAAGGACACGTTGTCCGCATCAAGCAAGGTCTTCAACTCACCGACATGGGCCGTACTGCGGCAAGGCCTCTGGTCCGATCGCACCGTCTTTGGGAAGCATATCTTGTCCAGCACCTTGGGCTTCCACTCGACCACATTCACGAACCGGCGCATCGCGTCGAACATTTTATTGACGAGAAACTCCGCCAAAATCTGGAAGAAGCCGTCGACGACACTGGCCGCGACCCCCACGGACGGGATATCCCCAGCGGGTGATACCAGCCTCCCCAGGCAGGAATTCGCGACCAGGCAATATCTAGCTGTCAATCAGTCGGCGCAAGGTCTGCAGGTTCATGACGTCGAGGTCTTTGCCGTTCTCTTCGCCCTTGGGAGTCTCAAGGTACATAGGAACTTTACGGAAACGTCGATCGTTGAGAAGAAAACGAAAGGGTTCCTTTCCCATGTGGCCACGGCCAATGCCCGCATGGCGATCGACCCGCGAACCAAACTCCGTTTTACTGTCGTTAAAATGAAACGCCTTGATTTGACGAACCCCTACTACCTTGTTGAAATCGCGCATTGTAGCCTTGTACTGCTTTTCTGTTCCCATCGAATAACCAGCGGCAAACACGTGACAGGTGTCAAAACAGACGCCAAGCCGTTCTGGATCCTTGACACCATCGAGAATGGTTGCAAGGTGTTCAAATCGCCATCCCAGGTTGGTCCCCTGACCAGCGGTTGTCTCAAGAAGACACTTCGAACGGATTTCTTTTGTTTGTCGGTGCACTTCGTTAAGAGCCCGAATGATCGCCCGCAAACCCCGGGCTTCGCTGCTCGTCGTATAGGCCCCCGGATGGGCGACCACATAGGGAATTCCAAGTTGCTCGGCACGACGAAGTTCTACGACAAAAGCATCCACCGATTTCCGCCAGAGGGCCTTATCTGGACTGGCGAGATTAATAAGATAAGAATCGTGCGCAATCGGATGGGAAATTCCCAATTCGTCTAGCGCATTGCGAAAACGCGAAACATCTTCCGGGGTGATCTCCTTGGCGCGCCACTGGTTGTTATTCTTGGTAAACAACTGGACACAATCACAGCCGGCACGATCGGCAATTTCGACGGCCTTGTAGTAGCCGCCGGCCATCGACATGTGAGCACCGAGAATGGCCACACTAAATCCACGGGGGAAAGTTGCACCAATCCCACCGGGGATGGCTGAAAAACGTTTGCCTCTGCAAAGGCTACAAAACATGGAACGCCCATTATTAAACCAAGTCGCATTTGCCTGGCAAGGGCCATCTTCTGAAGGCGTGTTCCTCCAGGGCGGAACCGTTTCCTACCTCCCGCTCACCTCTTGGCGGAATCCTCCATGGGCTGGTCCCCACTGCCACCGCTAAAATAGCTGCTTCGATCGGCCCCATACCATCCGCAAGGGACTCCCAATGGCGGGCTACCTTCCACGATTTCTACCGCGGCTGGGAAAACCGCTGGTCCGCCCCTGTAAACACGCTGCCCAACCAAGACCTGGAGCGTCTTTAACCCCCGACCGACCCCACTCGCCTCGCAGGCTTGAAAAAGACTCGAAGAATGTGTGAATTGGTGAACTTGGGGGGGGGTGCTTCAATGGCAAAGCTACGGTTTGGGAAATTGGCTCGCTTAAAATGGGCAGCCACCCAACAAGGATCCGCCAAAGTCTCTGGCAAGCCACCAGGGCAATTGCTAGGCTAGGGAGTACGGTTATTCAACCTGTCACTCGCACTACCTGAGGCCCCCTCTTGTGCCGGTGACATTCTGGCCTGGAAAGTTCCAGCCTGGGAATACTCGTAGGAAGAGAGTTCAGTCGGATGAAATCAAAATTAGAAATCGCTGCGGGGCTGGTCGGACTGCTCATCGTACTGGCCATCAGTTGCATCGCCATCATGGTTTGGTGGGAAACCGACAGCACAACCACCTGGAAACCCTTTGTCTATGACCCGCCGACTTATCCCAAAGAGACCGGTTTTGACGATGGCTTTTATCTGAACAAGATCCAACCAATTCTTGATCGACGTTGCATCGCCTGCCATGGATGCCTCGATTCACCCTGCCTGCTGAAATTGACTTCTTACGGCGGCCTGCTCCGTGGCGGTCTTGCCCAAAACCCCGACGCAAGCCACCTTTTCACCGAAGCACCGATTCGCCTCAACGACGCGCCGTCCCTTCGTGCCTGGCGAGAGCGGGGCTTCTGCACGGTCATTGATCAGCAAAGCCCACCCGGGGAGCGTCCAGGCCGCTCGGTCCTTTATCGAATGATTGCAGCAGGTACCAAACGCAACCAGCCCGGATTTCCTCTCCCACCACTTGAGGCGGTTTATAACAAAGTCGACACCCATATCTGCCCTTGTACGGAAAAAATTGACGACTATCTTTCCAAACGACCTGCTGCCGGAATGCCATTTGGTTTTCCGGCGCTTTCCCAGGACGAACTTGGAATCTTCTCCCGCTGGATCGTAGCTGGTGCCCCCGGGCCTTCGGCGGCCGAAATGGCTCGTAAAAGAACCTCTACCCATCCCGAAATCATTCAACGCTGGGAAGCATTTTTAAACCAGGAGGATAAACGATCCCCCCTGGTGAGTCGCTATATTTATGAACATGCCTTCCTGGCAACGTTGACTTTCCAAGAAGCTCCTGGTGAATTCTACCGACTTGTCCGTTCTGCCACCCCACCGGCGACACCCACTAACAACAATGGGGCAGATTCCACCCCCGCAGCCCCCATTCGTGAAATCGTCACGGCGCGCCCATTTGACTCACCCTACATCGACGGCATCGACAAGTTCTACTACCGCTTGCGAAAAGTCACCTCTTCTTATGTGCAAAAGTCGTTTTTTGTCTGGTCGCTTGACGAAGCATCACGATCTCGCCTGGACGAACTTTTCTTCAAAACCGCCTGGCCTTCGCTCGACCACATTGATCCCGGATACGGGTCTCACAATCCTTTCCTTGTATTCAAATCCATTCCGGCGAGAAGTCGGTCTCTGTTTTTACTGGAAAACTCCAAGCTGATTGCCAGCGGCATGATTCGCGGGCCGGTGTGCGTAGGAAATATTGCCACCTATGCAATCAAGGACTACTTCTGGGTCTTTTTTGTCGATCCCGATTCGGACCCTTCGGTCCGGTTTCCAGAACTTGGGCTCACCTCGTGGAACGACTTTATGAGCTACGAACTCTGGAAAAATGCTGCCTATGAAAAAGCTTATTCAAAAACCTTGAACAGCTACAAACCAAATGGATACGCCATTTCGGATATCTGGGACGGCGCAAAGACCAACAAAAATGCATGGCTGACAATTCTCCGCAACGAAACCAATGCAACGGTCATGCACGGTCGCAAAGGAGGCACCCCCGCCACCTTTTGGCTGATAGATTACAGCGGTTTCGAGCGGCTCTATTACTCGCTCGTCGCCGACTACACCTATTGGGGAGATGTCGAGGAAAAGCTTGCCACCTGGGAATTCATGGGCTATCTCAGGCAGGAATTTGAAGATAATTTCCTCCGCCTTCTCCCGGAGCAGGACCGGAAACAATATCGCCTGAAATGGACCAAGGGAGTGGGGCAGGAATTGTTATTCACCATGCCGTTTCCAGGAGAAGCAGCAAAAACTGCAGTCGCCACGGATGACCTCGATCCGTTATCGGGAGTCCTGACCCTACTGCAACGGCACCTCACTGAAAAAGTCAGCGGCCCAGCCGACCCGATCAATGCAACTGAGAAAACCGATGTTCCCCCAGGTGAACCGCTGAAAACGACCTCGGACTGGATCACAGCAGCAAGTCAACTAACCGCAAAGACCCATCAAAGCTTTACGCAATATCTTCCAAGTGTGACATTTTTACGACTCGATTTTCCTGACCACTCGGACGTCTACACTTTAATTGCCAACCGATCCTATGCTTTCAATGATGTCGTCTTCGACGAAAATGGAGCCCGCCAACCAGAACTTGATACGCTAAGTATTTACCATGGACTGGTAGGCGACTTTCCAAACTTGCTGGTCAGAATCCCGGTGACCAAGGCCGCCGGTCTGCTCAACGACCTCCAAGCTATCACCAATGAGAAACAGTGGCAGAGCTGGCGCGAAAATTATGGCACCCTCCGCAACCATGCTGGGTTCTGGCCCCTGTTTGACTGGTTTACAGACTGGAATTTCAAAAATCAAAGCCCCGCTGCTGGTTACTTTGATCTTCGTTACTACAGCCTGCTGAACTCCAATCATTAGTTTCCCGTTGCATAACCTTCTAATCCTTCTGGCACACTCGACCAGCAACCCGTTTTCCTTCACAACCCTTGCAAGCCATCTCAAAGAATCCCCTCTCACAGGGGCCGTTCGGGTTGAAAACCACGGTCGGGGAGCGTAGCCAAAAGCAGTTTTCGCCCCAACGACGAACATTTCGACTGCTTCGCCTCGCCTCCAGCTAACCTCGAAGCGTTTCCCGTGACCAACTCTTGAAGTCGGCACTGCAACACCTCTTTCACACCGAGCCCCAAAAAGGGGAGAAGTGTGCTTGAGGTGAACCACTAATTCTCCTAAGCTTTGTCGTTCTGTGGAGCGGTGCCTTTGCTGCACCGCTGTTGTCACCCAACCGACCACCCATGCTTTTTATGATTTCTATGGAACGCACCCTCATCCTATTAAAACCGGACTGTGTTCAGCGTCGCCTGATGGGCCGAGTAATCAGCCGCCTCGAAGATAAGGGCCTCAATTTCCTCGCGATGAAAATGCTGCAAGTGACACCGGAACTTGCCCGTCAACATTACGTTGAACATATCGACAAGCCTTTTTATCCCGCGCTCGAAGGATTTATCACTGGCAGCCCTATTCTGGCCGCGGTAGTCGAGGGCCCGGAGGCAATTCGAGTGGTTCGCGAAATGCTTGGCGCGACCAATGGGCGGAACGCTTCTCCAGGCACTGTTCGGGGCGACTTCAGTTCCAGTCGCCAAATGAACCTGGTTCATGCCTCGGACGGTCCCGAGGCAGCCATTCGGGAAATTGATCTTTATTTCTCGAAGGCCGAAGTCTGCAACTACGAACCCACCATTCGTCCCTGGCTCCGAGCAACAGACGAATAGTTGCCTCGCTCAACAAGGACACCCTTCCTTCGTGACCGCCGGGATTGAAGGCCTACTGGCACGAAACAGGGGCAGGTTCACAAATCGCTATTGCGTTCCGAGGCCAGTTCGTGACGCCGGATTTTACGGTCCAGGGTTGATCGCTCGATACCCAATATACTGGCTGCCTTACTCTTGTTCCAATCGGTCGAACGCAAGGTTGCAAGAATATGGATGCGTTCGATCTCTGCCAGAGATGCTGGCTGGAACTCGCCTGTGGGTTTTGCACTGATACCCGTTTCGGTATCGCCAGCCGTAGTGATTGTTGACAGTACCAGGTCTTCATGATCGATGTACTCCCCGCGGGCAAGTACGACCGCTCGTTCAATGACGTTTTTCATTTCACGCACATTCCCTGGCCACCGATATCGCAAAAGTTCTTCCATGGCCCGGGGGGCGAATCCCCTAATTTTACGTCCTGTCTCTTCGACAAAACGGTCCAAAAAGTGCTCCGCCAACACGGGAATGTCTTCGGGCCGTTTCCGTAAACTTGGAACCACAATCTCCAGCACGTGCAGACGAAAATAGAGATCTCGACGGAATCGGCCCTCCACGATTTCTTTTTCCAGGTCGCGATTGGTGGCGGCGATGACCCGCACATCGGCCTTGATCGCCTCGCTTCCGCCTACCCGCTCAAACGGGTGGCCTTCCAACACGCGAAGGAACTTGGCCTGAATCGTCGGACTCATTTCTCCGATTTCATCGAGCATCAAGGTCCCCTTGTCAGAGGCCTCAAATTTGCCAATTTTGCGGTCGGTCGCGCCGGTAAACGCCCCTTTTTCGTGCCCAAACAATTCACTTTCGAGCAGGGTTTCTGAAAGTGCCGCACAATTCAAGCAGACAAAAGGCCCTTTACAGCGGGGACTCGAAAAATGAACGGCACGAGCGACCAGTTCTTTGCCTACTCCACTCTCGCCCCGAATGAGCACCGTCGCGCGACTGGGTGCTGCCCGGGCAATCTCCTGGGCAACACGGTCCATCACTTCACTATTACCGACGATTTCACTCTGCTCCCCCAACTGCTCGCGAAGTTGCACGTTTTCATCACGAATCTGATTGAGGTTCTCAGCGAGTTCTTGCTGTCGGTTCAGATTCTCGAGTGCCACGGCAACCGTATCACCCACAGCAAGCGTAAATTCAAGCTCATCCGGATCGGTTGTCCGCGCGGAGTCGGTTGAATACAGGTGAATCACCCCGATGACAGTGCCGTCCTGGCGAATGGGTGCGCAGATAACACTCGTGGCGAGAATCTCATCCTTACTGTCCCTTCCACCTAGCTGACTGTCATCAAGAATATTCCGGGCCAAAACCGCCTGCTCTTCTCGCATGACAGTCCCAGAAAGGAAGTTCGAAACTCGATGGTATCGGTGCGCAGAATCGGTCCGCGAGGCAACCAACTCAAGCTTCTCCCCGGTTCGTTTCCCTTCGGCGCCACGTGTCCGCAACAAAACCCCACCAGCATCGACATGAGCGGCTTCAAAAAGACCATTGAGGGCCGTGTTCGCCAATGACACAACATCGGTCGACTTGGCCAATTCAAAAGCCAGTCGGCACAGATTGGCCGCCGCCCGCCCTACGTTGGGGAGCATTAACTCCCCCTCCTGCTCGTCGGGCGGTTCCAGGAGACGACTTTGCCCACGACGATGGGTGATCGTGGCAGACTCAGAGGCATCCAACACACTTTCATCATCAAATGCGTCAATTACCAGATTACTTGAAGAATCCTCGTCAACGGCACGAGCCGATCGCAATACCGTGCCGGGATCGGGAAAAGCCTGCGAAAGGTCGTGAACAAAGGCCAGGTGAGAATCACCAATCCGGACAACGTCGCCCGGCTGAAGCGCGTAGTCGGATGCAACACGATTGTCATCGATCATGGTGCCATTTCGACTGTCCAGGTCCCGCAAAACCCATTTACCCTGGGACACAAAGACCTCCGCATGATTCCGGCTACAACGCTCATCTTTGACAATAACCGTATTGGTTGGGGCACGACCGATGGTTACCGATTCCCCCTCCACCAGACGGAAAACGTCGGTCCATTTCGTACCTTCGCGAATAACCAGATACGCCGTCATCGAATCTACAATTGGGACAAGATGCCAAAATCCAAAATCACGCCTCAGCCGGCGGAGACGACCAGCCAGTGAAACCGGACAAGTCTCTCCGGCTCTCCTTCCACTAATACTAACTTATTCTGAGATAATCACTTGCCGCAAGGCGCAGGGTTGGGGAATCTGGCCACAACCCTCGCCCGACGGTGTTCACCAGAGAAGGGTTGCACCGGTTTTCCGACCTGCCTTTAAGGATTTTGCGGGTTTCGTTTGCTGAGCCCCACTCCCGTCAGTACGAACGTCCGATCCCGAGAACGGTAAAAAATGGGGCACCACGCCAGGAAACGCCGAAAACCGTTGAAGTTACACAAGTTAGGGGCTATCCTCAAAGTAGGGGAACGCCACCGCCTGCAAGCCCGCTTGTCAGGCCTGCGGTAGGCTTGGCTAACCTTGCCGGCCAATCCCAACTGCGTCGCGTCGTGCGTCGCTTTCCTTGCGAAAGGCCGTCCTGACCAATTTGAGGCAAAACCATAAGACGCGCGAAGCTCGTTTACTGAAACAGAGGAGAGATTGATGTCGCTGTCCCTACGAACCGCTATGTTCAGCCGAACTGCTATAGTCTACGCCTGCGTGGCTACTGCAGCTGCCATGTCGCTTACGGCCAATTCCGCTTACGCCGGCGGCCGGGGTTTTTTCGGCGGTGCTGTCGGTGGTGTCAAAATCAGCGCTGAAGGTGTGCTCTCCAATCCGACCACGGGTGATCTAGAGCAGCTGCAAGCTGCGTGGCAGGCTGGCTTGGAAAATATCCCGGCTGACCTTGAACAACTAACAGAGTTGCGGTTTGTTTCGCTCCGTGGGCTGGAGGCGGAAATCGCAAAGTACCGCAAGAAAATGCTACCCCTTCCCGACGCCGTGAAGTACCTCGCTGGATTGCAGCGGGTTGAGTACGTACTGGTTTACCCGAATCGAAGTGATATCGTACTCGCCGGCCCGGCTGAAGGTTGGCGAATTGATTCCCTCGGCAACGTGGTTGGCGCAACTACCGGCCAGCCGGTTCTCCAATTAGAGGATCTCATGGTTGCATTGAGGTCTGCCGACACCACCAACAAAACTGGCATCAGCTGTTCGATTGACCCCACGGACCACGGCGTGAAGAACGCCCAAAGGCTCCAGCAACAATTACGCGCCGGAATCACGCCCCAGTCAGCATCTCAAAAACTTGAAGAGGTATTGGGTGAGCAGATCATCACCGTAACCGGGGTACCGGCGACAAGCCATTTTGCCCGCGTGATTGTCGCTGCTGACTTTCGGATGAAACGACTGGCAATGAATTTTGAGCCCGCCCCGATCGATGGCATGCCAAGCTATCTTCAGCTTGCCAGCAAATCTCGAAAGCGTGCCCAAAATATGCTTCCCCGATGGTGGCTGGCTGCCGATTACGAATCGATCCTCCGCGACCCGCAGGGATTGGTGTGGCAACTCCGCGGACAAGGTGTGAAATGCCTCACCGAACAGGACCTGGTCGAAGCCGACGGGCAGCGGAAACAAACAGGTCAGATGGAACCAGCAGCCCAAAAGTGGGCAGAGACATTTACCGCCCGTTTTCCTGAACTGGCGCGCGAGGATTCTACGTTCGCCCAGCTCCGCAACGTCATGGACCTTGCCATCGTCGGCGCACTCCTGGCCAAAGAGAACCTCTATCAAAAGGCAGGCCTCGAATTACCGCGATTGCTTGCCGACGAGATGCTAGCCACCTACCACGCCCCCCGCCGCGTTGCCTCGCAGGCCTCGTTTGTCAAACAGCGGGGCGGATGGCTCATCAGTGCATCGGGTGGCATGCAATTGGACCCCTGGTTGCTGGCCGACCAAACCGAAATCTCAGCGGCATTGAACCAACAGCACGCCGAGGGCGTTCGCCTGGCCAATAATCGCTGGTGGTGGAACGGGGAAAATTAGCCAACTTGTTTTGTGGCAGGCAACCTGCGACGGTGACCAGACTACCCGGAAACGGCCTCAAACGTGGGCGCTATTATACGATGCCGGAGTTTTTCCCTGGCTTGTTACCCTCAGGCGTTTCATCCCTATCGATGTCGAACCAGGCCGGATCGAACTCGATACGCCGGCCCTCTCTGATGGACTTGTTACTGGTTAGTGCAATCACGGCATCGGCCATCGCGACTTCAGGCTTGCAGCGGGGCTGATTCTCAGGATCCCGATTCCTGATGCACCACGCCCAATGTTCGATTTCCTCGCGATATCCACGACTCACATTTTCCGGGGTTGCAGCCTGGGCCACGGCAGCCCCACCCCCCGTCTCGTAGGTATCCATGGCAGCCCCTCCTTTCCCCTCTTTGACCTCAATCCGCGTCGTCGTATTTGCTCCCTTAAAGAGCATGGCTTCTTGCTCCCGTTCAAGAATCAAGGTCCCCTTGGTTCCCAACACAACCTCTCCCCAGCCTCCATACCCATTGCCGTTGATCGAAGAGTAGCTGACCACGATTTTCTTGTTGGGATCCTCCTCGTAGCCTGGGGCAGGAAAATCAAACATACAGTGAACGTGATCATTGACCTCCCGATTGAGCGGAAAGAGCGACCTCATGCCCATTCCCGAAACGCTCAACGGTAAAACCTTCTTTCCATCATCCCGCTGCGCGCTGATAAAGATGCTGGCCGCATCGAGCTGATGGCTCCCTAACTCGGCCATCAATCCGCCACCGGTGCGATCCCACAATCTCCACCGAATCAGTTCCTCCAGGGGCGAACAGACGTAACCATCCGAAAGGGTTTTTTCCTGAAAACCGTTTGCTTCGGCATTCACCTGGTCGGTCAGCTGTGCCCGGAGCTGTTTCACTCGTTTCTCCCACAGCTCAATATCCTTTCCCTTGGCCCGATCGAGGGCCCCTTGCCACGATCGCAATTTTGCCAACAGCGGAAATTCGGCGGCCAACTCCTGTAGCGCCGACCTACCCTTCTTTCGGGCCTCTCGATACTTGGCAAGGTACCCCTTACTGAGCTCATCGATCGTACTGCCAGTCCCATCAGGAAGCGGCGGTCGCCAGCTATCTTTGCCAGGCAGGTTTGCACGGTGCCACTGCGCCCGTATGTGGTGAATATCGCCAATCAACCCGCGACGAATTTGATCGACCGCGTTGTCATATAAAATACTGTAGTGGCGTTGATGGCCGGTTGCCAGAATCACATCCTCCTCACGAGCTACCCGAGCCATCTCCTTGCACTGGGCCACACTGTGCGCCATCAATTTTTCCGTCAGCACGTGCAGTCCGTTTTGCATTGCATAGATAGCGGCCGCATCGTGCAAGTGCAGCGGAAGAGCAATGATCACTGCCTCGATGTCGAGGTCCGCGGCGCTGTCAATCAGACTCTTGTAGCCACCCTCATCCCCCTCAAACACCTTAATTTCATTACGGGCCTGGCCCTCTCCTGTCCAACCATACACCTCAATCAAACCAGGTCGCGCCTCGTGCGCACCGGTCGAATACCAATCCCCATGAAAGGCTCGATGCGTACTGTAAGAACGAATGTCGGCAATTGCCTTTACGTCAATATAATCCGGGTTCAGGGCTCCAATCAGCACCCCACCTTCGTCACCAGTGCCGATGATGCCTACACGGAGCCTGTCGTCCACCATGCCGTAATTGAAGTAATTGGCACCCAGGCTGGCTCCGAAGGCCGTACCACCGACCAAAACTGAGTTTCGCAAAAATTCTCGCCGGGTGGTTCCCACCGCCTCGTGAAAATTTTGCTTGCCAATTTCTTTTTCTTCCGGTGTAAGATTCATAGCGATTTGTAACTCAGAACAAATTTATGGGGACTTTCAAAAGGTGCATAGCTTTACGTTACGTCGCATCGCGATTGCGCCAGGCGCTAATCCGGCTGAAAATTGAATACGAAAAATAGTCAAACCCGGCCCAGCGGCCAGCGCCAATGGCAAACAACACGAACAAGCTGCCCAACTCAACAAGCTGATAATAAAAATACGTCGTGTTCGCATCCGGTACCCATGGGGGCTGGCTCGCCATGATCGAAACCAGAAATCCAGCCGCTGCCAGTGCCGCCAGACGGGTAAACAACCCCAACAACAAGCAGACCCCCACCCCAAGCGTAAGCCATGCCACCACCTGGTTAAGGGTAGCAAGCCGTACGGCTTGCCGGTCGCTCAAAGCCTTGGCAACTTGAGCCTGGTTTCCAGCATCTTCCAACTGGGACGGCGTGAAGATCTTGTGAAGATCGTCGTGGAAACCCTGGCCAAACACGCCAACCTGCGCTACCCATTTCTGCGGGCTCCCGTTAACAGTCGCAGCCAGCCTGGAAATCCGCTCATCGTGGTAGGGAACCGTATTCGCCTTCGGGTTGGATTTTAGTTGTGCCAGTCGCCACACGTCATGCTGGAATTCAGCAATCCCATCGGACTGGGTGGCAAGATAATCGACCAACTGCTGGTGCCGCATGACATACGCCTTCGCTGCCTGCTCGCGTTGCTGTTGGTCAAGCGCAGACATCGAGGTGATCAACTTCTGAGCCTTCTTCCA
>JAKVCB010000059.1 GCA_022448345.1 Pirellulales bacterium
CCGCTGGATCGTGTATGGCACGATCGAGGGAGAGCAGCGTTTCAGTGCAAAAGAACTCACGGTTCAGCCGGGCGTTACTTGTCGCCTTGTAGATCCGGGTGCCAGTGGTTGGATTACCGTTGGGGGTTGTGGGCGTATGGGACCGCTTCCGCTGCAAACACCTGCGATGATTCAGTTTGGACAGCGAACCGAGGATGAAGTGTTTATCACCTCTGAGGCCGCGACGGCCGGTTTCGAGATTTCAAATACCGGCAGCGAGCCGCTCGTCGGTCTCCGCTATTTTGGTCCCGATGTCCACCCCCAAGTCCCCGAGGTCGGTGATTACCGTAAATCATGATGTATCCCAAGCTTCACAATGCCGCCTGGCCAGGGGTCGTAGGTAAAGATCCCAATTCGGACCAGCCTCCAATTGATCTGAACAAGATGCTTGACCTTACCGCGGCAGCGGAGGTGAATGGCACCAGGTTTGATGGCATCGATCTTTTTCTCTTTGATCCGCACGTGAGCATTGATGCAACGGATGACGAACTTAAGGATCTGGCCGACCGTGTTGGTCAGCGCGATTTGGTGATCGGAACGGTGGTTGCTCCGGTATGGCCTCCCACGGGTGGTGGGTCGTCTATGGGAACCGATTTGGAACGACGTGCGTTTCTGACTCAAGTACAAAAAGCGTGTAGAATATCCAGCCGTCTTCGGGAACTTAAGATTCGTCCGTATGGCGTTGTTCGAATTGACTCCGCCTGTGGGCCGGACGATTGGGCTGCCGACCCGGAGGCAAATCAAGCGAAAGTTGCCGATACATTTCGTCAGGCATGCGACATTGCTGTCGATTATGGAGAGCGGTTGGCTGCAGAAGGTGAAATATGTTGGGGGGGGATGCACTCGTGGCGTAAAATGGCCGACCTCCTCGAGCGTGTTGAGCGGCCAGAGGTGATTGGTTTTCAGGCAGATATGGCTCACAGTTTGCTTTACTTGCTTGGATTCAATGCCCCGGAAGACCGAATCCTGCCGGAGGATTTTGATTGGTCAAGCAGTTCCGTATTCGACCAGGCATTGCGCCAGATGGTCGACGTCCTCCAGCCCTGGATGATTGATTTCCACGTAGCCCAGAACGATGCCACCGTGTTTGGTAGTGGTTCTCACGACAAGACGGGCCGTCACTGCTTGCCAAACGATCCGAACGGCAAGCTCGATATCGCGCGACATGCCGGTTTCTGGTTGCGAGACCAAAATAATGCAGTCACCAGGCAGGTGCATCATATTTGTTGGGATGGTTGCATGTTCCCTAACGAGGTCATGATGAAACCTGACCTGTGGAATGATGTGCTTGCTGCCATGCTGGCCGTGCAGGACGCCCATGGCTGGGACGAGAACTAACCCGGAACAACACCTTTTCACTCCTGGAAGATGCGAATTTCCATTCTTGGAACAACGTTTTCCTGGTAACAGCAGACCTGCTTGAGCAGAAAGGTAGAACATGGCCAAGCCACTTCGTATCGGGATGATTGGTTATGGGTTTATGGCCCGCGCGCATTCCAATGCGTATTGCAAAGTCAATCATTTTTTTGAACTTGAATACGAGCCAGTGCTCAAGGCGGTTTGCGGTCGTAATAAGGATAAGGCGCAAGAGTTTGCCGCCAACTGGGGATACGAGGCTGTCGAGACCGAATGGAAAAAATTAGTCCAGCGTGATGATATCGACGCGGTCGATATTTGTGTGCCCAATAATCTTCATAAGGAAATTGCAACGGCCGCTGCTAAGGCTGGAAAGATTGTCCTTTGTGAAAAGCCACTGGCTATGGATTCGACTGAAGGCGCAGAAATGTGCGACGTGGTTGAAAAAGCTGGTGTACCAAACATGGTGTGGTACAACTACCGGCGCATTCCGGCAGTCGCCCTTGCCAAACAATTGATCGATGAAGGGCGCCTGGGACGAATTTTTCACTATCGGGCAATGTTTCTTCAGGACTGGACGATCAAGGAAGATTTGCCGCAAGGGGGAGCTGCCCTCTGGCGACTCGACGCCGCTGCCGCCGGCAGCGGTGTTACCGGGGACCTGCTCGCCCACAGCATCGATACGGCTCTCTGGCTGAACGGATCGATGAAAAGTGTGACCGCCATGACGGAAACCTTCGTCAAAGAGCGTCTGCACACTGAAACTGGAAAGGTCGAGCCTGTTGAGATTGACGATGCTTGTGCATTTCTGGCCAGGTTTGACAACGGATCACTGGCTACGTTTGAGTCGACCCGTTATGCGCGAGGACATAAAGCGCTGTACGTATTTGAAATCAACGGTGAGCATGCGTCGATTAGCTGGGATCTTCACGACATGCATCGTCTTCAGTACTTCGATCACCGGGATGATTCGTTGGTTCGCGGTTGGCGATCCGTTCATGTGACAGACGGCGATATGCCCTACATGGGGAATTGGTGGGTGCCTGGCTTGCAGATCGGCTACGAACACAGTTTCGTCCACCAGGTCGCGGACTTTCTTGCCGGTTATGCCAAAGGTGAACCGGTCAGCCCGACTTTTCGAGATGCGCTCGAAACTCAGCAGGTGTGCGACGCGGTCCTCAAAAGTGCAAAAGATGGACAATGGGTTGAGTGTTAGGCGAGTGTCTCGGATGGACGCGTCCTATCTTGTCGGGCAGGAGGTATCGCAACCACGGGTTGTTTGGACAGCTGCCGATGGGTCCCGGGATCGGACGGTTGTGGCCGGGAGGAGATATTGGAGTGGGGCCGCCTGGGCCATCTTGGCCATGCGGGTAGCTACCGAAAAAGTTCCTTCCGCGTTTTGGGGGTCCAGCGGCGAGGGTGCTTGCCGACTGGAGCTCCTCACGTGTGTTTGTGTCCCGACAGATCAATCGTACTCGCCAGCCCGAGGGAGAGAGGCCGTGTGAGATGCCGAAAAAGGGGATAACACGTCCCAATTGCCTGGTGGTGAATTGCCCCTTTGGGGGCAAGATGCGTAAAATAATCGACACAACATTATCTACCCGCAAGGCAAGGTATTCCTTGCAACCGCAGCCCAGTGGTGGAATTGGATTTTTAGTACCAAGTCTTACTTGATTTCGAGTAGGCCGATGAAAATAACAACGATCCCCCAGGTTTACCGAAATGTGAATCGTTGGGGAGAGATACTGACCGTACTCAGTAAATATGGACTGGCTGGTTGGGTTAGCCGTTTCGACCTTTCTTTTGCCAAGGGCTTCTTCAAGAATCGCGATGGTGCAAAGTTAGCCCATTTAAGTCGCGAGACGAGAATCCGGCTTTCCCTGGAGGAATTAGGGCCAACGTTTATTAAATTCGGACAAATTCTCAGTACGCGTCCCGATCAAATTGGTTTGCCCCTTGCGGAGGAGTTGCAGAAATTGCAAACGCAGGTTCCGGCTGACGATGTTCAGACGGTACGAGCTCGTATTGAATCCGATCTTGGTCAGCCAATTGACAGTATATTTGCCGACTTTGATAACGAGCCACTTGCCTCAGCATCAATTGGGCAGGTCCATCGCGCGCGGCTTCACAATGGCAATGATGTAGTCGTGAAAGTGCAGCACGCCGGAATTGAAGAGCGGGTTCGTGTTGACATGGAGATACTTTCGGGATTGGCTCAGTTGGCGGAACGGATTCCAGAACTACAACCCTATCGGCCCCAAATAGCGGTAGCCGAGTTCCAACGCACACTTTGGCGAGAACTCGACTTTTCTCGAGAAGGTCGAAACTTAGAACAGTTTTCTGCATGTTTTGCTGCAAATGTCGATATTCGGATTCCTCGCTTTTACCCGCATCTTTCAACGTCGCGGGTACTGACAATCGAATTTCTTGACGGCTGGAAACTGGCCGATGGAGTTTTGGAGTCATGTCCAGACCTCAATTCGAGCCAGATTGCCCGTCTCGCAGCAGAAATGTATCTCCAGATGGTTTTTCAATATGGTTTTTACCATGGGGATCCACATCCAGGAAATCTTGTGCTGTTGCCAAACAATCAAATTGGCTTACTCGATTTCGGTATGGTAGGCCGCCTGGATGATGGATTGCGCGAGGACATCGAGGAGATGCTTTTGTCGATCGTTTCGCACGATGCCGAACAGCTTACTACCCTCGTGACGCGTGTAGGAGCAACGCCTCCGGAACTCGATGAAATTGCTTTACGGAGTGATCTTTCTGATTTCGTGGCCCACTACGGGCACCAGCCAATTGACCGATTCGACCTGGCTGGCGCATTGACCGAAATGATCGAAATTGTCCAGCGGTATCACATCGTGTTTCCAGCCGGAGTTGCGCTGTTGCTCAAAATGCTTGTTATGTTGGAAGGGACGATGCAGTTATTGGACGCCAATTTCAGTCTCATGGAACTCATCGAGCCCTACCGAAAAAAAATGCTCATGCGACGAATGTCCCCCGCGCGGCGCATGAAAAAGATGCGACGAATTTACTTTGAAATGGAGCAGTTGGCTGAAATTGTTCCGCGGCGGTTGCGCGCTATTTTGCAACAAGTGCAGAGTGGAAAATTCGATGTTCATCTTGACCACCGTGGTCTCGAACCGTCAGTGAATCGGCTCGTTCTGGGCATGCTTGCGAGCGCTCTTTTCTTGGGATCCTCACTTTTATTAACCCGCTCAATTTGGCCAGTTCAAGGTATTTCCATCCCAGGTGTGGTTGGCTGTACTATTAGTTTGGCGCTGGGATTGCGGTTATTGAGGGCCATTAGTAAGTCAGGGCGCCTCGATCGCCGACATTGAATGGTTATCTTGCCCGAGGGAAGTTCGTTATGAATATGAAGGAGAGTCTTTCCAGCAACCGGTAGGATGACTTAATTATGGGTGCCGCTGGTGAGCCTCGGTGTGTCGCACGTTTCGTGATCACCGAGCAGGGGAAAAGAGTTGTGGCCCTGGCATTAGTTCAGCTTTATTAGGACTAGCTTGTCAATGCCGGGCCTGGGTGCTCACTGGGCGATGGCCGTTCCTCGCTACTGAATTCGTCCAGCGCGCGAGCTACCTGGTCGTTGAGCTGGTCAAGTTGCTCAAGCAAATCGCGGTGTCGTGATTCGATCCGCTGCAAGAGGTCTGCCGAGGAAGGTCGCGCCATTGGTTTTTCCTGGGGAGGATTATGCGGTCGAAACGCGACCGAACAACAGTTCCATCGGTCATACGGGGGGGGCAGCCACATTGCGGACGGCGGAAGTTGTCCGGTCCTCGAAATCTGAAACAGGGTCGTATTGGATACGCAGAATTTACCGGTTAATCCTGGGATATCGGTTGATTTTGTCGTGCCGATTGGAAAAACTTGGCCCGGATGGAGCAATCTGGAGAACCTTTCCGGCGGCGGAAAAAACTCCGGTTGCGGCATAGACGGCGATGCTTCCAAGACGCTATATTACTAGGCTACTCTGGGCTGGTCAGGGTGCGCTCCTTTGAGTGGGTGCGGTCTGCTTGCACAGCCATTTTTCGAGTTATTAGAATCCCGGGAGACGACGTGTGGTCAAGTTGACGTTGCGTGACAAAGAAACAGCCCAAGAAGCGGTTCGCCGCTTTCGTAAGCTGGTTGAGCGGAGTGGTATCAAGAAGGAGATGCGGGTCCGCGAATTCTATGAAAAGCCAAGCGCGACCAAACGCCGGGCTCGTCTCCGCGCTCAACGCCGCGCTCGTCGTGACCGCCTGCTCGCTTCTGGGCCTTCCAAATGATCGCCAGCGACGATGCGGCGCTCACCGCTGCGGACGTCATCAACGCCTGTTCCTGCGTGAGGTATTCTGTGGACCTGCGGGCTCTGTATGCTGCAGGCCAAGACGGTGTGTGGTTGACTTAACAGTGGACCCCCGGCGATTTGCGATCCCCCCCCATTGCCCCAAGCCAAGCCTCCCGCAAACGCAAACCGCCCCCATCGCACCGATTTTAATCTTGGTGTGGCTTGATGGAAGGTTGTGATTCGAGCGATTCGGGGAGGCCAGCCACAAAGTCGCGAATTCTATCGCGGACCGACCGATACTGGTCAAGTCCCTTCTGCTCGTCGGTTTGCCGTGCTGCCAGTTTTGGAGGGTCGTCAAAAGGGACGTGCACCACCCGTGGGGCACCCGCGAAGACCGGGCAGTTTTCGTCAGCATGGCTGCACACGGTCACGACGAGGTCAAACTCGATGGGCCCGAGTTGTTCAACCGTGGTGGATTGGTGCCCGGAAATATCGATATTTGCTTCTTGCATCACCTGCACCGCTTTTGGATCAAGCCCGTGAGGTTCGGTGCCGGCTGAGAATGCTTCGTATTGATCCGGTTTGAGGGCTCGGGCCCAACCTTCAGCGATTTGGCTGCGGCAAGAATTTCCCGTACAAAGAAAGAGAAGTTTTTTCATTGGATCGCTGGGTATTGAAATGACGGAGTAGGAGGAGAGGACAGAAACTTAACTCGATTTCGAGGCGATGTTTTTCGCGTTCGACTGGGAACTTGACCAAGCAGGAGGTACTGGAAGTCTTGGGTCAGGTATCTGGTCGAGGTCGTAGCCTAGAGATAGCGCGCCGACGAGCAGGGACGCTACCGGCAATCGTGTGACAATTTCCAACGCATAATGCCTGCCGCCGCAGTGCTCCCGGGAGAGAGTCGGAAGGCTGCCATTGCGCCGTGGCTGGGAAGGTTTTCAAAAGAGGGTGGCCCGTCAGACAGGTCAGAAGCAGGCTTCCAGGCGGCCAAAGCACCCCTGGAATGCGAGGATGTTAGCGTCGTCGAAGGAGTAGACTCCCAGTTCTGCCTGTTGATCAGCCGGGTAGAATTCTTGTCGTACGCCCAGGTCATGCCAGGCACCGAACGTGTAGCCAGCCGTAAAAGCCAGGCGATCAGTAATTTGCGCCGTGAGGCCAGCTTCAATTTCAGTCACTGGAATCACATTGCGTACTTCCAGTTGTTGTTTGCTGTTGAAGTTGGTTGAACTTTCCAGGGCGTCTCGGGTACTGGTGACTTCTACCGTACCCACCAAGAGGGAAATATCACCATTGACGAACACACTGAAACAACCGTGAGGACCAAAGTAGCGGCGACCACCCAAGCCGAACCGGAGCCCAGCTCCACCGAATCGCATACGGTTCACGCCATGGGTTTGGTCCGCACCTGGGGTTGGGGTTGCAGGCTGCGAGTAAATGTCCTGTCGCCAGGCAACGTCGGCAAAGCGAACGCCAGCCTCCCAGGCGAAATCCCATGTGGGGCAACTGTAGGCAGTAGAACTACCGCAACCAGGATCATCGCAGCCAAGGGACCCCAACATAATGGGCTTGGCACATCCAATGTCGTAAGAGTTAAGACGAGTTCTGGCCGAAGCGGTGATCTCATTTCCCGGAGAGAGATTTGGGATTAGGGGAAATATGTAGTCCAGACCGGGGGTCGGGGAAACTGCATCTCGTGTGATGCCTGGTGCATAACTGTTTAGCTGGGTGAAATTAAACCGCCATTCGAAACCGGAAGAACCATCGCGAATTCCACCCTGCAGGCGGTAAGAACTGGCGAACTGAAAACCCTGTGGGTGGAACGTGTCTTTGCGGTCGAGAGCGTCTCTGTCATCTTGCTCGACAAAGGCGACCATTTCACTGAAGTTGGCCTGCATGTAAAGGTAATCAACGCCAATGAAATACTGCCGACAGCAATTGTTTCCATGCAGGCTGTCCGCAAGAATGTTGCCAGTTCCGTACGGGTTTGATCCGCATTCGTCCCCGCAGCAGGCGGGGGCACCACATCCGCACTCTTCTACCCCGCACCCACACCCTTCGCACTGATAACTGGTGAAAGTCGCATCAAAGGTTTCTTGAAGTGTGATGTTTGGTTCGGTTGCATAAACTGCCTGCGAAGCGAGATTCTCAGCAGTGACAATTTTTCCGACTATCAAGACAACGACCGCAACTGTGAATCCTTTACCGAAGTTCATCTTGGTACCCCTTTTTTAGGTGTGACTCTGGCCGTCCGGTTGCAGCGAGTCGGTGGTTAAACTCCTGCAAACCGGTTTTTCTATGCGGGAAGCCACACGGCATCTTCGGTGCGACTGGCAAAAACATCTCATCATTCCCAGGAATCGGTACCGAACGAATCTCCACTTTGCTCTTTTTCCGGATAATCGCGCGATAAGGCACAAATAGTAGAGTTGCCCGGAATGCCTGAGTTTTCGTAGCCAGCAAAGTTTTACGACCTGCAGCAGGTTTTACCGTTCATCGTGGCAGCATTGAGGACGTTCCCAGGTGGCGGACCCGGTGCTAGCTGCGGGTGCAAGAAACGACCGATAGGAGCCGAAGGCCAGTATTTGGCAATCCCCTTTGACCCGGTGGGGAGCCTTGAGCGGCCAACTTCAGGCACGGTAGCTATTGTTCTACCGTGCCGAAGCAATTGATCGCGGCATGCAAACTGAATGACCCGGGCTGGATTGGCCGCGACTACCCGTGCGGCTGTTGTTTGCCCTTGTTGGCACTGCTAGCGATCTTGGGGTCCTATCGGTCGTTGTGTTCGTGAGGTTCTCGTTGAGGGTTGATTTTGGAAACTGTCGCGTTGAGTTGGTAAAAGCGGTTGTCGAGGCTGGCCGCTTCGTGGGTTGTTGTGAGAGTGACGACCGGCAGGTCCGGATTGGTGTGGCAGCGGCAGCGAGTTCAGTTGACCGACTGAGCTTGCGTGCCCGCTGGCACTGGCGGTTTGATTGACCTGGTCGAAACCGGAAAGGCCCAACTTGATGGCCAAAAAATGTGAGCCGGACTGACCCTGACCACAACTACCCGCGTGGTCTGTTGATGTCCGTGTAATTCACACAATTGGCCTGCGAAGGGGTTTTCGAACCTGCCGATCGTCATTGTTTTGTGTTTGCTGTTTGGGTGTAAGGATCTAAGGAATGTGTTGGAGCAGCGGAGTTTTTGCGGACTCCCTATGGTGGTTACCGGCGGCGGTAATTCCATAGATTGTTGTTTGAACTACGTCCTACTCGGCGTCGCTTTATCGGCGAGCGGCAGTTGTTGATGCGCCGTCGGCACTTTAGGTGGCGTTGGCGGCATGACGTCGGCGCTTTACGCATGCGACATGGATTTTGGAGTGGAGCGATTGCATGGCATTCGGGATGATCGTTTTTGTCAAACATGACCTGGGATTCCTGTTCTTCAAAGCTGGGTTCATACCTGTTCTGGAAGACTGCTATGGATGCGATCTGTCGATGGTTTCGAGGCCTGCAGAGGGCTTGAAACCCGTCGGTGTCTTCACTTGGGTGGATTTCGTAATTTGCGGTGGCGGAAGCTGGTGTGCAATTGTTGGCGCCGAGAATTCTGACGACGGTACTTGGCGGCATGAGTGCCGTAGGTCGGCCGTTCGGAGGTTCCAGAGGAACGGCGTCCAACAACCAGGCCAAAGAGAGCCAGGCCAAGGGTGCTCAATAGGAAGCTGTCAGGTTCAGGAACCATGGCGGTAACAGCACCACTGAAAACGTTCACTTCCTCAGCCCCGCGCCAGTTGCGGTAAAATTGGTTGAAAGTATGTGCCGCTGTGCCGATGACCGAAAAGTCGGGGAGAGTCGCGGAGGTCGACTGCATTACCGTTTCGCCATGCTTGAAGACGGCATAGCTAGAGGAGTTGTCCTCAGCATGATGGGATTTGGGAGCGAAAGGAAAGGCCCCCTGGGCGTCGATGCCGTTCATGTCAAAGAGGACAGTGCGAAAATCAGGGTGTGCAAACTGCTGGAGAAGGGCTGTCTGATCGTCGTCGACGGCAAGTTCAATGCGAAATCGCACTTTTTGTCCGGGGGCAAGGCCGCCGTTGTCAAACATCACCACCAATTCGTTTTGGTCTTCAGTGGTTTTGGATTCGATATCTTGAAATTCTGAAGTGGGGGAAATTACCGTGAAGTTTTCAAAATAGTTGTTCGCGAAGTGGAATCGTTCGTCACCAATCGTGAGGTGGAACTCCGTCAAGTAGACACCATCCACGGAATCGTTTTGGATTTCCAGCCAGGGCATGTTTCGGTTGGCCCGTCGTTGTGAGGGTGAATCCGACATGGCAGCCCTTATCCACTGGTAGGTCTGCGGTTTCGTGAGCAGAGTCTCTTTCGCTGCCAGTCGAAAAGAAGCCTTGGCCAGCTCAATTGGCGTGGCAGAAGCGAAGGAGGTCATTGTGGTAAATATTGCCAAGGCCAGGCAGGTTTTGATTTGGAGGCGAGGCCCCTCGTTTGCAATACGCGACACAGGTGCAAAGTTATTGTTCGTCATGTTGAGGTTCTTTCAGTCAACTCGTCGCGCACAGCGAACGTGGCAACACTGGTTGGTGCTGACTACGTCGCAGAAGAGACGCAACGATCCTATTGTGGGTAGTACGCCGTAGATCAGGTTGTCTGCACGCGGGTGCAGTAACCTGAATCAAGGCACAATGGGGTGCAGATTCACGCAAAGCGTAGAATCGCACCAGTTGAACGTCCGTCGAAATCTGGTGCAGGGTCAGTGCAGCAGCAACGGCGCGCAACAAGAGGCAGTCGACTAGAAAAGAGGCCTTCGCGAGGGTGCAGGAGCACTGCGGTCCAGTGGGTCAGACTGAGACTGCGAGTACCGGCACACCGTATCGTGTTGTATGCGCAGACGGAACGTAACCTGGTAACGCTCTTACGAGAGACCTTTCGGTCATGGCAACCAGCACACCCGGTGCAAATCTGCTCAGTAGGTCCAAATATCCCAACGTTTTGCCGAGCGACTTGGACGGGTAAGGCAGTGCAGACGGTTGCCGATTTGTGCAGAGGGATTCCGCACAGGACCGGTAAGGCAACCCGCCAAGGCCAACCGCCAAAGGGCGGATGAACTGGGAGTCACGCGCTAAGGTGACCAACCAATTTGGTGTGTTTTAGGATGCACCACCAGCCAGAAGGGCTTGCGGGAATCCGTAGCAACCAGGATCGGAGGACCTCACCAGCGGCTCTCGAATGTCATACGAACAACAGGGCGATGGACTCCGCCGCTGCCGTACTGACACTCATAAGGTCCACTCCGAGGTATTTTGCTTACTACGGTCTAAAGATTCTTAAAAGCAGCAGGGCCCACCCAACCGGTAAACTCCCACAGCTATAGCTCAGTCTAATAGCCAGTTACGGGCTAGTCAACAACTTTTTCGCCGAGCAGAAAAGATTTTACGCAGTTTTTGGGTGCCTTGGGTAATTGTCGGTAAACTCTTTGGCTAAAAAGGGTTGCGTTAATTTTGTGGTTCCCGGTAAAGCTCGGCAAGGCCTGGTGAGACATAAATAGAGGGCCAAATTTTGGGAGGCTCCGCTGGATTATCCCTCGCCGAACCCATTTTTCCGGAGGCGATCATGCGAACCGGGGTGACGCCAGCGATCGCGACTTTTTTCAACATGGAAAATGCCCCAAGTTTTTCTAGCGTTTAGGGAGAAGACCAGTGAAATCAGTTTGGCGATTATCGTTTGTGCCGATTTGGACGGTTGGCGGATCTGCGGTTCCCTTTGGGAGAAACTCCGGCAACCAGCGATCGGCGCAAAAACAACGCGGCAGGGTCCCTTCTAGCTTCCAGCTATGCCCGCCGCGTCGATGACCAACACCCCTCCCCAGAGGTGTTAAGTCAAGGTAAGCCTACTTCGGCTCTCGAGTGAGTCAAACCTGCTTGGGTCTTTCCGCTTGGCAGTCGCATTTGCGGTGGAGTTGTCTGTTATCTGTTGCCAAATAGGAGTCGCGCGGCCAGTCGTTGTTAGCCAAAAGGAACGTCCCCAGGTGGTCCAGTAGGGACCAGGGTTGGTCCTGTGTGGAAGGCGATTCCATTAAGGGGTCGCTTGCCAGTCCAGGCCAATATCGAGCGCGCGGGCAGAATGGGTGAGTTGTCCCGTACTGATTCGGTCGATACCAGTAGCCGCGATTTGGGCGACGGTTTGGAGTTCAACGCCTCCGGAGGCCTCGAGTTGAACTTGCGGCGCTAAGCGGTTGCGGAGTTGGACGGCTTCTCGAAGGAGGTTGCAACTCATATTGTCGAGTAAAACAATGTCAGGATGTGCAGACAGAGCTTTGGTTAATTGCTGGAGCGAATCAACTTCGATTTCAACGATCAAATCGTTCGTCGGCAAGGAAGAGCCAGCTTTGGCAAGAAAATCCCGCGTTTGGCGGACCGCTTTTTCTGGATCCAGGTTTTGTGAGAGTGCGATTGCCAGGTGATTGTCTTTGATCAGGACTGCATCGTAGAGGCCCGTCCGGTGGTTATGTCCACCGCCGCAGCGTACTGCGTATTTTTCCAGCCGGCGCCAACCTGGAATTGTTTTGCGGGTATCGTAGATTGGCACGTTGGTGTCCTTCACCTGGCGGGTGAACTGGTTGGTCAGGGTAGCGATTCCTGATAAATGACCTATCAAATTCAGGAGTGGGCGTTCGCAGGTGAGCATGTCGCGGGCAAGGCCACTGATGTGGGCGATCATTTCTCCAGCATCAACCTGGTCGCCATCGTGGACCAGGTTTTTCCACCGCACGTTGCCTTGCATTTCATCCAGGGTTGTTTGGGCGGCCAGTAGGCCGGCAATCACGCCTGGCTCGCGAGCGACCAACAGGGCTTCTCCCTGCTGATCGGCATCGACCAGAGCCAGGGTGGTCCAGTCGTGCCAGCGATCTAAATCTTCGCGGACTGCCAGACGGATGATTTGTCGGCAATCATCCTCCAGGGTGGCATCCCATCGAAGTTGGTGAAAATCTTTGGCCATGGCACTGTGTAGTATCGTCGACCGGCAAGTTCTCTGGCAACCACTTGGATGGTAGCGGGGTAGAGGAGACCTGTTGTGCGTCCCTCCCCCCCCAATCGCGGGGCCTGTTTTTCGTCCTTCAGGAGTTCCCCCTCTCCGGGGCGGCTTCGAAAACCCGTGCCACGAGGTAGAATGAGCACATGCCAGCAGAAAACGACCTCCACGAAAAATTGGATTGGCGACAACTTCTCCGACGAGTGGACCAGGTTGCAGTGGCGCTTTTGGTTTTGTCTGCTTTGGCTGCGATGGCTGTTTACTGGTTTGCCAGTGGTGGTCCCCGAGGTCAACTTATCGAGATTGACCGTGCCCCGCCTCTGCAAGCCGTCTTTCTGGTGAACATCAACGAAGCAGCGCCAGCCGAATTGACCCAGTTGCCCGGTATTGGCAAAGAATTGGCTCGCCGAATCGTGGTGTCTCGGGAGCGGGAGGGGCGGTTTCTCGAGGAGAGAGACCTGCTGCGCGTCAACGGAATGGGGGCCCGCACCCTTGAGCGGATTCACCCCTTCCTGCTGCCCATGTCCACTTTCACCGACGGGCAGCGACAATTTTCTACGACCGCTGGCCCCTCGCAGCTTCTCAACGTAGATTAAAGGCCCAGCCTGGGAAGGTGCTCGTGAATTCCCGCAACAATGGATCGGCTCGGTACGTGCTCACTAACGACGGTGATTTCCTATGGAATTTTGTCTTCAAAGCCCATTTCAGCCCGCCGGCGATCAGCCGGAAGCAATCCGAGCGTTAGTGGATGGCATCGGTAGCGGGAAGCAGGAACAAGTCCTCATGGGCGTCACCGGTTCGGGGAAAACGTTCACGATGGCCAACGTGATTCAGGAATTACAGCGGCCCACGCTTGTCCTCTCCCACAACAAGACACTGGCAGCGCAGCTCTACTCCGAATTCAAGGGGTTTTTTCCGAACAATGCGGTTACCTATTTTGTCAGCTATTACGACTACTATCAGCCTGAGGCCTACATTCCACAGCGTGACATTTACATTGAGAAAGACGCCTCGATCAATGACGAAATCGACCGTTTGCGGTTGGCTACAACCAGTGCGTTGATCAGCCGTCGCGATGTGATTGTCGTAGCAAGTGTGTCTTGTATTTACGGGCTTGGTTCTCCCGAAGACTACAAACAGATGATGGTTGGCATCACCCAGGGGGGGACTCTGGATCGGGACGAGATGCTCGCCAAACTGGTTGACATCCAGTATGAGCGGAATGATACCGATCCGGCTCGGGGAAAATTTCGCGTTCGTGGAGACTCGGTGGAGATTTGGCCTTCCTACGAAGAATTTTCCTATCGCATTGAGTTTTGGGGAGATGAAATTGAGCGACTCTCGATCATTGATCCCACGTCAGGTGACACGATTAGCCAACTTGATCAGGTTTCTATTTACCCAGCAAAACATTTTGTCCTGCCTGCCGAAAGGATCGATCAAGCCGCCGATGAAATTCGCGCAGAACTTCGCGAACGGCTCGAGTACTTTCGCAAGGAAGGTAAAATGCTTGAAGCTCAGCGGCTTAATGCCCGCACCCGCTATGACATAGAAATGATGTTGGAGGTTGGGTATTGCCCAGGGATTGAAAATTACAGCCGCCCATTGTCAGGGCGTTGCGCCGGAGAACCCCCCTACACGCTATTCGATTTTTTCCCCAAAGACCTGCTCCTGTTCGTGGATGAGTCTCACGCGACTTTGCCTCAAGTTGGCGCTATGTTTAATGGTGACCGTAGTCGCAAGACAACCCTGGTCGAGCACGGGTTTCGCTTGCCGAGCGCGCTCGACAATCGCCCGCTCCGATTTGAAGAATGGCGCGAGCGAATCAATCAAGCCATTTACGTTTCAGCCACTCCCAATGATTACGAATTGGAAAAAACGGGGGGCGAAGTAGTGGAGCAGGTGGTGCGGCCCACAGGATTGCTGGATCCTGAAATTGAGATTGTACCCGCCCGTAACCAGGTTTCGCATTTGCTGGAACAAATCCGTCAACGCGTAGACGTGCAAGAACGGGTTCTGGTTACAACCCTCACCAAGCGGTTGGCAGAAGACCTGGCGGAGTACTTTGTTGACCAGGGGGTGTTGTGCAAATGGCTGCACAGCGAGTTGGATGCCTTCGAGCGGGTGGAACTCTTGCGAGACTTGCGGAAAGGAACCTTTCAAGTGCTTGTTGGTGTCAATCTGCTTCGCGAGGGATTGGATCTGCCGGAGGTTTCGCTTGTTGCAATTCTTGATGCCGATAAGGAAGGTTTCCTCAGAAGTGAAACCAGCTTGATTCAGACTATTGGCCGTTCGGCGCGACACGTGAACGCCAAGGTGATTATGTATGCTGACAAAGTGACAAACTCGATGCAGCGGGCAATTGAAGAAACAGATCGCCGCCGCGCCTTGCAGGAGGCCTACAACGAAAAACACGGAATCACCCCCGAGACGATCCGTAAGGCTATTCATGCGGGCATTGAAGCCGAGGCTGCAGCGCACGCTGAAGCAAACGCAGCTGTTGGGCGGTCGGATGAAACGGTTTACATTACCGAGGAGTACATCAACGAACTCGTAGAAGAAATGGTCACAGCCGCTGAGGCGATGGAATTTGAACGTGCCGCCGCGATTCGTGATCGTATTTCCACGATGCGAGATGCGATTGGTCAGCCCGTAGATGCCGTAGAGGAAAAGAAGGTAGTGGGTAAGCGGGGCCGCAGGCGACGCGGCGGAGGAAAAAAAGAAAGCATCCCCCGACCCAAGAGAGGAATTTGATCAGGTTGGCTGGCGAATTCATGCAGCCACACACAGTTTCAGCTGAACGAAAAGGTCGCACCGAAGACTGAAACGCCAAGCGGGGCTCAGCTTTATTGCAAGCTGGCCCCGCTGTTGTGGGAACCAAGGGGTTCAAGCACCGTGCCGGCGGCCATAGGCCAACCAAGCCGGTTTGTTCCCTGGCTGCCTAGCTGAGTTTCAAAATTATTCTGCCGGTTTGGCTGCAGCGTCCTCTGTGGCAGCAGGCGCGGCGGCTTCAGCAGCAGGTGCGGCGGCTTCGGCAGCAGGTGCGGCGGCTTCAGCAGCAGGTGCGGCAGCTTTGTCATCAGTGGCTGTACTGCCAGAGGGTTGTCCACAACCGGTGGCCATGGCAGATAAGGCTCCTACAAATAGCAATAGGTAGAGCTTCTTCATAACTGGGTTTCCTTCCTCGTGGTTGCGAAAAAATGAAAGATTACAATCCATCACATTCAACAATAGGTGAAGTTTGTGACAAGTCAAAACTCACCTGCGAGTGAACTTCCTACTCGCGATCACGCCTGGCCCCTGCGAGGCCGCTTGGTAGATGAGCAAATATTGTTTTTGATGGCTGCCCCCTGGTCAACGGGTAAAACAGCTTGCCGGCTACCAAAAAACCGGTAATGTCGCCCTAATCGGCAATTCCCTCCGTTGGCCGAGAGATGGGTTAATAGAGAATGATTTCACACTTATCAGGTCTGTCTGTGTGTGCCGAACCTGTGTAGAGGGGCGTTGAAAAATTTGCTTCAAACTACAGGCCATGAGAAAATCGCAACGGCACGGGAGGCCGACTGGAATGAAAACCAAGGAGCTGTTTAATCCGGTGATTGTAGGGCTTGTATTGATGGTGCACGTTGCCGCAGCCCAGGATTCCAATAGCCAGGGTGAGCCGCCGACGGACACTGCCCAGGAGGATGCCTGGGGTTACAAGCCGTCTTATGTTTACCAGCCAAATCCCAAAGCCATTATCCATCAAAAATCACAGGCTCGTGCCTTGCAGCGGAGGTGGCGTATGGCGGCAATGCGATGGTATGGGATGGTCAACGAACGTCCGACAGCCAGTCCCACTCCGTTTATGGGGCTCTACAGCCCTGCCTGGCAGATGCCGGGTGGACGACCCTATGCGTGGAACTACCGCGGGACCCCGTCGGTCCTTGTCTTCTCGCACTGAAGAGAGCAGGTTGCAGCCTCTTGCGCACGGTTTTACAGGGGTTGGGGCGGCGTTGCCTGGTTCTGCCTGATAGATTTGTTTGCGCGGGTGGTCTGCCCGGTTGGCGCGTAGAAGACCGGTCGTGGTTTTTTACCCAGCCGTTCGCAGCGGGAGGCTTCGATGCGTGGCCACCAGCTCCTGGACGATCAACTCCGCGGTCTGTTCCAGTGCTCGTGTGTCGATTGCGTTGATCGACTGTTGATCACGGTAGCCATGTTCTGCAGCCAACAGGCCTGCCTGGCGACAGACGACTCGCCTTGCACGGGCCCGTACGTAACCGTGAGCCTGGCTGGGAGTCATGTCGCGCCACCGGCTGCCAAGGCGGAGGCGTACGTCGTTGAGACTGCGCTCGGCAGCTGTAGTTGCCAGCACGTCAAAATGGGTTTTATTCGTAGAAAATAGCAGCTTTTGGATAGGACGATGCATTTTAGGGTTGGCGGTGGCCGTAGTTTCTTCTGGGGGCGAGTGATGGAATATGCGGACTCTTCCAGGGACCTCTTCCTGCAACGAGGAGGTCTCAAATATGCGGTCATCGGTCTAAAGGAGATCGAACGGTTGGTGAGAGTTCCTTCATTGAGTATTGGGAGTCACGAACAGTTCGCCTAACCGATTCTTCCTGCAGTACCGCTGCTGTGTTAGCTAGCATCCCTTTTCTTTCTGCGGTACGGCTTCTGTGTTAGCTAGCATTTTTTGGGTGAGGGCGAGATTTACCGTTAAATTTGTTCAAACTTGACGGATTATGGTGGTTCCTTTAACTTACAGGCAAGATTTGCAGGTTAAAGGGTCGAGATCTTTACAGTGGTGACCTTTCTATCCTGGGCCGAACTTTCTATCCTGTGCCGAAGTGGTGGCTTGGGCCAGTTTGCCAGGGTAGCAGTCGTTATCTGCGGCATTTTTCGGCTGCAGCCTATCAGGGCGCCGTGGCCAAGTGGCTAAGGCATCGGATTGCAAATCCGACATCGCCGGTTCGAATCCGGCCGGCGCCTCTTAAAAATCAAGCCTCGGGGAACAGATGTTTCTCGAGGTTTTTTGGTAGATAGGAGAAGGGGAAAAAGTCCACCAAAAAAATCCCTTCGAGCGGGGTGCGAATTGGCCCAGTTGTGGTAACCCTTGGGAAAAACGACCTCAAAATGTCCCGTAGTGTGCGTGGGGCTGGTGAAGGAGGGCGTTTCAAAATCAATCGTTGCCAATCTCTGTTTTTCCGATCGAGTCTCACTCGGTGGGAAAAAGCGAAATTCGTGTATCATAAAGGGGGCGGTCAACGGTTTTTCAACCAATTACATGTCCAGGGTTGTTCGCAGCGAATGAAATCGTTGGACCGTGCTTTACGCATTCCCTTGTCAAGGGTCCTTGTTTTCCAGTGTTTGGCCACTTACGCGCGGCTGGATAAGTGCGCCTGATCCCTGTTTCCTCGTTCATTGCCTGGCATCGATGGTCACTCCTGCTCGTAAGGTCCTTCTGGTTGGTTGGGATGCGGCTGATTGGAAGGTCATTCACCCACTGATGGATGCGGGCAAAATGCCGACCTTAAAGCGGTTGGTAGAAGGTGGGTCGATGGCCAACCTGGCGACCCTCCATCCGGTTCTCTCGCCCATGTTGTGGACGAGTATCGCTACGGGCAAGCGGCCCTTCAAGCATGGGATTCATGGTTTCACCGAGCCGACTCCCGACGGACAGGGAATTCAGCCGATCACAAATCTTTCGCGCAACACCAAGGCAATATGGAATGTCCTTACCCAGCGGGGTTTTTCAAGTCAGGTGGTGGGGTGGTGGCCGTCGCATCCGGCTGAGCCAATCCGCGGTGCCATGGTGTCGAATCATTTTCAGCGAGCGGTGGGTTTGCCCTCTGAGCCCTGGCCACTTCCAGCGGGTGCGGTGCATCCGACTCAGTTGGGTGAAACGTTGGCTGCCTTGCGTTTAAATCCAAATGAACTACTGGCTGAACATATCCTTCCATTTATTCCTCGTGCCGACGAGATTGACCAAAAAGAGGACCGGCGGCTTGCCTCCTGCGCCAAGATTCTGGCCGAATGTACAACGGTGCATGCGGCGGCCACTTGGCTCATGCAGCATGAACCTTGGGACTTCATGGCAATTTACTACGATGCGATTGACCACTTTTGCCACGGATTCATGCGGTACCACCCGCCCCGTCAGGAGCACGTGCCGGAATCGCAATTTGAACTGTACAAAGGCGTCGTGGAGGCCGGGTATCGTTACCATGACATGATGCTCAACACGTTGCTGCAACTGGCAGGTCCCAATGTCACTGTGATGCTTATCTCAGATCATGGTTTCCACCCTGACCACTTACGGCCGAGAGTGCTCCCTGCCGAGCCGGCTGGTCCGGCGCTGGAGCATCGTGACTTTGGGATTTTTGTAATGCATGGTCCCGATATCAAAGCCGACACGTTGTTGCATGGGTTAACCTTGCTCGATATTGCCCCCACTTTACTCGCGTTGTTTGGATTGCCGGTGGGTGCAGACATGGATGGTCAGCCGATCCTTGGGGCATTTGAGACGTGCCCCAAAATAACAACGATTCCGAGTTGGGATGAGGTGCCGGGCGAGGCGGGGCTTCACCCTCAAGGTTTTCAGCTCAATCCGGTTGAGGCGCAAGAGGCTGTTCAGCAGTTGGTTGCGCTTGGCTACATTGAGCCGCCGGGGCCCGATCACGAGAAAGCAATCGACCGTACCGTTCGAGAACTCCGTTACAATCTGGCCCGATCTTATATGGATGACAGTCGTCATGTTGCTGCTGCAGAGATTCTTGAATCGCTTTATCTTCGCTGGCCGAATGAGCACCGTTTTGGTGTGCAACTGGCCACCTGTTATCAGGCGCTCGATCGAATCGCCGATTTGCGATCTGTGGTTGAGGATCTGAGTACCCGACGGAAGGCGGATGCCGAACAAGCCCGCCAGGAATTGGACCAGTTTCTACAAGACATTCGCCTGCGTCGGGAACAACGGGAGTCCCAGTCACAAGGAGGAGTCGGCACGGCTGAGTCCTCCTGGGTGGTGCGCGAGGAATTAGAGAAACTTGAGCGGCAGAGGGCCCAGGATACAACAGTTGGGGGCACCGCTCCGCAACCACTGTTGAGTGAACAGGAGTGGAATCGTTACCGTGATTTGCAGAGTCGTTCCCGTTATAATTCGCACGCGATTGATTATCTTTGGAGTTATGTTGCGCTGGCTGAAGGGGATTACGAGCGAGCTCTCAGTTATTTGTTGGCCTCGGAAAAGCTTGATGCCCAGCGGCCGGGCTTGCATTTGCAAATTGGCGAGGCGTATCTCAATCTGCGTCGTGCGGAGGATGCCGAACGAAGTTACCAGCGAGCAATTGCAATCGACTCCGAGAATCCTCACGCGCATCTGGGGCTTTGCCGCAGCTACTTGCTGAGGCAGGAGAATCAGCGTGCAGCGGAAGCGGCGTTGCGGTCGATTGGCCTACTTTACCAGCACCCGATGGCCCACTATCGGCTGGCGGTTGCCCTGCAGCGAATGGACCGTATTTTGCCGGCCGTGGATGCCTTGCAGGTGGCAATTTCGCTCAATCCTAACTTCCCCGAAGCGCATCAACGCCTGGCAAGTCTTTACAGGAATCGACTCGGCGATCCTGAGAAGTCGGCCAAACACCGCAAGCTTGCGGTAGAAATGCGGTTAGCCCGCCGTCAGGCAGCCGCGTCCGGGCAGAAGTACCAGTCTTCCCGCGTGAGCGGCCAACTCCATCACAGCCAAGGCGACTCGTCCCTGCCGGCGATATCCAATACGACCGTAGAGAACAAGGAAACTGTCATGCCGCCTGATCCGGATAAGTACATTACCGTTGTCAGTGGTCTACCTCGTAGCGGAACATCGCTGGTTATGCAGATGCTTGCTGCTGGTGGAATGGCGGTGCTTTCTGACGGTCGTCGCGAGGCGGATACCAGCAATCCGCGGGGGTACTTTGAATACCAGCGGGTCAAGAATCTTAAGGCCGACAATGCCTGGTTGGGTGAAGGGCAGGGAAAGGCGGTCAAGATTATTCTCCAGTTGATGCCCTACGTACCACCTGGCTACCGTTACCGAGTGGTGGTCGTTGAGCGTGATCTGGACGAAGTGGTAGCCTCCCAGCGTGCCATGCTGGAGCGGGAGGGTCGGTCAGGCGCGGAGATTTCAGGCGAACAGCTAAAGAGGGTGTTTGCGACGCAAAGTTCCCGTGTGTACCGCTGGATGGAAAATCAAGCGGGTGTTGACGTCCTTACCGTTCACCACCGTCAGCTCATCGAAAACCCTGCTTCGGCGTCGGTTCAAATCGCAGAATTTCT
This sequence comes from Pirellulales bacterium, assembly GCA_022448345.1. GTDB lineage: Bacteria > Planctomycetota > Planctomycetia > Pirellulales > Lacipirellulaceae > JAKVCB01. Next base: position 21,001 of record JAKVCB010000059.1, read on the forward strand.
CGATGGCCAGGTTGATATTGAACGCATGGCAGGGGTGGTTGACCTGTCGCTCTATCGCAACCGCCGCTGAGTTTGGTTTCGGAGGGTGCAGCGGACCAAATTCCTTCTGTCCGGCCGCTGCCTTGTGAAAACTCCCTGCTCAGGCAAAGTGGATCGCCTTGGATTTGTCGGCTTGAGAAGTCAGGACGGTCTCTATCGGTAGCCGTTCTC
>JAKVCB010000006.1 GCA_022448345.1 Pirellulales bacterium
CCCCATCAGCAGTCCGTTACCCAACCCCATTGCCACAGCTGATGGGACTTCGACACTATTTGACGACAGTGGTGTGCAGTTCATCTCCCATAAAGAGCCGGTGCCTGCCTACAAACCGTATGCATTGTTTGCGGCTAACGGAGTTGATCATGGGGCAGAGAGTTCGGATTCCGTCACAGATCGACTCGATGAACTAGAGCAGCAGTTTCAGGATTTATCATCCGATTACGAAAAGCTTCAGGGTAAATACGGCGACCTCAAATCGAGCCTCAAAAACTACGCCAAGACGGGGCACAAGGATGCCACGATGGTCGTCAATGGTCGTGTACACGTTGACAACTGGTCATTTCCACATTTATCGCCCGGTGCCAATGCTTTTGAGAACGGCAACAAAGATCTTCCGGTGCAGGATCGAATCGGTTTTCGTCGTCTGCGATTTGGAGTTAAAGGCGATGTGTGGAAGAATATGCTCTACAAGATCGAAATGGAATTTGCCGGGGGTAACAAGTCGGAATTCCGGGACGCCTATCTCGGATTTAAAGACCTCCCTATCGTGCAAAGAGTCTTAATCGGCAATCAGAAGAGGCCCTACGGATTGGATCACCTCAACAGTAGCCGTTACAACGTCTTCCTGGAACGCCCGTTTGTCATCGAGGCATTCAACCAGGATTCTCGACGGTTGGGGATTGCGGCCTATTCTTACTCTGAGGATCTTCGTTGGAACTGGCGTTATGGTCTCTACAACCTGAGGTTGGTTCAGGATGAAGGCAACTACATCAGCGATCATTGTCAGGGAGAATTTGCCTACCGTTTGGCCCACACCCCGTGGTACGACGAATGTTCTGACGGACGGGGATATCTGCATCTGGGAGTTGCTGGTACGTTTGCCGATCCCGATGGATTTACCGCCGAGGAGGTTGCGCTAAAACGTGCAGACAACGAGGCGCGATTCCGCACTCGTCCTGAGGCTCGTACGGTGACGCGTTGGTTGGATACCCAGGAGATTCCGTATGCCGACAATTACCAACTGTTGGGCTGGGAAACAGTATTTAACGTCGGCGCGTTTCAGTTCTGTGGAGAATACCAGAACATCTGGCTGCAGAGAAATGATGATTTGAGTGAGTTGCATTTCCATGGTGGTTACATGTATGTGGCGTACTTCCTGACTGGCGATCACATGCCATGGGACCGAAAGAGAGGGACGCTCGGGCGAATAAAACCGATCGAGAAATTTTTCCTGGTGGATCGGTGCGGTGGTGGGCACGGGCATGGCTGGGGAGCCTGGCAAGTGGCGCTTCGATGGTCGTATTTGGATCTAACCAGTGGTGACGTTCAGGGAGGTGTTGGGGATAGTTTGACCCTTGGGCTCAACTGGTACTGGAATGCCTATGCCCGGATGCAGTTCAACTACATTTACGGCAATATCTACAAACACCGGCCGGTCGATGGTGAGACTTTTGGCAACTATCAGATCGCGGGGACGCGTTTTATGGTGGACTTTTAGAGAGCACCAATTTAGCAACCCAACCCTTTCCCCGTTCGCAAGGTTGGATTTCCTATACGGTTAGGCGTTTAGTGGAGGATGATTCCCGTGCTTAAGCCAATTCAAATTACCCATGTTTTTCTCATGGCAGTTGTGGTGGTTGTTTTGTCGTGTAGCGTTCTTGTCGATCAGACAGCTGCCCAGGGGAACAACCTGGCCGACGAGGTGCCCACTCTACCACCCATCGAAGAGTCCGTCGCTTCGCCATCCTGCGATAGTTCATCGGCATGCGACTTCTGTTCGGGGTGTGGAAGTACTTGCTGTGCCTGCAAAGACTGTTGTTATTGCACCACGGAGAAAGAGAAAGTCAAAAAGCATTGCTGGAACGTTTCCTGCGAAAAGGTGTGTATACCGCCCGTGTGTGTGCCTGGCTGTTGTGGTTGTTGTTGGTTGCCCAAGTGGTGCTGCCCCTGTGCGAAATGTCGGGTTCGATGCATATCCGTGTTGGAAAAACACAACTACGAGTGCGAAGAGTGCAAGTGCCGCTGGGAAGTTCGGAGTGTGCCAGTGAATTGCGGAGGTTGTGGCTGTGGGGATTGTTGTGAGTGCGCAGCAACGATCAACCCCATCGGGGACAGTGTGGTTGATTTGGCCACTCCGTCTGAGATTGTTGGGCAGCCGTTTACGATTTTTTCGGCAGGTGCGGTACCGGCGATGGTTAAAGATCAATCCGTCAGGCTCGTTTCGGCAGATATCGTTTCACCCTCCCACAGCGATACGAGTCGCAGCGCACCACAGGCTGGCAGCAAAGATCGTAGTCTGTTTTCCCGCTTGTGGTCTTGGGCCCGTTCAGAAAACGGAGCTGAAAGCAAGTAAGCGAAGCCAATAACATTGCACCGGTTGCGATACGACTTGCAGGAGTCGCCTTTCTCTGTGGCTTGAATTTGCCAGTGTGTGGGGTCTTTGTTGGGGGTGGTTTGCTGCCGTCCAAACCAGCATGCTGTTTGTGACCGCCTTGACGAGGTGTCACCGACAATGGACGATGGAAGGGTTATGGCCAGCGTCCAGCTCAAACAGTTGAACAAGACTTATCCGGGAGGCGTTCAAGCCGTCCGAGAAGTCGATCTCAAAATCCCAGACGGTGAGTTTGTCGTACTGGTAGGGCCTTCCGGGTGTGGCAAATCGACAACTTTACGCATGATTGCTGGCCTGGAGGACATTACCTCCGGAGAGATCGAGATTGGGGATCGCCTCGTCAACAACGTCGCACCTGGTCAACGCGACATTGCAATGGTGTTTCAGAACTACGCACTCTACCCGCACATGTCGGTCTATCAAAACATGGCATTCGGGCTGAAGATGCGGCGTACGCCCAAGCATGAGATTCAAGAGCGGGTTGCCCGGGCAGCACAGATCCTGTCCATTGAGGATCTCATGAAGCGCCGTCCGCGTGAGCTCTCTGGCGGGCAGCGGCAACGGGTCGCGTTAGGGCGAGCCATCGTCCGCGACCCACAGGTATTCTTGTTTGATGAGCCACTTTCGAATCTGGATGCCAAACTTCGTGTGCAAATGCGGGCTGAAATTTCAAGTCTCCATCAGCGTCTCAAGACGACCATGATTTACGTTACGCACGATCAAGTCGAGGCTATGACCCTCGGGGATCGGATCGTGTTGATGAACGGCGGTGTGATTCAGCAGGTCGACTCGCCGCTGGACATCTATAATCGTCCGGTCAACCGCTTTGTCGGAACCTTCATTGGTAGCCCTGCTATGAACCTTATTTCTGGAGATGTGCGGAGCGGAAAGTTCTACGTGGGTGGTGCTTCGTCGACCAACGGTTCTGGCCCGAAGGGGCAGGGAGTCCTTGAACTCGATTCCGATATTCCCGATGGGCCAGTCAAAGTTGGAGTTCGTCCGGAGGATTTAGTGACGGAACCAACAAAGTTAGCACTGCCACCAGTGCCGTTGGAGGTTGTTGAGCATATGGGGCACGAGACCATGGTCCATTTTGACCTGGCAGGAGAACGGCATATTGCCCGTCTGCCAGCCGATGCCAAAGTCAGTGCCGGCGATCAGTTGGCACTTTCAATTCGCCCCGATGGATTCCATGTATTTGCTGCCGATGATAGTGGGCACCGTCTTAACTAGTGGTGGTCCCGGCGATCTGGTATTGTTGGCCAACTTTCTTGGGCCATTGTCGGAAAGAAAGGGTTTTTCTCCACTGCGTTACGAATAAAACGATACCCACGATATCATTGGGTACACGGGATCCACAGCAAAATCATCCTGTGTCCCTGAGGGGTTTTTGATGAGCAACGGAGAATCAGGAGTAACCGCCGGAAGAGATGTTGCGCAGAGGAAGTGGCCTTTTGCCTGGGGGATGCTGGCCCTTATGGTGGCGGCCGCTGGAATGATCTATTGGCGATTTTCTAATCAATTAACGCTCGCCAGTCTCGCCCAACATGAAGCCGAAGTCCACGATTTTCAGCATCATCATCCGCTGCTGGTCTATGCCCTCGCGTTCGTAGGTTACGTGGTCGTCGCGGGACTTGCACTTCCGGGTGCTGCAGGACTTACACTACTGTTTGGTTGGTTCTTCGGCGCGTGGCGCACTTTTGTGCTTGTCAGCTTCGCCTCTACAGCGGGGGCTACACTCGCATTTTTGCTCAGCCGCTACATCCTGGGAACGACCATTCAATCGCGATTTGCTGACCGTTTGGACGGTTTTAATAAATCACTCAGGAGGGAAGGCCCTTTTTTCTTGTTCACGTTGCGCCTGATTCCCCTCGTCCCCTTCTTTGTCATCAATATTGTCATGGGCCTCACGCCCATCAAAACTTCCACTTTTTGGTGGGTCAGCCAACTAGGTATGATTCCAGGAACCCTGGCCTACGCGTATGCTGGCTCCAGTGTGCCCAATCTGCAGTCCCTCGCTGAACAGGGGATAGGTGCTGTCTTCACAGCCGAGCAATTGTTGCAGATGGGCATTGCCTTTGGATTATTAGGCTTGCTTCCATTTCTTCTTCGGTTTCTGCTCCACTTGCTCCGGCGGGCGTTTCACAAGACGAACCTGGAAGTCCCATCCTGTGACCTTCCGAAAAACAACCAGTAGCGGTTGTCCGCTTTCCTATCCGTTTCACGTTGCCTTGCAATGGGGCCGATAAAAAGTTCCCAGATTTCGCAACTCTCAACGAGCGACAAAACCACCAACAACCACGTAACAACGACTGCGACCATGACTGATTTTGTCCAACTCCATCCGCAAGACGAGTACAACCAACGGCTGGAGTCTCACGTGCATCCACCCGACTGGGTCAATCCGTCACCCGGTGGACCCTACCATCTAGTGGTCGTGGGAGCAGGCACGGCAGGACTGGTTACCGCAGCGGCGGCAGCGGGACTTGGTGCCAGGGTAGCCCTTATTGAGCGCGAACTGATGGGTGGCGACTGTCTGAATGTTGGCTGTGTACCGTCCAAATCGCTGATTAGTTCGGCACGCGTTGCAGCCACGGTTCGTGAGGCTGCTTCCTTTGGAGTGCAGGTGCCAGGTGAAGCAGTTGTCGATTTTGGCAAAGTGATGGAGCGGATGCGGCGTTTACGAGCCAGTATCAGTCCGGTCGACTCGGCCGCACGATTTCGCGAACTTGGCGTGGATGTATTTCTCGGGCAAGCCCGGTTTGAAGGGCCGGGGAAAATTGATGTGAACGGCATCCAACTTCGCTATAAAAAAGCGGTGATTGCCACCGGGGCCCGGGCATCGGTACCATCAATTCCGGGACTTGACCAGGTCGAGTATCTTACCAACGAAACTGTGTTTTCGCTTACCGAACTTCCGCGTCGGCTTGGTGTTATTGGAGCCGGTCCCATCGGTTGTGAATTGTCTCAGGCGTTTGCTCGGTTTGGGTCTGAAGTCTCTCTCGTTGCAGCAGGCGGCGACATCCTCCCCAGGGAAGATCGTGTTGCTGCGGCCATTGTGAAAAAAGCGATGCTCGCTGGTGGGGTAAAAGTGTTCGGTGGTGGCAAAAACTTGCAGCTGGCTCCAGAAGGTCGAGCCATACGAATGCAGGTCGCAACGGGAGACGAGACATGCGATTTTCGGGTCGATAAATTGTTGATCGCCACAGGCCGCTCTCCGAACGTGGACGAACTGGGGTTGGAGAACGTGGGTGTTGAATTCGACAAGCGGCAGGGCGTAAAAGTCAATGACAAGTTGCAAACAACGAATTCCCGGATTTTTGCAGCGGGTGACGTCTGTTCCAAGTACAAGTTTACCCACGCGGCCGATTTTATGGCTCGTACGGTCATTCGAAATGCGCTCTTTTGGGGACGCGCAAAAGTCAGTGCGCTGACCATCCCATGGTGTACTTATACCTCTCCGGAAATTGCCCACGTTGGGCTTGGTGAAAAAGAAGCAGCTGGGCAGGGAATAAAGATAGATACTTTTTGTCAGGAATTAGCCCAGGTCGATCGGGCTATTCTGGAAGGAGAAGACCAGGGCTTTGTAAAAATCCATGTTAAAAAGGGGACCGATAAAATTCTGGGGGCGACTGTTGTTGCCACAAATGCCGGCGACATGATTGCAGAGATTACGCTCGCGATGACATATGGATTGGGGCTTGCTAAAATTGCCGACACGATTCATCCTTATCCCACCCAGGCAGAGGCAGTTCGTAAGGTTGGCGATCAGTACAAGAAGTCTTTGCTAACTCCTCGTATCCGAGTTATCCTTGATACGTTACGTTGGTTCGCCGGAATGCATTAGGCAGGCAGAATGACGTCAAAAATTGGGCATTTCCAGGTGTGCGCGTTCACAAGTTCCCAGATATTTCTTTAGGCGGTTTACCCAGCATGAAATCATCACCCTTTGATACCGACGGCCCGGGCCCCGCTGAATCGCGTTCCGAATTGGAACATTTTATGCATGGGTTGGTCAGGCGCAATCCCGGGGAGACCGAATTTCACCAGGCTGTCGAGGAAGTTGCCCAGACGTTGATTCCCTTTCTCAGGGATCATCAAAAATACCGCGACGAGGGCATCCTGGAACGGATGACCGAACCCGATCGCGTGGTTATTTTTCGCGTTACCTGGGAAGACGATCAGGGAAACGTACGAGCCAACCGGGCGTGGCGTGTGCAGTTCAATAACTCGATTGGTCCTTACAAAGGGGGGATGCGGTTTCATCCGGATGTCACTCTGAGCGTGTTGAAGTTTCTGGGGTTTGAACAGACATTCAAAAACAGCCTTACAGGATTGCCCATGGGAGGGGGTAAGGGTGGATCGAACTTTAACCCGAAAGGCAAGAGCGATCGTGAGGTCATGCGGTTTTGCCAGTCTTTGATGATCGAACTACACCGGCACATTGGTGAAGATACGGATGTGCCAGCTGGTGATATCGGTGTCGGCGCACGCGAAATCAGTTACATGTTTGGCCAATACAAGCGGCTTGAGAATCGCTTTACCGGTATTCTCACCGGTAAGGGCCTTGCGTTTGGGGGAAGTCTCATCCGTACAGAGGCCACAGGTTACGGCTGTGTTTATTTTTGTGAGCACATGTTGCGTGAGAGTGGCGATTCGCTTGAAGGAAAAGTCTGCTCGGTTTCGGGTTCTGGAAATGTGGCCATCTATACGGTTGAAAAGGCATTGCAACTCGGGGCAAAGGTCGTCACGCTTTCAGACTCGTCTGGATTTATTTACGACCCGGATGGCTTGGATTGGGATAAACTCAGGGTTGTCAAAGACATCAAGGAGGTTCGTAGGGGACGCATTTCCGAATACGTCGAAAAATTCCCCCAAGCCGAGTTTCATGCTGAAACTCCCCCCTGGGTTGTTCCGGTCGAGATCGCGTTTCCCTGCGCCACACAAAATGAAATAAGTGCTGAGGATGCGCAAACCTTACTGGGCAACGGAGTGCAAGCAGTTTGTGAAGGTGCGAACATGCCTACCGTCGCCGAAGGAGCCACGGCGTTTTCCGATGCCAAAATTCTTTATGGGCCCTCCAAGGCTGCCAACGCGGGTGGAGTTGCTGTCTCTGGATTGGAGCAAAGTCAAAACGCGTTACGCCTTTCCTGGGGGCGCGCTGAAGTTGACCAGCGGCTGCAGACAATCATGCACGACATTCATGCCCGCTGCCTGGAATATGGGCGACGCGAAGATGGAACGGTCGACTACGTAAAAGGTGCAAACATCGCTGGCTTCGTCAAAGTGGCCGACGCCATGCTTGCCTATGGAATTGTGTAGCCGCGGTTTATTCCGCTTTCTTTAACATGGCTACAAATGGCTTAAAGAGTCCAGCGTAATCGTGCCACGTGCGGGATGTGATTAAATGACCATCTTCAACGATAGGTTGGTTGATATAATTTCCACCAAATTGTGTGATATCGAGTTCACACTTGGCAACGGTTGTGGCTTTTCTTCCTTGTAAGCATCCTGCAGCTGCGGCAATTTCGATTCCGTGGCAGGTAATGGCGACGGGCTTTTTCGCTTCAAAGAAGTGCCGGGTGACGCGCAGCAGATCTTGATCGTAACGGAGATATTCAGGAGCTCGCCCTCCGGAAAGAAAGAGTCCTGCATGAGCGGTTGGGTCGATATCACGGAAAGCTATACTTGCCTGAATATGGTAAGAAGGCTGCTCTCGCGTAATGTCCCAGGGTATCGGATCCGATTGTGGTTTTTCGTGCATCACACCGTGGTACATCCTGGCCTCGGGACCGGCGACGACGACCTCGTACCCTTCTTCTGCCAGGCGAAAAAATGGGTAAAGAGTATCCATCATTTCCGTAGCATCGCCGATAGGCATCAAGATACTTTTTTGATCAGGCATGTTTTAATTCCTAAGTGAATGGAAAATTACCGTAGTAGCTGGCCAACGATGAGGTTTGAGGCCTCTTGTATTGAAAACAGTTATTGTGAAAGGCAATCGTGCAGAATCGGTTGCCAAAAATCCGGACCGAAAAAAGTTCGTGGTTTCCCAATGCTGCGAAAAATGTTTTGGCTTAGTTTAGTTTTGGAAGTAAATTTTTCGGGCGGTGTCACCAAAGACCGCCGTAATTTCGGTGTCACTAAAGTTCGCATGATTGCGTATGCTAGCCAACAGTTGGGGATAAGTTGCCTGTCCCAACAAGCCGGGAATATCACTACCCCACATCAGTTTTTTCGAGCCGATCAGATCTGTGGCGCGGCGGATGTAATCGATGGTGGGTGCAAAAGGATATTCTTGTTCTCCATATGCCGGGAGGGCTGCCAGGTCGAACCAAACGTTTTCGTGTTGCCCCAACAGAATTTGTGCTTCCCATAACGTGTTGAGTTCTTCGTTGTCCATATCAGCAATCGGTGGCTGGGCAAGATGGGGAATCACGATTCGCAGGTTTGGATGCCAGTCAATGATTTTGCGCACCGCTTCCGTCTGATACCCGGGAGTATTTCCCCTGCCCAGGTCGAGCGTGACGACCAGGTCGCGCTCGGCAGCCGCTTCCCAGATCCACTTCATTTCTGGGCCGTCGAGTCGCAGATCGGGGTAAACGCCGGTGAAACCCGTTGCCTCAGACATCTCAAACTTGAGAATTCTGAATCCAAAATCGTCAGTTACCTGGCGAAATGTTTCCCGCACGGCGGTGTCTCGAGGATCAAGATACGCTGCAGCGACAAATCGGTCTGGCCATTTTTGAACGGTTTCGTAGAGGTACTCGTTCTGGTCACCGTAAAAAGATCCCTGTAACAACACTGCCTGTGCGACGCCAGTCAAGTCCATCAGACGGACCAGTGTTTCAGGTTCAAACCGAGTCGGCTCTTTACAAAGAGGGGGCAACACCTGGATTTCTTGGTCGCCAACTTGCGCACGGCCATACGTCAACGATTTCGTAACCCCATCTCCGGTAAGACCGTGGAAGCCCCAGGTGACGTGAAGGTGAGCGTCGATAATCATTACGTTTTCCTGTTTGCAGAGCACGGTTACTACGGCAAGGTTGTTTTGGTCCAACCATTGCACATACAGTTTGGTGGAATATCCAAGGACCTGTTGACCTTTTTGGAGGTCATCGCGGCAGCATGGTACTGGAACTGCGCCAATTGTGGCCCATGGGAACGCTTCTGTCGACCGGTCAAGATTTACCCGTCAGCGGCGCCGCAGGCTGTCGTAAGCACCGGCGGTGACAAAAAATTGGGTGAGAAGCAGGGCGGCTGCAAAACCGGCTACGACTCCGCCCAGATGGGCGCCGTAAGCGATTGGCTGCTCAGTTTCCATGATCGAGATTCCATCAAACACAAGTCCCACGATGGCCAAAGCGCCCAGCTGCAGTGGTGGAATCGGGTGTGCCAGCGGCCACACATCCGGGTTTGGAAGTTGCCACCGCAACGCCAGGCCGAGATAGGCCCCTTCAAAACCGTAGACCGCTCCGGAAGCTCCGATGATAGGTACCGGTGAAGTGGGATTCAGACAGACCTGGACGATATTCCCCACCACGCCACACACCAAAAATAGTGCTAGCGCAACCCAGTTGCCCAAGTGTTGTGAGATTAAAGTTCCAAAGATCCAGAGGAAGACCATGTTGTATAGCAGGTGTTCCGGGCCACCATGCAAGAACAGCGCTGTCACCGTGGTCAACAACCGGCCAACCACTTCCAAATTCCAGTCCCCATGGGACAGAAAATTCCAGGCCAGGTTGATTTCCTGGGGCACCGCCCCGTAGTGGAGCAGAAACAGGGGACTGGTTGTCTGCTCGTAGGCAAAGACCAGCGCAGCAATCACCATAATGGCGACGATGGTTGGATAGCGAAAGAAGATCATCGTGCTTGCTTTTTCCTCAGCAATGACTGCAGGTCATCAGCGATAGTATCACAGGTCTGCTTTCTATCGAACTGGGACGCGTAGTTTTAGGACCTGGACCATGGCGGACGGGTTTTCCACGATCGGTCCAGATGGTTACAATAGCCGGCATGGCCCCAAAAAATCTATATTCATTTGTGTTGGCTTGGACCTTTGTGTTGTCTGGAGCCGTATTGGTACTTGTTGAACTTGGCCTTGCACCCGCCCAGCTTGGTGCAGAGCAGCCGGCGCCAGCTCAGCCAGCTTACTCCGTAGCCCAGGCCGTCCGCCTGGCCGAACGGGGAAGCACTGCCGAGGCGATCCAGGTTTTGGACGAAGTTGTGACAAAGGATCCATTAAACATCAAGGCACTGATCCTTCGTGGCAGATTAAGAGAATCACTCGGTCAATTTGAGGCGGCCACGGCTGATTATGATCGTTGGGTCGAACTTGCAAAAGAGGACTCTGCGGCCTGGCAGCAGCGAGGCACCGCGCGTTTCAAGGGGGGCGATGCCCGTGGGTCGATTGAGGACTTTGATCGGGCGATCGAGCTCAATCCGCGGCTTGAACAGCGGCATTGGCAGCGGGGATTGTCGTATTACTACGACGGTCGTTTTCGCGAAGGTGCAAAACAGTTTGAACTCTACCAAACCTACGATGCGAATGACGTGGAGAATGTGGCCTGGAAATTCCTCTGCCAGGCCAAGGTTGACGGGGTTGAGCAGGCTCAACAGGATATGATGCCACTCGATGCGGAGGATACGCGCGTTCCGATGATGGAGATTGATGCTCTTTACCGGGGGAAAGCCCAGGTCGACGAGGTGTTTCGGGCGGCTCGATCAGGTTCGCCCACTGGCGACCAGCAAAAGTATCGCTTGTTTTATGCCAACTTGTATGTGGGACTTTATTACGATGCCCACGGTCAACTGGACAAAGCCCGTGAGCACATCTTAGCTGCCGATCAACTCAAAAATGATCACTACATGTGGTACGTTGCCCACCTGCACGCGAATCGGCAGCCCACAGCCAATGGGACCCCCTGAACCGCGCCCCGTGCTGCCCGGCAATTCTGTTTGCGGTCTCCCGTCTCAATCTTGTGGTCCCTCCAAACCTGATTTGGTTCTCACGGTCACTTTACCACAGGAAATCGTCTAGAATCTTGCCATAGAACCTGTTGTAACAGCCGAGAAGCAAGGGGCCTAATGTCTGAGCCAGCTGTAGCTACCTTGGAGAAAACGTCGTGGTGGGGTCGCCCTATGGGAGGGCACGATGTACTGCGGATCGCCTTGCCGCTGGTGATTTCGAGTGTCTCCTGGACCGTGATGACATTCGTGGATCGAATGTTTCTTAAATGGACCAGCGGCGAGGCCATGTCGGCCGCGTTTTTTGCAGCCACGGTTTGGTTCGCCTCGCTATGCGTGCCGTTGGGTATCTGTACTTATGTAAGTACGTTTGTGGCTCAGTACCACGGAGATGGTCAATTCAAACGAATCGGACCTGTCATGTGGCAAGGTGTCTGGATTGCATTGCTGGCAGGTCCCATCCTGCTTCTTGCTGCCCCGCTGATTGTGCAAGTTTTTCATGTTGCAGATCATGGCGTTGGAGTCCAACAGAAGGAAACACTGTATTTTTATATTCTTACCGTTGGCACCCCGGCGATGCTCTTGGCCCAGTCGTTCTCTTCCTTTTACAGCGGCCGTGGTCAAACGGTCGTTGTAATGTGGACGGATATGATCTTTGTTGTGCTGAATGTGTTGTTGGACTATTTGTGGATTTTCGGCCATGCCGGTTTTCCCGCAATGGGGATTGCCGGTGCGGGTTGGGCGACCGTGGTTGCGTTATGGCTCAAGGCGTTGACTTACTTGTTGTTGGTACTTCAGAAAAAACACCGTTTCCAATTTCACACGGTTTTGGGGATGTGTTGGGACTTTCGGCTTGTGAGACGGCTTGTTTACTTTGGGGGTCCGAGTGGCGTGCAACTGCTTTTGGACGTAATGGGATTTTCAATCTTTGTGCTTCTGGTACATCGAATCGGGTCGCTTGAAGCCGAAGCAACGACCATGGCATTTAGTATTAATACCCTGGCATTTATGCCCATTTGGGGCGTTGCTTTGGCTACTGGAATTCTGGTGGGACAACGGCTTGGCGAAGATCGAGATGATCTGGCAGCCCGGGCCACATGGACCGCCCTCTGGATTGCACTCGGTTACATGGTGTTGATTTCAATCTTGTATGTGGTAGTCCCGGAATTCTTTTTGTTCGGATTTTTTGTTGCCGATGTAGATCCAACAGGACAGCAACTGGCAATCAAATCAATGGCTGCGAACCTGCTCATGTTCGTCGCAGCCTACAACTTGTTCGATGCTGCGGCCATGATTTTTGCCAGCACGGTCAAGGGTGCGGGTGATACTCGATTTATACTTAAATTAAGCCTGGTGATGGCTGCGATGTTGGTTTTAGTCACCTGGCTTGGTGTTGAGGTCTGGAAACTCAGCATCTATGGATGTTGGGCTTTGTTTACCACCTGGATTTGGGTCCTTGGCCTGGCCTTCTTGCTTCGTTTCCTTCAGGGCAAGTGGCGAAAAATTCGGGTCATCGAAGTACGCGCCAGGGAATCACCAGCCCCGGCTTCGCCAACCCCCGGCCCAATCCGCAGTTGAACCGGCAAAGTCCGGGACGTGGGTTGGGGCATTCAATCAGAGACCAGATGGCTGCTTGAATTGCAGCGGTTTTACGAGGTTCTCGTCAGCCACTTGTCGCTACCAAGGAAATGAGCGACTTGCTAATAGACCGTTGTGTACCGGCGCATCCTCTTTTGGATGAGACTATCCGTCGGGTGGGCCGAGTGGCTCACTGGGTGGGTCGAGTGGTTCGTCGGGTGGGTCGAGAGATTCACCTTTTTCGGTTTCTCCCTGCTGCTGCCGAAGTTGCTCGTATTTCTGATAGGTGCTTTCTAACGATTTCAGTAGCCGGGGAATTTGTGGAGAAGACATAAACACGCGCGTCGAAACAGCGGCAGTCGGAAACAGGTTCGTCAAAAAATCGAGCCGAAACTCTGCTGCCGAGTGCCCAATCATGACACCTGTGGCATACGATCCACTCAGTAAATCATCAGAAATTTTCAGATCGTCGTAGATTTGCTGTGGTGTCAACGTTTGATTGGGTTGTTGTTGTGGAAGTTCGGCAGGTGTGCCAAAACGCGTGGTGTACATTTCAAGGTTCTTGCGAAGCGCTTCGATAAATTGTGCCATGACCGAGTGTGGCATCACCACCCGGGCAGTTACTGCCGCTGGCCCCCCGATATTTTGCACGAAATCAATCATGAATTCCGTTGCCCCAGTCATCACAATCGCACCTGTACTGAAAGATCCCAAGCCGACCTTTTCAGGAACCCGGGCACTAACGTGTTGAGTCCGAGATGGTTCCCCCTCAGCAGGAGAGTCCGAGTCGTGGGAGTTTTCAGCCATGGTTGGTACGCGCCAGTGATTGTGAAGGAAATACGTTATTGAAGCACCTTACCCATGCTAACAGTAGCCTGATCAGCGGGTCTACCCATCGATTCCCGGCTTGGGGCTTGCCAGTCGGTGGGGGTAGCAGAGAAGATAGGGTAAACCGACTTGCGGCCGTGTTCCGGATCAATTTTGGTATGAAGATGGTGAACACCATTGACCGTGCCACTGCCAGGACTTCTGTAGTTGAGGTTCTTTCCTTTCCTTTTATTAGCCTTAAAAATGATCGATATTCCTACGATTGCCGTTTCGATTGGAGACCCTGCCGGGGTTGGTCCGGAAGTAACCATCAAGGCACTGCTGGATGATGCTTTGCGCAACACAGCCCGATGGGTCCTTGTTGGTGAGGACTGGCAGATCCGCACCTTGGGTGAGACCTTAGGATTTCAGCCGGACCAGGTGGTCGATCACCCAGAAGACATGGCCGAAGATGCGAAAGTCGTGGTTTTGAGGGCCCGTCAGCTATCCGAGTCGGAGTTGGCCATTGGCGAGGTCCGAGCCGCTTGTGGCAAGGCAGGCCTGGAGTATGTAAGACTTGCCGCCCAATTGTGCCTTTCCGGGAAGGCAGATGCGATAGTCACCGGGCCACTCTGCAAAGAGGCGGTTGCCCTGAACGGAATGGACTTCTGTGGCCACACCGAGTTTCTTGCAGAATTGTGTGGTGTACAGCAGTCGAGAATGCTCCTCCATCATGAAAAGTTTTCGGTGGTTCATGTATCGACCCATTGTAGCCTGGCCGAAGCCGCGAAACTGTCGGTGGATCGAATTCAAAAAACGATCGAGTTAGGGCACGAGGCCATGATTCGTTTGAACGGGAATCCGCCACGGATTGCCGTTTGTGGGCTGAACCCGCACGCTGGTGAGAACGGCCTGTTTGGCAATGAGGAATCCCAATTTATTGGTCCGGCTATCGACAAATTGTGTGCCCAAGGCATTGCCTGCGAAGGCCCCTTGCCGGCGGATACCCTGTTTATGCAAGCAGCGCGGGGAAAGTGTGATTTGGTAGTTGCCATGTATCATGATCAAGGCCATGTACCAATGAAGCTCATGGATTTTGAACACACGGTCAACGTTACGCTTGGCTTACCGATCGTGCGAGTGTCCGTCGATCATGGCACGGCTTTTGACATTGCAGGTAGGGACCTCGCGAGCTGTGACGACATGCAAATAGCAATGCGATTGGCGATTCGAATGGCAGCCAGTAGGGTTTTTCCTGAGCCGGTGTGATCTTCCAAGCCGGAGCCAGATAGGGCCATTTTTCTGCGACAGGCTGCAGAGTTTCTTCAAGATTCACCCTGCAGGTTCCGAATTGACCCAAAGAGACGCCACGGTCTGCGCGTAGTGGTTCATAGTGCGCGCACTTGGCCGGATGGCGCCGCCTTGCCTGACTTCGCAAAACTACCTCTCATGACCAATCGTGAGAACCTGGGCGAGTTGGGCGCGTGCATGCTTTTCGAGCTACCTTGTCTTCCAACTTTTCCAAAACAACGTATCTTTCGCCGGTGACCGGTGATACTACTCTTCGCTTGCAAACCCTTGCTGGCGCGGGTCGGTGGCTTTGCGCCCTGCTTTTGGTCACGATCTTGGCCATTTTTTTGGCGGGCTGTAGTCGTACCAAGTACCGCTTGCAAGCCGATCGCGAAGTGAATTGTCTGGTGGATCACAAAGCGGTGGCTGCCGGTTCTGCGCCGGGCGAATTTCGGATCAATATCAATCCGACCTCGCGGATGTACGATCCGTACAATCCTGACTGCGAGCCGATGCCACCCGACGACCCGATTTCGCATCGATATATGGAATGCGTCGACTGCAAACCCGGTTCGAAGTGTTGGAAATGTGCGGAGAAAACTCCCTTTGTTGAGAATCCGGATTGGATGCAGTATCTACCGCTTAACAAGGAGGGGACTTTGGTGCTTGATCAGACAGGCGCCGTGAAAATGGCACTGTTGCAATCACCCAGGTACCAGGAGGAGCTTGAAGATCTTTATCTTTCGGCATTGGATGTAACCTTCGAACGTTTTCGTTTTGATACCCAGTTTTTTGGTGGCTCGGGGATTTTTTTTACGGCCGACGGGCGCGACCGATCAGGAACAGGAAGCTCCTCGAGTATTCTCGATGTTCAGCCTTTGCGACCTTCTAATCAGTTGCGGCTTGAAAAACTTTCAGCAACTGGAGGCGAACTTGTGGTTGGTTTGGCGAATTCGCTCGTGTGGCAATTTGCCGGGCCGGATGAGTATGCAGGCAATACCATTCTCGATTTTGCAATTGTGCAACCGTTGTTGCGTTTTGGCGGGCGGACCCGAGTGCTGGAACGATTGACTTTATCGGAACGGACCCTCTTGTCGAACGTGCGCAGTATGGAGCGTTATCGCCGCGGGTTTTATCTCAATATTGTGACAGGAGAAAGTGCCGGACCTGGTCCCTCTCGCCGCGGCGGTGTTTTCGGTGCCAGCGGCCTGGAAGGTTTTTCAGGCGTGGGGGGAGGTGGATTCGGACGTCTTGGCGGTGGCGGAAGTTTCTTCAGTTCCGGAACGGGGAATGGATTTACCGGCGGGGCTGGGGCCGCCGGGGCCAAAGGGTACCTGGGACTCTTGCAATCAGCTCAGGAAATTCAGAACCAGCAGGCCAACGTAGTTGCCCTTCGTGGCAGCGTCGAACAACTTCAGGCGTCGTACGAAGCAGGTCGAATCGATCGTTTTCAGGTCGACCTGGCACGGCAGGCACTTTACAACGCCCAAAGCCAACTGCTCACTTCCGAGGCGGTCTATCAGACAGTTTTGGACAACTATAAGATTGACCTTGGTTTGCCACCCGATTTACCTGTTGCGATTCGGGATCCTCTACTTGACCAGTTCCAGTTAATCGACGCTGATCTGGACGTGGTCCGCAGCGACGTCGCTCAACTGCTGGACGTGCTGCGACAACCGGTCGAGAATATGAATCAGGTCGACGCTGCCCTCGACACGAGTGGAGGTCCTGTTCTGTTGCTGCCCTCGCCCGCTGAAGAAGTGGAGGATCAATCGGAGGAGGCCTTACCCGACATGGTTGAGGTTTTTGCTCAATGCCGACAAATTGAGGTTGCCTTCCAGAAAGAGTGGGCGACAGTGCAAGACGACTTTACTCGGCTACAAGAGCAGCTACCCACCCGCTGCAAAGCACTTCAAGGTCTGGCCGAACGACCGGAGGTCCAAGAGGCGCTGGTCAATCCGAGTTTGCTTGACATCTCAAACGTCGAAAAACGTGTCGAGTTGCTTCGCAACGAACTGGCCGACCTGGACGTGCATTTCTCAAAACTTTTTCGAGAGCTCAACGACCTGATTGCGCAGACAGCCCTTCCGGATGCCGAGAAAAAAGAACGTGTGGTCGATATTCTTGACGATCTTTCGAACCGGTTGCTGGAACTGGGAATTGCCCAGGCACGTGCCAGGCTGGATGCGATTTCGTTTCAGCCAGTTGACTTGACGTCTGAACAGGCGCTTGCGATAGCCCGAGTTTACCGCCGCGATTGGGCCAACGCTCGAGCGGCACTGGTCGATACATGGCGTCTTATTTACTTCAATGCGAATGCCCTATTGAGTGATTTGAATATCTTCTTTAGCGGTGACCTGGGCAATGTGGGGGACAACCCGTTTCACCTGCGGCGGACCCGGGGTCGGCTCCGCGTGGGGATGCAGATTGATCCACCACTGACGCGTCTGGCGGAGCGCAATATCTATCGACAGTCGCTGATTGAATACCAGGAGGCCCGACGCAACTACTACCAATTCCGTGACAGAATTGACCAGCAACTACGCAACACAATTCGTCAGCTTCGCCTCAATGAAGTGAATCTGGAAATTCGTCGAGCGGCGGTGTTGGTTGCCATTGCCCAGGTTGACCTGACACAGATTCGTCTTTCCGAACCTCCCAAGCCAGGTGCAGAGGCAGAACTGGGGGCAACGACTGCTCGAGATCTGGTTCAGTCGCTTTCCGATTTACTCAACGTACAGAACGACTTTCTAAGCGTGTGGGTGAACTACCGAGTGCAACGGTTAAACCTGGAGTATGACTTGGGGGTCATGCAGATCAACCCGGAAGGAATCTATGTAAAACAAGATTTTCCATTGCGAACGTTCCTGGACTATTGCAGAAAGGATCCGGTCGTTACGGAAGAAGAGGACTTGGAAAATTTGCCACCCGTTGAATTTTTACCCGACGGGCCGGTGTTGGAGTTCCTTCCTTTACCTGCAGAAGATACAGACAGCCAAAAATCAGTCAAATTCCCTGGTGACAGGCACAATTTACCACTGGTTTCTTTGCCAGACTTGGATGGACCCAAGTTGGTTGGGTCTTCCGGAGAGGTGGACCCAATCCCGGTGGTCGAGCATTCTCGATAGCCAAACCTTCTTTCATTTTCGCACGATGACGCCTTGAAATGCGTTGCGTATAATTAGGAGAGGTTCCCTTTTGAGGGGCTGGGTTGGTCGTCAACCAGGTTTATCCAGGAAGGGATATTCGCAAAACAATACCAGTCGTCTCAATTTATCCTAGGTTGCAGTTTAAAAACATTCCAACATGGTCAAGGCATCTTCGGTAACCCGACCGGGAAGACACTCCGCTGGAGAACCTGGTAATCGCTCTTCGCGGACTCACCGAGGTGGCGCCAATCTGGCGACCATCCTAATCATTTCGATTGTGGTGGCCGCTTCTTATGGTGGGTATCTATGGTTGAACACCAAGGGAGATAGGTTAATAGATGGTGATGTGGTGTTATACACGGTTGCCCGCGATGATTTTGTACTTTCGGTGACCGAACGGGGGGAAATAGAGTCGGCAGGCGTTACCGAAATTCGCTCAGAAGTGAAGACAAAGAATTCTCCCGGACTGGCTATTCTGCGACTTGTGTCCGAAGGGGAGGCTGTCGAAACGGACGATTTTCTCGTGGAGCTCGATTCTTCGGCACTGGTCGAGGAGAAAATCACACAGCAGATTACGGTCAATACAGTGGAAGCACTGGTTATCGAGGCGCGCAACATTTATGAGACGGCAGTTATCACGAAACGTGAATACATAGAAGGAACCTATGTCCAGGAACGGCAAACGATCGAGAGCGAGGTGTTCGTCGCCGAAGAGAATCTCAACCGCGCGAAGGAGTACCACGAGTACAGCAAGAAGCTTGCCAGCAAGGGATACGTAAACAAGCTGCAGTTGGAGGCGGATAAATTCGCGGTCGAGAAATCGGTCAAGGAATTGGATGCTGCCAAAACAAGGCTTCAAGTTCTCGACAAGTTTACGAAGGAAAAAATGCTCAAGCAGTGCGAGAGTGATATCAAGATCTCCAAAGCCAAATGGGAGGCTGAAAAGAACAGTCTTGAGTTAGAGATCAGCAAGCTCCGTGAAATTGAAGACCAGATTGCAAAATGTACGATCACTGCCCCAAAACCGGGGACGGTTGTTTACGCACATGAATCGGATCGTCGCGGTCAGGATGACTTCATTGTTGAAGAAGGGGCAATGATTCGGGAGCGACAGCCTATCATTCAACTTCCCGATGCTTCCGCGATGCGGGTAGTTGTCAAAATTAATGAGTCTTTGATTCAGTTTGTAAAACCAGGAATGCCAGCGGTAATCAGTCCCGTTGGAATGGTTGGACAGCCACTGGAGGGTACCGTTGAAAGTGTCAAGCAATATGCCGAACCAACCGGATGGCGGAAGGCGAACGTCAAGGAATACAAGGCATATGTGCAAATTAACGAACCCGCTGCTGAACTTCGTTCAGGAATGACGGCTGCGGTTACCATCCAGTGTGAGTTTGTAGCAGATGCGATCAAAGTACCTGTACAAACAGTTTATCCGCACGGAGAGGATTACTATTGCCTGGTGGTGGACGACGGCAACTGGGAGGCCCGGGTCGTTCATTGTGGTCCAACCAACGATCAATTTTTTGTCATCAAGGATGGGCTTCGGGAAACAGAACAGGTTGCCATGGCCCCGCGGAAATATCTCGACCGGGTTGACTTGCCAGAGTTGCCACCCGAAGAGAACCAAAGGGCGGTACAGAGACCGCGTCTCCCTGGAAAAAAAGAAGCGGCGAATCGCGCCAAAACAGCTCGCCTTGTGGTGCCATCTTCAGCCACCAATGGAAGTTAGTGGTCTGTTGGTTAGCGCGGTCACAGGCCGAGTGATGATGTTCGTTCCTACCTGCGAATCTTTTCCTGGAAAGCGGTGTTGTGGTTTCTAGCCCTCTCGAAAATGCTGCAACAATTTGCGATATGCGCAAAGAATATAGTTTGGGAGGCGAGACAGTCCACGCGATCCAGGGGATTTCCTTCGAGGTCCCGGTCGGCGATTACATCTCAATTATGGGACCCTCTGGATCTGGGAAAAGTACGCTATTGAACATACTGGGTTGCCTCGATAGGCCGACATCGGGAAGTTATTTGTTGAGCGGCGATGATGTGCGCCAAATGAGTGATGATCAACTGGCTGAAACACGCGCAACACGGATTGGATTTGTGTTTCAATCGTACAACCTGTTGCCGGCATTGTCGGTGGTTGAGAATATTGAAGTTCCGCTCTATTACAGCGGCAAGATATCAGCAGCCCGACGAACCCGGTGTCTTGAACTGGCCGAAATGGTTGGTTTGAGCGACCGTCTCGCACACCGTCCAGCCCAACTTTCCGGCGGGCAACAGCAGCGGGTTGCAATCGCGCGCAGCTTGGTCAATGATCCTCGCTTCATTCTGGCCGACGAACCGACTGGAAATCTTGATTCGACCACCACCGGCGAAATTCTTGACCTGATGCAGCAGCTTAATTCTGAGGGCCGCACGATCATTGTTGTGACCCACGAGTCGGAAGTAGCTGAGCGGACGAAGCGATCTATTGTGTTACGGGATGGAAAGATTATGGATGATAAAAGGCACATGTGATGGCAACCTGGTTCCGGACAATTCGACTTAGTATCAAGAGCCTGTTGCTCCATCCCTTGCGATCTTCGCTTACGGTACTGGGAATTTTTATTGGGGTGTGCAGCGTAATCTGGCTGCTTGCCCTTGGAGAGGGTATCGGGACAGCAGCCCAGGAGCAGATTGCCAGCCTGGGTGCGCAAAACATTATCGTCCGTACGATTAAACCCTCGAGTGACGAATTTGAAGACGGTGGCTACGGTCTGACGCGAGCTGACTATGTGCGGTTGATTACCACCATCCCCACTATTGATGAAGCTCTGCCGATTCGAGAGGTGGGCCGAGAGTTTCGCAATCAAACCCGTTATTTTGAGGGTCGCCTGGTAGGGTGTTCTCCCGAATATGCCACGGTGACGAGATTGGATCTTGATCGTGGACGGTTTCTTACCGGGGTAGATCTCAAGCAGGAACGCAATTTGTGTGTTTTGGCTGCCGAAAGCGCACAGCGGCTCTTCCCTTTTGAGAATCCGCTGGGGGAATCCATTATGGTTGGCAGGAACTTTTACACCGTCGTGGGTGTGCTGAAGCCGCGGGCTCCGTCCGCTGGTATTGGGGGATCCTTCGCTGCTGAAGATTATTCCCTGGATGTTTATATTCCCATCACCACCATGTGGCGTCGCGATGGCGATATGGAAATTGTTACCAAGCCTGGAACCTTTCAACGCGATTTGTTCGAACTCAGCCAGATTACGCTACGGGTGGATGACCGGGAAAACGTATTGGCAACGGCAGATGTGATACGAGATACGATTTCGGCTGATCACACCATGCGTGATTTTGGGATGACCGTTCCCTTGGAACTCCTGCAGCAGGCTCATACCACGCGTTTGATGTTCATTTTATTTTTGGGACTGATTGCGGCGATTTCATTGGTGGTTGGAGGTATTGGGATCATGAACATCATGCTTGCGACGGTTACCGAGCGGACTCGGGAAATTGGTATCCGACGCGCCTTGGGTGCCAAACGTCGTGACATTGTACGACAATTCGTGGTTGAAAGCGTGGTACTCTCGGTGGTGGGTGGCTTGTTTGGAATTCTCGGAGGCGTGTTCTGCCGACCGCTTTCAGTTGCCATTCGGGGGGAGCTTTACCGACAGTTCCCCAAGATGATGAACGATTTACCAGAGCTGATTCGCACGGTTGAGCCCATTCTCGTTTCCTGGTCCGTGCCACTGGCGTTTGCCATCTCCGTGGGAGTTGGGGTTGTCTTTGGGGTTTACCCGGCAATGCGCGCTGCGCAACTCGATCCGATTGAAGCGCTCCGCCACGAGTAGATTTCCGGGAGAGCCGCATTTCCAAAACGAGGACAGGAGCCAGGGCAATTCCTTCTATGATAGGGGAGATGCATTGTTTCCGGCCACAAACTACGGTGTTCAGCTATCAGATGCACGGGTTCTATTTTATGTCTGCGGTAGCAGCCTCAGAAAAAATAAACCCGTTTGGCAGTCTTGGAAAAAATCCATTCGCGGTCTTCAGGAGAAAGAAAATCAAGGTGGTCGCGGACCAGCGCGATAGAATCGGCATAGGTGTGCCCGGGAGCGAGTTGATAGGGGCAGTCGCTGGCCCACATCAGGCGTTGAGGACCATAGGCCTCGAAGACGCGTTTGATTAGCGGAGCAAGGTCGAGGTAGGGTGCTTGCTTGGCCCCCAATCCGTAAAAGGCGGAGACCTTCACGGATACCTGCTTCTGTTTAGCCAACTTGCAGAGTTCGTTAACGTCTTCATTGCGGATCGTGCCATCGGCACCTATGCGCGATAAATGGTCGATGACCACAGGGGTACCTGGAAATCTCTCGCACATATTGCTGACTGCTGGCAAGTCGTCCGGATTGATCAGGCAACATATCGCCTGTCCGGTATCAGCGGCGACGCGCCACATTTCTTCCATGCCAGGTGTTTCAAGCCAGTTGGTGCGAGCAGGGAAGAAAGGGGTAATCCGAAAACCGGTCACTCCTTGTGGAAGCATTTTGCGCATTAACTCGCCAGTTCCTTCGCGCCGATCGTCAATTCCGGCAACCACGCGAAAGACCTCTGGATAACGACGAGTCGCATGCAGCACGTAGCTGTTGTCGACTCCATGGTAGGGTCCATGTTGAATCAACACGACTTTTGATACGCCCAAAGGTTGGGTGAGGGCAATCAATTCGTCGTAGTTGAAACTGGGGGGATCCAGATCGTCCACGGTTTTTTCATTTGCCAACGGGAATTGCTCGACGTTGCGTGTCCAGATGTGGGAATGTGCGTCAATCATGAGTAGATTGCCTTTGATAAGGGGATTTTTATGAAAGTTGTATCCGACACATACCAGGCGTGGTCATCATAACGTCCATGGAAGAAATTCTTCTTTACCGGAAATATTGCTCCATGTCATGTCGATCCATTCCTGTGGATATCCGTGTTCAAAGGGGACAACGTTGCTCAGGCGGTCGCGCAAAGTGCCAGGAAGATCCCAGTCACCACAGCTTCCAGGCTTGTTTCGATTTATTCGACCGTACGGGCTCCAACAACGATAGCGGTGATCCGGCGGTCGGCAAGGAGCCAGGCCTGGCTGCAGCGGTTGAACCCTGGGGGCGATCTTTTAAAAAGTCAGGATTCACGACGATCACACAACCTGTGAGACGAGGGTTCCAATCGAGCTGATCGAGGCTTCGACTCGGTCGCCCGCTTTCAAATAGGTACCACTTGTGTTGCCAACGCCAGCCGGCGTACCCGTGGAGATGATGTCGCCCGGCTCGAGTGTGACAAAGCTGGAGATAAATTCAATAACCGCTGCGACCGGGAACACCTGTTGCGCTGTTGATGCATCCTGGTGTACCTGCCCGTTGACCCGCAAGGTCAAGTCAAGCTGTTGGGGATTATCGATTGCGTTGGACGAAGTAATGCAAGGACCGCAAGGGCAAAAACTGTCGTGCCACTTGCCGTGCATCCAATCGAAGAATTTGTCTTTGGAGCGTTCTTTCCGGCCTGGATTTGGCCGAAACTTGCGATTTGAAATATCGTTGATGACGGTGTAGCCGGCAACGTAGGACAGGGCCTCTTGTTCTGAAACGCCTTTCGCCTCCCGCCCTATAATCACGGCAAGCTCCAGTTCCCAGTCGATGTGGTCGGGCGAAATTTTTGGAATGTGTACCGAGCACCCAGGGTTGGTGAGTGCGGTGGTTGGTGGCTTCATGAAAACGTAGGGAAATGTCTCCGCCCGTTCGACGGCGGTTCCACCTCCTTCTTCGATATGGCTGGCATAATTGCCGGCAAGGAGCATGAGTTTGTTAGGGCGGGCAATGGGTACAAGCAGTTCGACATCATCGTGGTGTAGTGCCACCCCGGCAGGAAGCTCGGCCTGGCTTTGTAACCAGTCAGCTACTTTGGACGCATTCGCAAAAGCCGTTCCGTCAGGTGGAAGTAGTTCTAAAAGGTTGTCGGTGTCAGGCAATTCCACCGAGTCGCCCGAGGCAGATGAGTAAGCAGCAGCTGCGGCAACGGTGGGAACAATGGTTTCGGCATTGTAAAAGCCAGCTGCAATTTGATCACGATGACGATATCGGCAAACTTGCATGATGAATTATCCTGGGAGGGTGTGCTTTGGGTTCGTGGTAGGGGTACTTCTTGCGTGGATTGTCAGGCCGGGCGATTTCAGTCAAAGACTTCGGGGTTGACCACAAAACGAGGTCGTTCGCCACGCAAAATCGCAGCCATGTCGGTTGCCATCGAGTGAAAAATCTTGTTGAGAGAACCTTGTGTGGCTGCCAGCGCATGAGGCGCAGTCAGGCAATTGGGATGCTTGAAAACCGGATGGGGTTCGGCCGGTTCTGGTGCGAACACGTCCAGCCCCACACCTGCGAGCCGACCATCCTCAAGTGCTTCCTGCAAAATATCGAGGTTTTCGATGAGTTCCCCGCGGGCCAGGTTAATCAAATAGGCACCCCTTTTGATATTTTTCAAGGCGGCACGATGGATCATCCCTCGATTCTCCTCGGTGGATGCTGCATGCAGGCAGACAAAGTCCGAACGACTCAAAAGGTCGTTAAGGTCCAGTAGGGTAACCCCCAGTTCCTGGGCCGTTTCGACAGGAACAAAAGGATCATGGGCCACGATTTGCATGTCAAAAGGTGCAGCAAGGCGGGCCAGGTCCTGGCCGATTCGGCCAAATCCTACAATCCCCAGCGTGGCGCCTTCCAGGTCCGCCCCACGCGTCTCAAAGCGACTCCCCCAGTTTCCTTGCTTGAATTGCTGGTCCCAATAAAAGATCCGTTTGGCAAGGGCCAGTATCCAGGCCATTGAGGCCTCGGCAACTGCCCGTGCCCCGGCACCCGGGGTAAAAACGACAGGGATTTTTCGGGCTGTGGCCGCCTCGACGGCCACGTTGTTGTAGCCCACCCCACTGCGGGCGATGACTTTAAGTGTGGGAGCGGCTTCAATGACCGGCGTGGTCAAAAGACCCTCTCCCCGCAAGATCACTCCAACAGCATCTTTGAGCAAAACAGCGAGTTCTTCCTGTGACGGGTTGCTGGTGACCACGACTTCGGCCAGCGGCTGGAGAATATCAATCGCGAGGGGTTCAACGGGTCCGGTGGAGATGATTTTTGGCAGGGTCATAGAGGTTTGGGTGCTCAATCTGGGAGAGGATCGAAGGGAGCCGTCCAGGTTAGCATTTTTAGTACGCACTGGGGACCGGCTGCTACCGGTTTTTTGGCGAGAAGTTCACCGGATGGGTGTTGCTCAGGGTTGGCTGAAAAACCGGGCCAACTAGGCAAACGGGTTATATTGTCCCGGCACGGGTACTGCGTATTTTCCATCGGGTCCGGGGATCGAGGGTGGGGCCGAATCCATGGTGTACGCATCGATTCCCGGAGTCAGGTCTTTCCCCCTGGCCAGCAGATCGTCCCAGCGGATCACCTGGCCGGAATAACACGCTTCGCGACCAAGAATAGCTGCGAATGTCGATTTTGCACCGTACTCCCCTTCATTGTAGATTTTGCCAGCCATGAGCGATTCGATCAAATCGTGCTGCTCTTGCTGATGACCGTTGAGTCGCTCACCTTGAAAGTTCCAGTTTTGTTTACCTTTGATCGATCCGCTCACATCCGCGGTTCCCTCGGTGCCATCGGCAAATTCGCTGACCGTGGTCCAGGCGTCCTGGAGATGGCGTCCCTGGCTGAACAGCTTGGTGCCATCGGCAAAAGTATACTCACAAAACGTGTGATCAAAGATTTGTGATTTTGTGCGATCACCCCGCAGTCGCTGATCGCGCCCACCCATGCCATTGCATTCGACCGGGTAGTCTCCCTTCACCCAACAGGCAACATCAAGATTGTGAATATGTTGTTCACAGATTTGATCGCCACAGATCCAAATAAAGTGATACCAGTTATTGACCTGAAACGCCATTTCTGACTGGTCAGGTTCGCGGTTGCGATACCAAATGCCGCCACCATTCCAATAGACACGTTGCGTGATGACATCGCCAATCGCTCCGTCCTGGATTCGTTTTACCGTCTCGATGTATTCGGGTTGGTGATGGCGTTGAAGACCAACGGCCACCAGTAGGTTTTTTTGTTTCGATTTTTCGACCGATTCGAGGACCCGACGAACGCCTGGAGCGTCGGTAGCAAGCGGTTTTTCTATGAAGATGTGACGCCCCTTGTTCACCGCGTACTCAAATTGTTGTGGTTTGAATCCAGGTGGGGTGGCAATCACGACCAGGTCGGAGTCGACATCAATCGCTTTTTTGTAGGCATCGAGCCCATGAAAAACGCGATCTTCGGGAACGTCCATTTTGCTGGCACCACGTCGTTTTAACTTTTCGACCGCACTGGCTGCTTTCTTGGGAAAAGCATCTGCAACCGCAACCAGTTTTACGTTCCCCTTTGTCTCCATGATTTGTGCTGCAGCGCTGGTGCCACGCCCACCACAGCCAATCAGCACAAAGCGAATTTCGTCGTTGCCGCCAGCATGGGCGTTCTTTGCAACCGAACTACTCAAGGCGGTACCGACCAGCGCGGCAGAAGAAGTTTTTATAAAAGAACGACGCGTCGAATTGTTGGACATCCTAAAAAACTCTCTTGATAAGACAACTGTTTTCAGATTTGATTGAATCGGTGTATTCCGCTTGTGCATGATAACAGGGTGTTTATTAGTTTTGCAATCTTTGCAGGTGTCGTGCCCCAAATTGTGCTGTCAAAATCTGGGAACGTCGTGAAGGACTACGCCTTTTCTACCGTATCTTCCCCCATGTTTAAGGGGTGGCGTGTTGAGAGCACTTAAGGCTGGATGGTTGCCTGGCATGATGAGATATAATCACTGGCCTAATGAGCATGGCTGCCCGGCGACAGGCGTGGGTATGGAGAGCATTTCTACAAAAATATCAATGGCATATCGGAAACTACCCACAAGTTCATTTTCCTTGATTCCAGAGACGTTTATGATAACGTGAAATCAGAACTGGGATGCAATCTGCTAATAGCTCTTGTGACTGGACGAAACGAACCCGTCATTTTGTTGGACGAACAATTATGCGATTTATTTGTTGGGTTTCCGCATTCAGCATCGTGTGGACTTTCGCGATTGTGGAATGGATATCTGCGGTTGAGTCTCAACAGACGGACGGACAATTTGTACTGCATCTTCGCGAACAAGTCGCGACGACTGCTGGAGAGCAGGCCACCAAACCCTCGTTTCGCACAGAACGATGGAACCCGGACCGAACGGCAGTCATTGTGTGTGACATGTGGGATTCTCACCACTGTTACAACGCGGTTCAGCGCGTCAAAGACATGGCTGGCCGGGTGAGTAAGGTACTCAAAACGATGCGCGACGCTGGTGCCCTGGTCATTCACTGCCCTAGTAGTTGTATGCAGGCTTATGAGGGCCATCCGGCGCGCCTCCGCGCGCAGCGGGCCCCACCGGCCAAGAATCTCCCAAAGGGAATCGACCAGTGGTGTGTGCAGATTCCCAGTGAAGAGGAAAGTCAATATCCGATCGACCAGTCGGACGGTGGCGAAGATGATGATTTGGAAGTTCATCAGAAATGGCACGAGCAACTTGTAGCCGACGGAAAGAATGTCTCATCTCCATGGACCCGGCAATGCGATCTGTTGGAGATTAGCGATGAAGACGCAATTACCGACAGCGGCAGGGAGGTCTGGAACCTGCTGGAGGAACGGGGAATTGAAAACGTTATTTTGTTGGGTGTTCACACGAATATGTGTGTACTTGGGCGTCCCTTTGGCCTCCGGCAGATGGCCAAAAACGGGAAAAACGTCGTCCTGATTCGCGACTTGACCGACACTATGTACAACCCAGCCATGCCGCCTTATGTCGACCATCACACGGGGACCGATTTCATTATTGAGTACATTGAGAAATACGTGTGCCCTACCGTTGCGAGCAGCGATCTTGTCGGGGGAAAGCCACACCGGTTTTTTGATGACAAACGGCCGACGCTGGCGATTGTCGTTTCGGAGTTTGAATATGAGACGTTCCAAACACTGCCGGAATTTTCCCGGCAGCATCTGGGCAAGAATTTTCGGGTTGTCTATGCCATCAATGATGATCGGGATTCCCACGAGCTTCCAGGAATTGAAATACTCAAGGATGCCGACGTGGCAATTATGAGCATTTGGCGAAGGAGTTTACCGCCCGAACAGCTACAAGTAGTCCGTGACTACATAGAGGCGAAAAAGCCACTCGTGGCGATACGGACAACCAGCCACGCCTTTGCCACGCGCAACCATTCAACCCCCGCCGGGCGAGCAACCTGGCAACGGTTTGACCGTGATGTGTTGCAGGGTAATTATCAGGGGCATCACGGCAATCACGCGGATCAAGGAGACTCTGCAACGGTTGTCTGGATTCCCTCAAGTGCCACCGATCATCTTCTTGTAGCGGGGATCTCCCCGGGCGAATTCACCGTCGGTTCCTGGCTTTACAAGATGAGCCCCCTGGGAGATCTTGCGACACCGGTCCTGATGGGACGAGTGGGAAACAGTGCCCACGAGCCGGTGGCGTGGTCTCTGGACAGTGAGGACGGCCACCGAGTCTTTTACACATCGTTGGGATCCCAGGATGATTTTAGAAGTTCGGAGTTTGTTTGCTTACTTCGCAACGCGATCTATTGGGCAGCCGGGGTGCCAGAACTCGTGAAACCGGTTGCAACCACAGCAGAAAAAGAATAAACGGTTTTCGAGAGCCGTCACTTTTGTGCCACTCTACTTGATCCCAAAGAATTTCCGTTTGATAATAGGAACGCTGCAGTCCACCTACATTATCATTCATTTACCAGTAAGAGAACTCGCATGGCAGACAAGCCACTTACGGACCCACAGCTACAGCAGTATTACGAAGATGGTTACCTGCTGGTCAGGCAACTGTTTGATTCCGAAGAGATTGGCATGTTGGGCCGAGTTGCCAGGGAAGATCGTATTCTCGATGAAAATGCTGCGGATCGGCAGGATGGAGAGGGCGGGAGTGTCCGGCTTTCGCTCTGGAATCATCCCGGCGATGAGATTTATGGCATGTTTGCCCGGTGCGAACGGGTAACCAATACGGCCGAACAAATTCTGAATGACGAAGCGTATCACTACCACTCCAAAATGATCATGAAAGATGCCAAGGTTGGGGGGGCGTGGACCTGGCATCAAGATTATGGCTATTGGTATCAGAATGGAGTGCTCACGCCGAACCTGGTCAGTGTTTCTATCGCAGTCGATGCAGCCACAAAAGAGAACGGCTGCCTGCAGGTCATCAAGCGATCGCATCATTGTGGTCGAGTCGATCACACTTTGAAAGGTGATCAGGCGGGTGCCGATATGGAACGCGTTGAGGAGATTTTGAAACGTAACGAATTAGTCCACGTAGAAATGGATCCTGGTGATACGCTCTTCTTTCACCCGAATTTGCTCCACCGGAGCGACCAAAACCTTTCGGAGCATGCCCGCTGGTCGATGATATGTTGCTACAACGCCAGGTCGAACGATCCCTATAAAGACTCGCATCATCCGCGCTATACTCCACTCAAAAAAGTTTCCGACGATGCCATCAAGGCAGTCGGGATGAAACAGTGTGATCCAGATCGGGCCAATGCCGGATGGCTGAATCCGGAAACCGATTCTAGCGCTACTTCTCTGAAGTCATAACTCGAAGACCGGTCGACAGGGCAGCAAAACGAAAGCAACCGCCGCCATTCAATTTTCGGCTGCTAAGTTGTGATGGGTTGGGAAACAGCACAACAGGTCAAGCCACCATCGACCGGTAAGATTGCGCCGGTAATCCAGTTGGAATCAGGCGAACATAGAAAAAGGGCAGCCTTGGCAACGTCCGAAACCTGCCCCAATCGCCCCATCGGGATCCGCTCGATTTGAAAATCGCGGTACGCTTCGGTGGTACATTCCATCACCAGGGGAGTGGCGATGGTGGCAGGGCAGATGCAATTGACGTTGATCTGGTACTTGGCAAGGTCGACCGCATATGTTCGGGTCATCCCGACCAATCCGTGTTTTGCTGAGCCGTAGGCAGCCATGTGAGGTTGTGCCAGAATTCCCGAACCAGAGGCAATGTTAATGATTTTTCCACTACGTTTTTTAATAAGTGTCGGGAGTACGGCCTGGCTCATGTGCCAGGGCCCGTCGAGATTTAGCGCGCGGATGGCTTCCCAATCTTCGGTCGTGTATTCTTCGACCGGCTTTAACTGATTCCAGCCGGCACAATTGATCAAAATATCGATAGTTTGGTAGTGGTTTAAAACCTGTTCGACAGCTGCGGTGACCGAAGCGGGATCTGTCACATCGGTTTCCACCGCCATGGCACTCCCACCGTTTTTGGTAATTTCGGCACAGATCAGGTCAGCCCCTGCCGGGTTCACATCGGCAATCACGATTTGAGCACCTTGCCGGGAAAATTCCTGGCAAATCCCTGCCCCGAGACCCGACGCGCCACCGGTAACGATAGCAACCTTATTTTCTAATTTGCTTTCACTCATATGGGGGACACCTTTTTCAGTCGCTGAATTGTACGAATTCAAGTCGTGTACCGCGTGACTTATCGGGTGGCACAATGTAGAAGCGATTTCCATACTTTGACTGCAGGAATTTTTCGTGGAGTTGCTCTCCCGTGAGATCTGCTGGTGCTGCGTTGTGGCTGATCAAATGTTCGCCGAAGGATTCGACGTCGGCACAATTAAAGCCGATCTCGAACAAAGCTCCTTCACCTTGCTGCGCAAGTTGTTCTACTCCAGGTCCTTCGGTTGGTTCAATAAGCTGTAGCGCCGTGCTTCCGTTACCTATGGGAAGCAGAACACTGCGCCAACGCAAGCCTGGTTTTTCAACATCGATCGGGTCTCGGTACTCACAACCCAGCAACTCGACGTAATGGCTGATTGCCGATTCGATGTCGGAAGTGAGAATCGCAACGTGGTGAATCTGGTTGATCATGAGAGGGCAGCTTTCCAGGGTCTTTTGTCAGAAGGTTAAGCGTTGTCAGTTTGGGAGAGTTGTTTTTCAAAATCGAGAAACTCGGAAAACCGCACGATTTCGCGAAACTCACCGACAGGCATAATCTGATCAGCGACGGCGCGGGTTGTCCCTTTTTCCTGGAGTTCTCGCATGACGCGGGTCATGGCGGCAGTTGCCGTGAGGATGAGCGTGATCGGATACGTAATCAAATTAAATCCCATCTGGTAAAGTTCATCGGTGGTCAGTAACGGCCGACCAACGTTTTCGGTCATGTTCGCCACAAGGTGCGCATGGGGGCCAATTCTTTTGGCGATCGCTTTGAGCTCCTCGAGGACCGATTCGTCATATCCGAGGTCGACCCAGACCAGGTCGGCCCCCTCCTGGGCATAAAGTTCGCCACGCTTCAGCCCTTCTTCAAAATCTATTGCCAAGCTGGCGTGAGTTCGTGCAATGATTACGAAATCGGGATCCTGCTGGTCACATATCCGGCGTGCTGTATGTAGCTTGGAAACCATTTCTTCTGCCGGCACGACACCACCACCACCAAGTGACGGACAACGTTTTGGCAGCTGCTGGTCTTCCATGTACATTCCCGCCAGTCGTGCCTGGATTGCTTCGGAAGTGGTTCTGGCAACGTTCAGCGATTTCCCAAAGCCATCGTCGACATCGGCAATGACAGGAATTTCGACCGCTTCCGCCATATGGCGGGCGGCCTGAATCATTTCGGTTTGAGTAATCGTACCAACATCGGGAAGTCCCAACAGGCTGGCGGCCGTGTTGAAACCGCCATGCATGACGGCAGGGAACCCGGCGAGTTCAACGACTCGTGCCGACACACAATCGTAGGCACATGGAACGACGACGGGGCTTGCGGCATCGAGCGATTGGCGAAGGAGGGTGGATTTGCGTTGGGGAGAGTTCATCATCGAATCTTGTTCCAGTTTTTGGTGAACTCTTGATAGGCTCCAACTTCTCCAAATACTGAGGGAGAATCGACAAAGTAAAGAATCAGGTCTTCATCACCGATATTTTCAGCCCGGTGTCGTGTTCCAGGTGCAATGTAGACTGAGCCACCTTCATCGACGTCGTAGGTTTCGTCGTCAAGGTAAAACCGGGCCCGACCCCGGTGTACGAAATAGATTTCTTCACCTTCGTGCACGCTAAGTTTGATTTGTTTTTTTCCCACAGGCATACGAACACTTCCGGCAGCCATACCTTGGGTGGGAGTGATATCCCGTTCGTGAAGGATGCCCATTTCTCGGTCTTCGCCATCGTCAGGGATGTGCCAGGCCATTTCTTCGCCAATTCGATTCACAGGTCCCATTTGTCATGCTCCTATTTCCGTGCGGTACTTTTGTGGATTGTAATTGTCGTGAGTCGGGTGCGCCGCGAACGGCCAAGGGGGCAATCAATCTCCCCTGCCGAGACGTCAAATCATGCTCATTTTCCCATCACCTGAAAATGGTGACCGTTGATGGTCGATGAGTACGCCCCCGAGTCCGTTGTCAAGACAAGGATTGTTATTGAAGGGTAACTTGAAAGT
This sequence comes from Pirellulales bacterium, assembly GCA_022448345.1. GTDB lineage: Bacteria > Planctomycetota > Planctomycetia > Pirellulales > Lacipirellulaceae > JAKVCB01. The sequence continues at coordinate 32,728 of JAKVCB010000006.1, forward strand.
CTCGGACATTATAGATTAACTTGATGCCGCTCCACAATTGGCACGACCAGCATTTACCTGGCGAGTGTCTTTGCGGGGTGGTGCAACAGAATTGAAGCGAGTGTGAACCAGAGCGGCGCACTGCACCGTTGATTCCAGTGATCGGAAAGCCAGTGGTTCACCAGGCCAGAACGGTAGGAAATGTAAGAGTTGCGTCGAGTCGGCGCCTAAAGCTTTATTTTTGAAACCCAGTCCCGGAACTCGACGTCGACGAAGTAAAGGTTGAGGTCTTCCGGGAGAAACCAGCATTGGTGCTCGAATTCAGATTGCTCTATAGTCGCTCAGGACAGCTAACAGCGTTTTCGGTGTGTCTGACAGGAGGCTTGATATTCATGGCTAATCGCCTGCAAAATAAGTCGGTTTTGATTACGGGGGGTGGTAGTGGTATTGGAAAAAGTATCGCTATGACATTTGCCCAGGAAGGGGCCAGGGTTGCAATTTGTGGTCGTACTGCCAGTACGCTCCAAAAGACAGGCAGAGAAATCAGGGCGTTAGGAGGGGAGGTGTTGGAACTGGTGTGCGACGTGGCCCAGCGCGACCAGGTGGAGCAAATGGCTACACGTCTCCGCGATCATTTTGGCCGGTTGGATGTGCTGGTGAACAATGCGGGTGTTCGTGCGAGTATTGGAACGATTGAAGATTTGACCGAGCAGGAGTGGCAACAGACATTCGATATCGATGCCAAGGGAAGCTGGCTCTGTGCCAGGCACTTGCTTCCTCTCATGCGTGAGGCTGGGGGTGGATCGATCATCATGATTTCATCCGTTTCGGCCCATGTTGGGCAACCTCGGCAGGGTTGCTACAACGCGGCCAAGGCAGCCCAGGAATCGCTCATGCAATGCATGGCACTCGACTTTGCCAAGGACAACATTCGCGTAAATTCGATTTGTCCTGCATGGGTTCGTACGGAAATGAATCGCGCACAACTGGCCGAGATGGAAGCGAGTCCGGACCAGGAGTTTCCTCCAGGAGTCAGCTACCGAGATCTTGAGCGGTTGCATCCAATCGGACGGATTGGCGAACCGGAAGATGTTGCGTGGGCAGCGGTTTACCTTGCAGCGGACGAGTCTGGTTGGGTCACCGGATCATCGCTGATGGTCGATGGCGGTTATAGTTGCCAGTAGAGAGACGTCCCTGTTGTTGGATGACAACTCTGGTTACGTATTGTCCAGTTGCGACCGGTCCACACCGTCGTGGTTCTCTTCCCAGTCTTCAAGAATTTCCATCACCTCGGTGCGAATACCACCGGGGGCCTCAAAGAAGGCGATCTTGCGTCGGCCCAGAGCGGTTTCGATTTCCTGGGGTTGCATCAAAAACTCGACGCCGGCCTCACGTAAACGTGCGACATGTTCCTCGTGATTGTCGACTTCGTAGACGACATGCAGGAATCCTGGTGGCAAGTCCCAGCCATACTCTTCTTCGTACGGCGCCTTGTCAAAAATGAGGACGCGAGTTTCACCCATGCGAATGAGGTTGTAGTTGCAACCGAACACCACACCTTGCAGACGCACTTCCGCACCCATTTGCTCGACGTAGAAATTTGTAGTTTCCTCAAGATCGTGCGCCTTAACGGCATAGTTCCACATTCCGACGAGCATAGTTATTTCTACCTGGTGCAGTAAGCCAATGAATTGTCACTCAAGGGAGTCTCAGTCTAGGAGGACTCCTGTTCTCTGGCAAGCATGAGTATTTTCTGGAGAGCAATTTCAGCAGTCGGTAAAACCCGGTGTTTTGGTAATCATTCTGTATTGCTTGAGGCGTTATCTTGTGGTGACGTAAAGGGCTGCCCGTTTTTTCCGGGGCGTCCAGGAGTACTAAAGCTATCCAGGCAGTTTGGTACGGTGCGGTTGTCGAGGCGATGATGGAGTAGCCGCTTGGATGATTGCTGAGGTTCCCTTGATGCGGTAGGTTTAACACCCCTGCGTTGAATATTTACTCCTCTTCATCTCCGAATTGTCGAATTTCCGAAAGTGTTTTGATTTCTGAAGGTGTTTTGCGATGAAACCAACAACTGCATTACGAGAGAAGATGACGTCGGGGAAAACGGTGACATCGATTGGTGCAATCGACGCCTTTTCGGCACGGCTGGTGGAGCAGGTCGGATTCGATTCGGTTTACATTGGGAGCTTTGCAACCGAGGCTTCAATGTTTGGCAAGCCAGACCTGGCGATGATGTCGAAGAATGACCGTTTGGCAACTGCACGCAACATTGCGAAGGCGGTAAAGATTCCCGTGATCTGCGATGCTGAAGAAGGTTGGGGGACAGCGATTAACGTGATGGAAGCTGTACGTGACTTGGAAGCGACCGGAGTGGCAGGGCTTCACCTGGACGATGAACAGCTCCCATCAAAGTGCCCTTTTCTTCCAGGAATTCCTCGAAATCAACTCATCTCTACTGACGAGATGTGTGGCAAGATCGAGGCAGCCGTTGAGGCACGGGAAGATCCCGATTTCATGGTGATTGCCCGCACGGATGTGATTGGAACCGTACCCCTGGAGGAGTACTATCAGAAAAACAAGATGGAGGAAGTTGTCGAGCGGCTGAATGCTTATTTAGCGGCAGGTGCCAGTGCGGCCTTTATCATGGCACTCACTGAAGAGGAAGTCCAGTTTTACCGAGACAGAATCGATGGGCCGTTGGTCGGGATCTTTGCCACCATTGAGCCTCTCCCAATTTCAGTTTTTGAAAAGGCCAATTATCAAATGGTGATTGGATCATTGGTCGGTATCTATGCAGCCGCCAAAGGATTGTTGGATGCCTACACCAAGTTGAAAGAGACCGGGGACTGGAATCAGATTCAAGACAAGCTGATTAACGATGAACAGTTTTTTGATATTGTCGGGCTCAAGGAGTACGGCGAGTACTACAAGAAGTTTCGGATTTGCTAAAGATGCTACGCGTTGGTGTTATCGGACTGGGTGCAATAAGCCACGAAAATGTGCTTGGGTATTTGGATTCTCCGGACGCCCAAATCGTCGCGGTCTGTAATCGCAATCGCGAAACGGGTCTGTCCTGGCTCCATCAGTACAGCCTGACCGAGGCGGAACACTTTACCGATTATCGGGAGATGTTCAGCAAGGCCAGGCTTGATCTGGTAGAAATTCTCACGCCCCACCATCTCCACCACGAGCAAGCGATTGCTGCGGCCGAGGCGGGTGTGCGGGGCATTAGTTTGCAAAAACCGATGGCCAACTCCCTGGTTGAGTGTGACCAGATCATTGCTGCTTGTGCCAAGCACGATGCTGTACTGAAGGTCTACGACAATTTTGTCTTTTACCCAGTCTACGTCAAAGCAAAGCAACTCATCGACGAGGGTTTGATTGGTGAGTTGATGTCGATTCGTGTGAACACGATGGCTGGATTGGCTGAGGGCGCGGCGTGGCCTTGGTGTTTTCAGGCCGATAGCTGGCGGGCAGACCTGAAGACCGGAGGCACTGGCCCTTTAGTCGGCGACGATGGCTTCCACAAGTTTTCGCTTGCGCGGTGGTTTATGGAGAGCGACTTGGAAAAGATCGGCGCATGGATTGATGCCGAAACTCCGTTGGATGCGCCTGCATTCATTCGAGGCAAGTTTAAAACACCGCCTGGGAAAGGTCCGAAATACGCGCAAATCGACTTTTCCTTTTCACCTCGGATGGCCTTGCCTTGCGACTTCTGGCTGGAAGATTTTGTGGAGATTGTTGGTGAGCGAGGGATCATGTGGGTTAACCTCTGTTCGGCAGCTGGTGACCGAAAAATGTTTGCCGGGAACCAAATGTCCGAGAGCGCCGTTTTTCCACCGATTGCCGTGTTTGTTGAGGGCAAGGTTACTAGCTACCTCCAAGACATCTCGCCGGCTGAACGAAATTGGTCCACTTCGTTCGTGGCCAGCACGAAACACTTTATTCAAGTGCTCCAGCAGGGTGGTGAACCTGTTTACACAGGAGAAGAAGGAAAAGAGATCACCCGTTACGCCATGGCAGCGTTTATCTCAGCCCAAAAGAGGCGGGATGTGATGCTTGATGAGATTACAAGTGAAGCAGAACAAGCGGGATCGCTGAAGATCGAGTCGAATTTTTGCAACTTGCCTCGATCGTAGGGATGGCGGTCGCGTTAGTTGACAAAACGCCACCGCAGAATGCCAAACCTGGTTGGGTGTTTTTCTGTGCAGTGTCGTTCTGGCACGTTTGTTCGGTGTGCCTGTTGTCATCGCGGACGTAGAGCCCGAAGCCGATGTTTTGTTACGACCTATTTGCCGACGGTTCGGTTTTGTGCGACCGCTGGTGGTTGTCTTAATCCAAAGCCGCAAACTGACCGTCTCGAAGATTTAGCAGGCGATCGGCAATCGGGGTCGAATCGGTCCGATGGCTGACGATGATGACACTGCCCCCCTGGTCACGAAACTCACTCAACACCCGGTAGACCTCTTGGCTATTTTCTTCATCCAGGTTGCCGGTTGGTTCGTCAGCCAGGATGACGCGTGGCTGGTTGACCAGGGCTCTCGCAATTGCTACCCGCTGTTGTTCTCCGGTGCTCAGGGCAGCCGGTTTGTGATTCAGGCGATGATCAAGCCGGAGTCTTGTCAGGAGCGTTGTGAAGTCGGACTGTTGAACTTGCCGATTGCGTACTGCAACGGCTACGTTGTCCAAAACATTCAAATAGGGAATGAGGTGGAAGTTCTGAAATATGAATCCGAGCTTGGTATTGCGAAAGTTGCTCTGCTGGGGGGCCGACATTGCATAAATGTCTGTGCCTTCAAAAAGAACGCGACCCTCGTCAGGTTGCAGCATGTTCCCCAGGGTGAGCATCAGGGTTGTCTTGCCACATCCACTTGGGCCAGAGACCACCACGCATTCTCCCTTGCCAAGTTCCAGCGACACGTCACGGAGTACCGATACCTGGCCGCGTGACGTGCGATACGTTTTGGAAACCTGCTCGCATGAAAGCATGGTAGCTTATTCCTCCCTGAGAACGACGGCTGGATCTTGCACCAGTGCCAGCGATGCAGCGAGGCACGATGCGACACAAGCGATAACCGGGGCCGCCACCAACGTAAAGAGCATGGCATTGGTTTCAAATTGGAATTTGCCTCCGGTCACAGGAAAGATCTCTGCGACGCGACTGGTCACGTACCAACTTCCAAGCAGGCAACCTATGGCACCACCTGCCAGTCCCAACAAAAATGCCTTGCCGAGAATCAAGCTGGCAATTGTGCTTGCCGGGTGCCCCAGCGCCCGCAGGACACCAATCTCCAACTTTCGTTGACGTACGTTGATCCACGCGAACACGGCGACCCACACGGCTGCAGCCACGATGATTGCCGGTACCGCCGTTTGTGCCAGGCTATCCATCATGCGACGTTGGCGGGCACGGGCGGTGGCAATCTTACTGAGCAAGGCAACCTGCGCTTCCGGAGCGACCTTGGAAACCTCGGCCCGCAACAATTCTCCCGGGTTTTCATCGGGGGCGAGGCAGAGGCAGTCAATAGCCTGAATTTCATTAATTTGCCCGGCTTTACCTAAGATTTTTTGCGCATCTCCCAGTTGAACCCACACCCGCAAGTCCTCCAGGGAACCTGTCTGGGGAGCAACGCGCACGACTTCAAACGGGAGTTCAGCGAGCAGAAGTGTCTCCCCCTTTTTGAGACCCAGGCGCTCGGCGAGTCGATGTCCAAGATGGGCAGTACCTTCCTTGATAGTTGGACTCATGGGGGGTTTTTTCTTTCCCGACGGAAACATGGTGGGCGAGAGTCCTGTCAGTAGCGCAGGTTTACCATCCAGGTTGATTTCGCCTTGGAGTGTGGCGACCAGGTGGTTGTAGGCTACCGTTTTGTGCTGGGCCAGGCGTTGGATAATTTCCTCGGGCATGGTTTCGGTAGAGTACCCCTGAATGAGAAACCGTTCCGGGTCTGCTTCGCGGGGAATGATTCGCATGTTGAAACCAATGTCGCGCTGCACCCGCCGCGTTTCCCGCTGGGCAGCCCCGTGCAGTGCCGAAATGCCCTGGCAGGCTGCCACAGCAAGGGCAACCCCTAAGGCACCCAGCAAAAAACCGGGCCAGCGGTGCGCAATTTCTTTGAGAATCAGGCTGATAGTTCGCATTGGATGGCGCGATTAACGGGTTGTACTCCTGAGAATCATCACACTACCGAGGATCGCAACCACTGCAACTATCACGACGGCAAACCAGATGCCATTTTGCAACGAGGGCGTGGCGATGGTTTCGTTCTCATCATCAAGGCTGTGGGTTTGCGGGGTCGCTGGCGGTGATTCGGTCGCAGGGCTTGCGACTGGTGGCTCGGGAGGTGTGGTGGTGGTCATTGTAATGGTGGTTCCACGGGTCTCGGCTGCCGGGCCGGCTTCCGAGGAGTGGTCGCTGAGGTCTTCCGTATCAGGAGTCGACACCAGGTCATCGGGAAACGAAATTTCCTCGTACCCCAGGGCAGGATCCGTTTGGGCCTCTAGAATTGATCTTCCGTTTCCGGGCCCGCGGGTCAAGATGTGCCGGACTTCCGATTGCACCAGGGGGTTGCCAGGATCGAAGTCCAGCAGCCTGACGACTTCTGTTTCGTGGTCGGTGGTCCAGCGATGAGGGATCATCGGTCCGACAAGAGGGGAGACGTCGTATTCACATTCACAGTCCATGCTCACAACGCTAAGCAACTGGAAGAGTTTGTCCTCACCCACCTCGTTGGCCGTGAGTACCGATCCCAGTTTCCGACCGCGTCCAAAGAGTACGACCACCTGGGGGTCGGAGGCCTCGGCATCAACTTCCAGGCACCACAATAGGAGTCGTTCTTCGTTTTTCTCGCTTTGGGAAAGCGAAACTATTTCGGGTGGGTGATCGATTGGTTTTGGCCAGAACTCACTGGCCTTTTGAGTCTCCTCAAGAGTTTGTTCGATCAAGTCACGTACCGCCTCATTTTCTGCCTCATCAAGGCCTTCGATGAGTAACACGATGCTGTGACAATTGAGCGTCCGATCGATTAGTTCCCGTTGCAAGGGCGAGTCAACAAGCTTGGCAACCATCGCTAGAGAATCGACATCTGCCGGGCAGGGCAGGCTCAGTTCGCGCCCATCGGGGGCGGTGATGGTGAGCTGCACCGCTGGATTTGTTTCGCTTGCGGGTAGCTGGTTTGTGCCACTTGGGGTTTCCTGTTTGGCCATATTTTGGGCAAACAGCAGGTTGGTATCACGCAAGGCCTCGCGCAGTGAATCGGAAGGTTTTAACTTTTCTGCACCTGGCTCAGAGAGCAGGTTTTCTGGTGTCGAAACGGGGCCACTCCAGGAGAACTCGTAGTTGGATACCCCCAGGTCAACGAATCCCGTATCACGGACGTTGTAGCGACAAGCCATTGCCGGTTGCATCGCAGAAAGTCCCCATCCCACAAAGAGCCAGGCAATAACAACCAGTTTGCGCACGGCCGGAAATCTCCGATAATCAAAGTCCAAAAGGAATCTAAAAAAGGTTTAAAATAGATGCTGGTGTTGTGACATCCGGATGTCCATCCGGAACATCGCCGGGTAGGAGCAAACTTGCGCACCGGGTACGATGGAGTATACACCATTGTGAAGTACAAGAGCGAGAGTTATCTTCCCACCGTTTTTCGTGGAGTCCGAGATGGTCAGCTGTAAGGTCTGCATTTTTCAATTTTGGCTAACGGTACTTATTGCAAGTTGCGCCATCGCAGCCGACTGCCCGATGTGGCGCTACGATGCTTCCCGCAGCGGAGCTATCTCCGAGGCACTGCCTGCGGATCTTCAGCGGTCGTGGTCCCGCGATCTTGGGCCAAACCATATTGCCTGGTCGGAAGATGTGCGTCTTCAATTCGACGCCTGTTATCAACCGATTGTGGTTGGCCAAACGATGTTCGTAGCTTCCTCCCGCAATGACACGGTTGGGGCTTTCGACACGCGCACCGGTGAGGCTAAGTGGCAGTTTTTTGCCGACGGTCCCATCCGGCTGGCTCCGGTTGCGCATGCTGGCCGAATTTATTTTGGTGCGGACGACGGATTCTTTTATTGTGTTGATGCAAACAACGGCCAGCTTATCTGGAAAGCAGATGTTGCGATGGAAGAGCGTCGCATATTGGGCAACGAGAGATTAATTTCCTTGTGGCCGGTGCGAGGTGGGGCGGTTTTGGTCGGGAACCAAATGTTTTTCACCGTCGGAGTTTGGCCATTCGAAGGCCTTCAGACATATCAGTTTACGGTTTCGGATACGGGAAATCAGGTACCCGAGTTTCGAACCAGTGTTCCTAATTCTCTTTCCCCCCAGGGATACCTGGTTGCCAGTGATGGCAAACTGTTTTTCCCTGGTGGACGTGCGAAAGCAGGGTCGATGCAAACAGGTCGTCCGGTGAGTCTCGATTATGATGCACCGGGTAAGACCGATTGGCATGTGGCTGCGTCGGGCCCTTTGCTTTTTCATGGTGGGCGTATCTACGACAACCAGGCCCGCCAGACTTATAGCCTGGAGGCACCTCGTCCCGTGGCCGCTGAGGGCTGGATTTACACCGCCCGGGCTCTTGAAAACGAGCAGGGTGAAGTCGTCAGTTACAAAATCTTTGGGATCAACAGCAATCAAGGCGAGGACCTTCGATCCACGGAGGGAGAAAGCCAGGTGGTTGATCGTGGCAACCTTTTACCGGCATGGGAATACGTGCTCGAACTCGATCCCGCCTCAGAGAATGGCGAATTTGCGCTGGGAGTAAAGGCAGGTTCCCGTCTCTATGGTTACCTCGGATCGACGATTTTTGCCCTCGAACTGCCGTCTAAAGAGGACGGCGCGCGGCTTGCCTGGACGAAGGTGGTCGACGGCACACCCGGCTCCCTGCTGGCGGCTGACGATCGACTTTATGTGGTCACCAAAGAAGGAAAGATTGACTGCTTTGCCAAGCAGCCAGGTCCATCCCAAAGTTGGTCAGTGGCTCAAGCCAACCTGCCAGAGCCAGCCGATGCCACAAAAAATACCGTGGCCGATTGGGTGGAGGCAACGGACTGTTCAGCCGGCTATGGCTTGATCCTTGGGATTGGTTCGCCGGAACTGGTCAACGCGCTGCTTCAAGAGACGGAACTTCGCTTGATTGTGATCGATCCCGATCCGGCGAAGGTTGAGCAGTTGCGCCGCTATTACGACGCGGCAGGATTGTATGGAATACGGATCAGCGCAATTGCGGCAGATCCGCTTGAAATCTCTTTGCCTCCCTATCTTGCCAAGTTGATGGTTGTCCAACAGCCCGAAGTGATCCTGGGAAGCAATCCGCAGGGAGACTATCACCAGCTTTATCAGGTATTACGACCCTACGGTGGGGCACTGGCATTCCACCAGTCAGACGGTCGACAGGTTGAACTTATGCGGCAGGTGGCCCGTCAGCAACTGGCCAATTCAGAAGTGAACGCCCAGGGAGAATGGACCATGGTGCAGCGCCAAGGCGCATTGCCGGGCGCTGCGGACTGGACCCATGAATATTCCGACCCAAGCAACACGCTGATGTCTCAGGACCAGCTTGTGAGGGCGCCGCTGGGAATCCTCTGGTTTGGTGGCCCCGCATCGCGGGGTGAGCATTTTTACAACAGGCATTCCTGGCCTCCCAGCTTAAAGGTCTCACAGGGCCGGATGTTTATACAAGGTCCGGAGCGGCTGACCTGTGTCGATATCTACACGGGCCGCCTCATCTGGTCCAAAGAGTTAGTCGCCGGGGGCGGTGCAGGACGGCGTGGTAATTTTTTTGAGGTGGAGAAGCCAGGTTATCATTATGCGGTTGGCGATGGTGGACTTTACCTTGTCTCCAACAATCGGTGTGTCTGGTTAGATCCTGCCACGGGTCATCAATTGGGGGAATTCAAACTTCCCGAACCCAATGACCAATGGGGGGATGTGCGCATTTGGAAAAACCTCTTGTTGACGACCGTTTTCCGCACCACCGGCGACGGAGAGAGTCAGCCAAAGTTGATTTTGGCGCTGGACCGCACGACCGGGCAGGTGGTCTGGGCGCGCGAGGCCCAGTCTGCCGTGCCATTGGTTGCCCTGGGTGAGGACACGCTTTTCTATTTCGATGGATTGATGCACGGATTTTATGATGCCTGGGGTCGAAAGGGGGAGGTCCCCGAGGCGGAGCCTGCCAGGTATCTCGTTGCGTTGGATGCTGCCACGGGAAACCAGAAATGGCTTAACACGATTGATCGCGTGGTTACCTGGCTCTCCTACTCCAAGGAGCATGAGCTTTTGATCGCGTCGAACAAGGCGGGTATGGATGCGGTTAGTGGCGCGACAGGTGAAACCTACTGGACCAAAGAGAACGAAGCGCCCGGTTTTGGGGGGCATCCGGAGAATGTCTGGGATAAGGTGATTTTGCGTGACAACTGGGTCATTGATCAGCGGGGTCCCGGTTTGGCGTACGACATTCACAGCGGGGAGCCGATCACGCGGAGTCATCCGGTTTCGGGCGAACCTGTTCCGTGGGAGTTCACCAAGACAGGCCATCACTGCAATTACGCAATTTCAAGTCCCCATTTGCTTACTTTTCGCGCCGGTACTGCGGGTTTCTTTGATATTGAGAGTGGCGGCACCGGGCGACTGGAAGGTTTTCGGTCGGGTTGTCGCAACAGTTTGATTCCAGCTGGGGGAGTTCTCAACGCTCCCAACTATGCGCATGGTTGCAGTTGTAATTACAACTTGTTTACTTCGTTGGCACTGGTCCACGTGCCTGAAAACGATTTTTGGTCGTACAACGCATTCGAAACGCCGGCCGGAACGGTCAAGCGTTTAGGGATCAATCTCGGTGCTCCCGGGCACCGGCAGGATGATCAGGGCACCTTGTGGCTCAATTATCCGGATACGCACGAACCATTTAACGGTGAGCCATCGATCGCGGCAGACGTACAAGTTGTCGGGGAATCGGCTCGCTGGTTTCAATTGCCGACAAAGCAAATTGAGGGTGCGAGTTTGCCGTGGGTGGCCGCCTCGGGTGTCGAAGGCATGTCGTCGCTCGTCGTTAATCTTCCAGGGGACGCCAAAGAAAAAGTGTTTGAAGTGACGCTGATCTTTGTCGAGCCTGATCCTCGCCAGGCAGGTAAGCGGAGCTTCGATATTGCCTTGCAGGGAAAAGAGGTCAAGCAGTCGATCGATATTGCAGAGGCGGCAGGCGGCGCACAAAAAACGTTGGTCTTGCCTGTCGGTAAAGTGAAACTTACAGACCAGTTAGTGATTGGGTTCACTCCGCAACAGGGACAACCCTTGATTTGTGGAGTTCAGCTGGTCGCTGACGAATGAGCTTTACCGAAAGCGATTTCTGACTGGGATTCCGATCAGCGCGATCCACAGGCCCACAAGCAGGCTGGCCGGTTCAGGAACGGCGGCCGTATTTTCGGTGCCAGTGGCACCGAAATTGTTTTTCCACACCAGGTAATCGAACTGGCCGACGGGGCCTGTCGCGCTGGGATCTCGATTCGGCAACGTCGCGGTCCCAAGCTGGTCAATCCACACGGTGTAGTCAGCTGCATCGACAACACCATCGCTGTTGTAATCGCCGGGCAGTACGGCCGGTCCAGTCACCGTCGACTCGAGCAGCAATTCTCCCAGGCTGTAGACCAGTTTAAACTTGTCTCCGTCAGGTCCCCCCAGGACAACACCGCTATTGGCGATGCTTACCGCTTGCAAAACAGAAAACCGATCGCCGAGGTCGGGATAGTAATCTCCCATGAGCGTGACCGCCAGGGTGCCGTTGAGGTACGCATTCTCGCCTACCTGCAGCGCGTCAAATTCGGTGGCAGAGGTACCGCCGATCTCGATCTCCAGTGCACTGGCAGGTCCCATCGTAAAATCACCGGTAACGGACAATTGCCCGATGCCATGACCAGGTGCAACCATAGCGGCACTGGTGAGCAGGTCTCCATTGACCACTCCATCGCCCCCCAGATAGCCGCCGTTGTGTTGGAAGGTGCCGCTTTGGGTGGTGGTGTCGGAGTCGAGATACAAACGTCCTGCACCTGACTTGGTGACGGTTTGGTTTTCAAAGTCAAAGGTACCTTCGAGTGTTAGTTCAGCTCCGGTGGCGATGTCGATGGTGGTTGTTGCTTCGGCGGCGACCGGCGCGGTCCAGTTGTGGCTTCCTCCGGTGACCGTGAGCGCGGCAAACCCGGTATCAGCATCGAGGGTAAGCGTTCTGTTGCCTCCAAGTCGGTAGGAACTCGACCCGTCGAGGTTGATCTCCCGCACAGTTGCCGGGGAGTTCATTGTTACCGTGGTGACCGACGACCCGGCACCGGTCAGCACAACCGTGTTGTCATTGCCGTTGGGAATACCTGCAGGAGTCCAACTGGCCGAGTTGTGCCAGCTTCCGCTGGACCCGGCCCATTGGAAATCCGTTGGCAGTGGCATGGCCGTCGACTCGAGTATCAATTCTCCGGAGCTGTAGACCAGTTTAAACTTGTCTCCGTCAGGTCCCCCCAGGACGACACCGCTATTGGCGATGCTTACCGCTTGCAAAATAGAAAACCGCTCGCCGAGGTCGGGATAGTAATCGTCGGTGAGCGTGACCGCCAGGGTTCCGTTAAGGTATGCATTCTCGCCTACCTGCAGCGCGTCAAAGTGATTGGTAGAGGTACCGCCGATTTCGATCTCCAGTGTACTGCCGGATCCCATCGTGAAATCGCCGGTAACGGACAATTGCCCGATGCCGTGACCAGGTGCAACCGTTGCGCTACTTGTGAGCAGGTCTCCGTTGACCACCCCATCGCCACCCAGGTAGCCGCCGGTATGTTGGAAGGCACCGCTTTGAGTGGTGGTGTCGGAGTCGAGATACAAACGTCCCGCACCTGACTTGGTGACGGTTTGGTTCTCAAAGTCAAAGGTACCTTCGAGTGTCAGTTCGGCTCCAGCGGCGATGTCGATGGTGGTGGATCTGTCGATAGCGACCGGGGCCGTCCAGTTGTGGCTTCCTCCGGTGACCGTGAGCGCGGCAAACCCGGTATCAGCATCGAGGGTAAGCGTTCTGTTGCCTCCAAGTCGGTAGGAACTCGACCCGTCGAGGTTGATCTCCCGCACAGTTGCCGGGGAGTTCATTGTTACCGTGGTGACCGACGACCCGGCGCCGGTCAGCACAACCGTGTTGTCATCACCGTTGGGAACACCTGCAGGCGTCCAACTGGCTGAGTTGTGCCAGTTGCCGCTCGATCCGGCCCACTGGAAATCAGTCGGCAGTGGCATGGCGGTCGACTCGAGCACCAATTCTCCGGAGCTGTAGACCAGTTTGAACTTGTCTCCGTCAGGTCCCCCCAGGACGACACCGCTATTGGCGATGCTTGTCGCTTGCAAGATAGAAAACCGCTCGCCGAGGTCGGGATAGTAATTGTCGGTGAGCGCGACCGCCAGGGTTCCGTTGAGGTACGCATTCTCGCCGACCTGCAGCGTGTCGAATTGGCTGGCAGAGGTGCCACCGATCTCGATTTCTAGCGCACTGCCCGACCCCATCGTGAAATCACCCGTAACGGACAATTGCCCGATGCCATGACCGGGAGTGACTGTTGCGGCAGCCAGGGTCAGGTCGCCATTGAGGGCGCCATTGCCTCCTAAAAAACCGTTGTTGTGTTGGAAGGTACCGAACGTGGTTGTGGTTTCGGAGTCAAGATACAGATGTCCCGAACCTGATTTAGTGACGGTCTGGTTCAAAAAGTCGAAGGTGCCTTCGAGTGTCAGTTCGGCGCCGGTGGCGATGTCGATGGTAGTAGATGTTGTGGCGGCGACCGGGGCGGTCCAGATGTGGTTTCCACCGGTGACCGTCAGGCTGGCAGCGCCGGTATTGGCAGCGAGTGTCAATTTGTGGGTGCCTCCAAGCCGGTAGGAACTCGACCCATCGAGAGTGATCTCCCGGACGGTTGCCGGGAAGTTCATCACCACGGTGGTGGCCAACGGCCCGGCGCCAGTGAACACGACCGTGTGGTCATCACCGTTGGGAATACCCGAGGGCGTCCAACTGCCCGAGTTATGCCAGTTGCCGCTGGATAAGTTGTTCCACTGAAAATCAGTTGCCGGTGGACCGACCGAGACAACCTCTGCATCGGTCGCGTATTGCAGGATCCAATCGTTGATAGGTGCCGAACGAATGTAAACGCCACCCGTGTCGTATTTTCCAATAACATCACCGCCACTTCCGCCCGACCAGGCCTGGCTCATGACACCCGCAATGGCATAGGTGCCCTCGACATTCAGCAAAACAGCCCCTCCGCTGTCGCCCTGGGCACCTCCTCCTTCGAGCGGCTGGGCACCTGCCGAGGGCTTGCGGAACCAGGTTAACAGTTTTTGGTTTCCCCAACCCCAGGCATCGCCATTGGCGTAGACATAGGTCTCGGCGGCGCGGCGGGTACCCCCGGTGCCTGCTTGTTGTCCGCTGTTTCCAGTTCCCGTATTTCCCGCCCCAAGCACAATAGCTTCTTGTCCGTCTTCGATGCCAAAATCAAGGTCATAAAGGGGAACTGGATTGATCCCGGTCAGGGGGCTTGAAAGTTTTCCGACACCAATATCTCCCCAACTGGAATGGCGATGTTGTTCGACAATGCTCCTGGTCCCGGCCGCTGTTGAAAAGGAGATGTTTCCACTGAGCACATGGCCGGCTGTGAGAATCCAATTGGGGGAGATGAGAGTGCCGCTACCGATCCACCCGCTGCCAGAGATGAGGCCACCCTGGGGATGGGTCGAGTTGGCCAGGTGGGTGTAGGACGAATCGGGCGTATCGTGGCGAATCGTGATCGCCGATCCCGGCTGCACCGCAAGGATAAATACGATAAAAAACCCTGTGATGATATGTCGCACCATCAGCAATCCGCGGTTCTACGGGAAGTTTCTACGGGAAGTTTCTACGGAAAAAGTTTTCCGCCGAAAAATAGTTCCAAACCCATTCTACTTGAAAAAGGTTTCTCCCTGGGCAAAAAAATGGCAACCTTGCAGTCGATCAGACGGGTGGTACCACCCGTTTGGAACGCTGCCATGCGACCCTGGCCGCTGCGGAGACCCGTCGCTAGAATTCCAAGGAGGGTAACCATAACCGGGTCGATCATCGCTGGTTGAATCAGGCCAAATCTCTCGACAAAAGTGAGTACGTTGTGACTGAGTTGCGTGTTGGAATTGTTGGCTTTGACATCACTCCTGAAATTCATCCCGAATATGGTGCCTGGGGTACGACACCCCAAATGACCAAGGTCGACAAGCCGTTGTTGGCACGGTGTATCGTTTTGGACGATGGCGTCCAACGCATCGTCTGGTTCGGGTCAGATTTGTGTGGCAACCCAGTCCATGAAACAGATCGGTTCCGGGACGAAGTTGCCGAAGCGCTCGATATGCCACGGCAACAGGTGATATGGTCGACCAGCCAGACCCATTCAAGCCCGACCATTCCCGGTTCAGGGATGCCTGGCGGTTCGAGCATTACGACTCGCGGAACGTATAGCACGGAATACTGTGATTCGCAGTTTCGCAACCTCATGGTTTCCTACCAGGAAGCAGCGAGGGAGGCAATCGAGCGTTTGCAGCCGGCAAATGTTTTTGTCGGCAAAGGGCACTGCGATTCGATGAGTTACAACACGCGCTTTCCGATGCCTGGTGGCGGTGTAAAATTCAGCCGCAATTATGCGGAGGGTTTGCAAGGGGGCAAGTATTTCGATCCGACCATTGGCCTGGTGCGATTTGAAGACAAGCAGGGCCATCCACTGGGTGCAATTTTCAATTTCTGCTGCCACCCTGCCACGATGATCAATGATGTGATGGTTTCACCCGATTGGGTGGGGACGGCGCGCGAACATATCGAGGAGGTCATTGCCGGTGCTCCGGCGATGTACGTGCAGGGTTTTTGTGGCGATGTGAATTGTTACCACATCTTTGGGACACCGGACCAGGCGCGGCATAGCGGTGACAAACTCGGCAAAGCGGCCGCTCAAGCGATGGCCCTTTCGATTCCGGCTCGCTCCCTGCCACTTTGTTCCAGTTGGAAGACGATCGATTTGGCTTGTCGACCCATGTATAGCCGTAGAGAGATCCAGCAGAATATTGATCGACGCGAGAGTTTCATCGAAGACCTTCGACACGATCCTGAAGCGACCTGGTTTTGCGGAGTCAATTATCCTGAAAATTTCCCTGTGGAAGATAAGATCAAGGGTGTGAGTCTCCAAATCGGCTATTTCAAAGAAGCGCTTCGCCTATTGGAAGCAGCTGAGCCAGTCCGGACGACGCTCCAGTTGCCGATAGGTGGCATTCGTATTGGAGACGTGGTAGCAGCCATTTCAGCGGGAGAAAATTTCACCCAAACCGGACGCCAACTCCGTGAACGATCTCCTTTTGTCCATACGCTTGTCTGCGGAGATACCAACGGCCTGTTCGGTTATATCGGTGACGATCGGGAAATAGATCGAGGCGGTTATGAAACCGATTCTTTTTGGACGATTATGTTTTTCGATGGATTCCGCCTGCCGCTGGCCAAGGGAACCGTCACTAGAATTTTGAGCGCGTTTGACGACATTTTCCAGGAGTTGGGTGCCGCTTAACAATTCCCGGTACAGGGCACTTTTTATGCTCGTTTCAGCCCAGCGGATTGGTTTCACCACGGGTCACGCGGTGCATTTTCTGGACGAGCGTTTTAGAAGCCTGTTTCAACAGAAGGGTTTGATTCAGCGATGCACAGAAACTTGGTATCTGTCACCAACGAGTTGCTTCCCGTTGCTGATCATTCATGGCGACGCGAAACGAGCGATGAGATGAAGACCAGTTGGGCCATAAGCGCCAAGGTCATCGGTTCGGGAATGGTAGCACTACGACCTGTTTCGGTGGCACCAAAATTGGTTTTCCACACCAGGTAGTCGAACTGGCCAACCGGGCCTGTAGCAGTGGGGTCTCGATTCGGGAGTGTTGTGGTCCCAAGCCGATCGCGCCACACAGTGTAGTCGGCCGCATCGACAAGACCATTGCCGTCGTAATCGCCAGGCAGGCCAGCCAGGGTTGACTCCAGCAGCAGTTGTCCTGCGGTAAAGACCAGTGTGAACTTGTCGGCATCGGGTCCATCGAGTGTTATCCCGTAGTTGGCAATACTGCCGGCTTCCAGGATGGAGAACTGCTCGCCCAGGTTGGGAGAGTAATTGTCGGTGAGTGTGACTGCTAATTGTCCGCGGAGATACGCGTTTTGGAGAACCTCGAGCGTGTCAAATTCACCTGCAGAGGTGCCCCCGATCTCGATCTCCAGGACACTTTCTGATCCCATCGTAAAATCGCCTTTGACAGTCAGGGTTCCAACGCTGTGGCCGGGGCCGACGGTCGCTGCATCCACAGTGACATCACCGTTAACAATGCCCTCGCCGCCCAGCAAGCCGGCGTTGTGTTGGAAGGTACCCGTCTGATGTACCAGGTCAGAGTCAAGAACCAAACGGCCTGCACCTGATTTGGTCACGGTCTGGTTCTCAAAGTTGAACAAGCCTTCGAGTGTGAGCTCGGCCCCTGTGGCAACGTCGACCGTGGCGGATGTGGCGGCCGTAACCGGGGTAGTCCAGCGGTGGTTTCCACCGGCGACCGTGAGCTGGGCAGATCCGGTGTCGGCATCCAGCGTGAGCATCTGGTCTCCCTCGAGTTGGTAGGAACTTGTCCCATCAAGGGTAATTTCGCGCACGGTTGCTGGAGAGTCGATCTGTACGGTGGTGACCGGAGATCCGGCCCCTGCAAACGCCACCCGGTGCTTGTCGTCGTTGGGAATTCCCGCTGGTGACCAGTTGGCCGGGTTGTGCCAGAGGCTGCTGGACGCAACCCACTGGTAATCGGTGGGAGGAGGCGGGGCTATCGATTCGAGGAGCAATTGTCCCGCGCCAAAAACGAGTTTGAATTTTCCGGCATCGGGTCCTCCGAGGGTGATTCCCTGATTGGCCACGCTGGTGGATTGTACAACTGGAAATTGCTCACCGAGGTCGGCAAAAAAATTGTCGGTAAGTGTGACCGATAACGTTCCGTTGAGGTAGGCACGCTGGTCCACGTGCAACGTGTCAAACTGACCGGCGGAGGTGCCCCCAATTTCGATCTCCAGGGTACTATTGGATCCCATCGTAAAATCACCGGCAACGGTTAATTGTCCAAGGTCGTGACCAGGTGCAACAGCTGCGCTACCAACCGTCAGGTCGCCGTTTACAACGCCGTTGCCTCCGACCAGTCCGCCGTTGTGTTGCAGTGTGCCAGCTTGGGCTGTGAAACCCGAGTCCAGATACAACCTGCCTGAGCCAGACTTGATGACCTGTTGGTTTTCAAAATCAAGCCGTCCTGCAAGGGTCAGTTCGGCGCCCGCATGCACCTCGACCGAGGTTTGTGTCTCGGCCGTGACCGGAGTGGTCCAGGTATGACTGCCACCGGTAACTATTAACCGGGCAGTTCCCGTTGTGGCGTCGAGATTTAACGTTTGGTCTCCTTCAAGCTGGTAGGAACTTGACCCGTCGAGCGTGATTTCGCGCACGGATACGGGTGAATCAACAGTGACGGTGGTGACAGAGGTCATCGCACCGCTGAACGCCACGGTGTTGTTACTTCCATTGGGAACACCTGCGGGGGACCAACTGGACGAATTGTGCCAGCTTCCCCCAGAGGTGTTCCACGCGTAGTCGGTTGCAGGGGAAAAATGGATCAGGTGCAACTGGTCGAGGTGCACATCTTCGACCTGGCTGGTGGTTCCCCCTGGCCAAAGAATATCGAGATCGACCGGGCCAACAATATTCCCCAATCCAAAATGCAAGGTAGGTTCGTTTTGGTTTCCTTCTCCCGTACCAAATTCAACCTGGCGCATGAAGGTCTGGCCACCAGAGGTGATGCGGACTTGGGTTCCTACCGCGTCGCGATTGACGGTATCCCCATCGCCGACCATTTTCAGCTTCAACCAATGATGGCTGTTATGGGTATCGTTGCGAAAAAGTGTGCCTCCCGTTGCCAGGTCAAGATCGCCATCGTTATCGTAGTCTGCAAATGCAGCCTGGTAGGTAACGTGGATGCCGCTCAACCCTTCTGCAGCAGTGACATCGGTGAAATTCCAATTGCCGTTGTTACGATAAAGCCGGGGAGTATCCCCCGGGTACACGGCCGTAAAAAAGAGATCAAGATCCCCGTCGTTGTCGTAATCCCCCAAGGCCGGCGATGCGTACGACTCTTGCCAGCCAACTCCGCCCTGGCCCATGTCTTCGAACGTGTAGCCTTGCGCTGGGCCGCGGTTGCGGAGAAAGCGAGATTCTGGTTGGCGCTGTGGCCCTGAGTAGCCTGCGTCGTGTGCGAAGTTTCCGACGAACAAATCAATTTCTCCGTCGTTGTTGATATCTCCCCAGGCCGACCCGATTGTATGTCCCCAGTGGCCGTTGGCCACTCCACCCTGCACGCCATAGCTGCCAGCCTGCTCCGAAAAAATTCCGCTGCCGTCGTTGACCTGCAGTTGGTTTGGCAGCAACCGGTAATTGGAGACGTACACATCAATGTCCCCGTCACGGTCGAAGTCGGCGGATGTGATACCGCGCCCTGGCCGCGGTGTTGGCTGGGTCCACGTGTTGCTAAATCCCGTTCCCAGGTTATTGTGCAAAATAATGTCGCTGTAGTTGGCATGGCCCCAGATTTCGTAACCACCGGTGTACAGGTCAAGATAACCGTCATTATCATGGTCAGCCCAACTGGCTCCGCGACTCATCTGTGTAGGCAGCGAGGGAAAATTGGCGACCGAAAAACTGTTGCCCGAATTGTTGCGATACAGTTCCTGGGCGCTGAACGCATAGAAGTCGAGCCATCCGTCGTTGTCGTAGTCTCCCCATAGTCCATCCACATTGGAGCTACCGTTTAACTTGGATCCCGGTTCGAGAGTCGCTGTCGAAAAATTAACGCCACTGTTGTTGCGCAGGAGTGTCCCGTAGAAACTGAGGTCCACAAACCCATCGTTGTCGTAGTCTCCCCACGCCAACTGGTTGGTTGAAGCGAGGTCTGGCATGACGGTCGCAGTCACGTCGGTAAAGTCTCCCAGCGCAATTCTTGCAGAAAGTAAAACGACCAGGCTCACCCATCGGAGAAGGTAACCACCACAGATGGTTCGATCGTTGGTGACCAGGGGTTCTTGCATAACGATCAAAGCCCTATGGCGCGAGCATGCACAGACGATTTCCCTGGCCCCGATGTTTGGGGCCGAGTAACCCGAATTCATGCTTCAATTGCGAGAAATCCATTGTAACACGCTTCGTCACTGGCAACCCGGAAACGCCCCGTTTATTCGCGGTTGTCAGAAAGTATCGCAAAGCCGTTCGAGGGCGCGTTTTCTCTTGCCGCGTTTTTGTCACGTGGTCCCACGAGAGACGTTTTGCCAGTCAACGAATCGGGTCAGCGAAAGCAATAAGGCCTGTGCCAGTTCACGCCAGCCTGACGAATCCGTACCCGATGTAGAACCGGCCAGTTCGCCCCAGGGGCTTGGCACGCAGTTGCCAGACAAACGATCTTTCAGGGCGCAAAAACGACCTTCAGGCATTCTCCCGCCAGGGCTGTGTCGATGGCCTCCTGCGCCTTGTCCAAGGGGAACCGGTGGGTGACAAAGCGGTCCAGTGGCAACTGGTCTTGATAGCGCAACATCATTTCCATGCTGGGCTGGTAGGCCGTGAATGGATGGTTACTCAGGCCAATCAGGCGCAGGCTTTTGCTAACAATCAGGTGGGGGTTAAAACTGATTTCCCCCATGTCAACAAAAACCCCTTCCAGCAAATACATTCCACCACGTCGTATCCAGGGGAGCGCTTGTGGCACGGCCTCGGGTTCACCAGTACACTCGATCGCGACGTCAGTGCCCCGTCCGTCGGTCCACTGCTGGACAAGCTCCAACAGTTGGGCGTCGGAGTGGTCCTCGATATTGGCAACATGATCGGCACCAAATGACCTGGCCGCTTCGAGTCGGCAGGGGATTTTGTCAATCACGATGACCGTGCCGGCCCCCATCATGCGGGCCATAATCAGGTGCGCAATTCCCAGCGGGCCGGCCCCTTGAATCAAGACACTCCCGCCGGTCAAAAATCCTTCTGCCGCAAGGCTGGAAAAGTCTTTGAGTTTATCGAGGGCAAAAGCACAGGCCATCAGCTCAGTGTAGACTGCCAGTTCCGGTTCCAATCCGTCCGGAACTTTGTAGACAAACGCTTCCGGGATGATCACCATCTTTTCTGCCCAACCTCCCATCAACGGATGTTGGTCGGCACGAAACGAGTTGCCGTAACCTCGCCAGTTTTCACACCAGGAGTAACCAAAGATGTGTCGGCAGTTGTAGCATTGGCCACACACCACGTCGGGGCACATGGTAATACGGTCACCTTCGCGAATGGGTTGTCCGTAGAAGTCGGTTTTTCCGGGAGAAACTTCGATCGCAATGCCAACATTCTCATGTCCCGGGATAAGCGGGAAGGGCGAAGTTTGCTGGTTGACAGTTCCGCCGTACTGCGTGGTTTCGCCCCGGTAGGTGTGTTTGTCGGTGCCGCAGATGCCGCTCATTTCGGTCTTCATGATCAGGCCACCGGCAGGGCATGGGGGGACCTCATATTCCCGCACTTCAATTTTCCCGGGTTCAACAATAGTAGCTGCTTTGGCGGTGGGGCGCATCGAAGGATCCTGGTGGTGAATTCACACCGGTAATTGTCAAACGGGAAAAAGGACCCCAGTGAGTATAAGGTCTTCTTTTCGTAATTAAAGTTGTCTTTTGGAATGGTCTCTGTCGATGCGCACTGTTTGATGCGAGGCTGACAAAGTGTGGGGTATCTGCAAGAATTGGTCCTGTCCCCCAGGTAGGAGATTTTCCCATGCGATGGGTCCACCGAGTCGAGCGAACGCAGTCGGCGCGGACGGGTTGCCTGCGGGGGAAATCTTCCACAACAAACCGTTGCTTTGAATCTTCCAGACAGTCGGATCTATTATGGACATAGAACTATGGCACATCTTGTTGTTAACACTGGTCGGCATTGCCGCTGGTTTTTTGAATGTCGTCGCGGGGGGCGGTTCGCTGCTGACGCTGCCGGTCATGGTTTTTCTCGGGATGACCGGTCCAGAGGCAAACGGGACAAATCGGATTGCGATTCTGGCACAGAATATTGCCGCCGTGGGAGGCTTTCGCCGGCAAGGTTTTTCCAATTTTAAGTTGAGTGTGACGCTGGCTCTATGCGCGTTACCGGGGGCCCTTGCAGGTGCCTACCTGGGAACCCGATTAGATGGTGTGTTGTTCAAACGGGTACTGGCTGGCATCATGATCGGTGTGATGCTGCTGATGCTGTTTAAGAAGAAGCGGCCCCAGGGGTCTGAGGATTTAACCGAACTGGCTCCTCCTGGCTCGAGCCGTTTCATTGCCGCCCACCTGTTGATGGTCCTGGTTGGTTTTTACGGAGGTTTTATTCAGGCCGGACTGGGATTCTTGTTGATGTTTGTGTTGCATCGCGTGCTGGGCGAAAATCTTGTTCGGGTCAACATGCACAAGGTGTTTATCATTGGCAGCTATACGTTCTTTGCCTTGGGTATTTTCGCCTGGCAAGGCAAGGTCGAGTGGCTACCTGGCCTGGGGTTGGCAGCAGGGAATGCGGCAGGCGGTTGGTGTGGTTCTTATTTCTCGGTAAAGCGAGGAGAAAGGGCGATTAAATTTGTTTTTTACACCGCGCTGTTAGCCATGGCTGCCAACTTACTGTTCGGTGAACCTTAAGATCATGCCCAAGTGTCAGGCCCGAAGTGCTGAACGGCACGTTGCGACGATACTGGCCGAATCGATCTTGTACTCCTGGTAAAGGTCGACCGTACTTCCCGATTGCCCAAAGCCAACAACTCCCAGGGGCCACAACCGTGAGCCCAGGGCGCTACCGATCCAGGCGAGCGAATGTGGGTGGGCGTCGACCACGGTCACAATCGGGGCGACTCGTTCCCGGGGCAGTATGAGCTGATTGAGCAGCGTCTCTTCTGCAATGTTGGTTTCAAGAGAACGATGTTGGGCCCGCTGGAAATCATGATAGAGCGGTCCAGGGCCTGTCACATTGACGAGATTTGCAAAAATTCCCTCTGCTTCGAGTTGCTGCTGGGCTTCCAGGGCCTCGGGGACCATGGCACCACAGGCAAAGATGTGGACGACGTTTTGGCTGGGATCATAACCAGTCTGCGACCGTGCACTCCGCAGAACGTAAGCCCCCGCCAGCACCTGGCGACGGAGTTGTTCCTTTTCCGTTTCGCTGGTGGGAGTGGGGCCGAGCTCTTGGTTGACCGGCTTGGTCGTTAAGCGCAGGTAGGTGGAGCTTGTGCGGTTCTGGATACGTGTCAGGGCGTCGAGCATAATCCACTCGAGCTCCTGGGCAAAACAGGGTTCGTACGCTTCCAACTCGGGTAGTTCAACTCCGATCGAACTGGTCATCAAGGACTGGTGGGCGCCACCTTCCCCGGCAAGCGTGATCCCCGACGGGGTACCCACGGTAATAAATTTGGCGCCCGAGTAGATGCCATAAAAAAAAGCGTCGAGTCCGCGGCGGACAAAGGGATCGTAGAGGGTGCCAATCGGAAACAGCGTTTCGCCAAACAACTCGTGGGAAAGACCAAACTGGCCAAGTGTCATAAACAGGTTGTTTTCGGAGATTCCCAGTTCCAAATGCCGGCCCTGGGGTGAAAGACTCCAGCGAAGGATTCCCTCTTCGTTATCTTCGGGAAGTGGTTCTGCAGTCTCCAGCCCCCACACGCCTTGTTTGGTAATCCAGCCACCAAGGTTGGTCGAACTGGCGACATCGGGGCTCATGGTCACCACGCGACGGGCGGTTTCTGCGCACTCGCGGGCGAGTGCGTTGAGAATGGCTCCAAACGTCTGTTGGGTGCTGCGGCTACCCCGGTATTGAATGGAGAGTTCGGTTGGAATTTTTCCCGGTGGTTGGGTCGTTTGGCGACCTTCGGTGTGAATCTGGTCGTTTTCCGGACCATCGATCCGGGTGGCAACCTGGTTGCAGAGCAAACCCTCAGCGCTTTGCGGGTCAAACCGCTCCCATTGCTCGGCATCCGGGATTTGTAAATCGTTGCGAAGGATTTCCATTTGTTCGTCGGACAATAAGACCGAATGATTTTGAGGGTGTCCAACCGAAGGTAATCTCCAGCCCTTGAGTGTGTATGCAAAAATAATGGCAGGCCCCGGATTTTCCGTTGCGGATGCGAGGGCATTTTCCATCGTCTCGATATCATGGCCACCCAGGTTCCAGA
This sequence comes from Pirellulales bacterium, assembly GCA_022448345.1. Classification (GTDB taxonomy): domain Bacteria; phylum Planctomycetota; class Planctomycetia; order Pirellulales; family Lacipirellulaceae; genus JAKVCB01. The sequence goes on from JAKVCB010000006.1 coordinate 56,972, forward strand.
ACAGGTCGTGAAGTTCGGCATCGGTCCACCGGTCGAGCAAGCGGCGAAGTTCCTTAGGATACCGACTTTTTTGCGGTAACCACTCCCGGAGTTCCGCAGGTGACAATCGCAGAAGGCGTTGGTAGGCATCGTTGGATAGTTCGTCGATGCAAATTCGGAGCAACTCGCCGTTGGGCTCCCCAAACGCTGCTTGCAGCCGTCCACCATATTTCGCGTTGATCACTTTCCAACCGTTGGCCGCGAACATTTCCCGCCAACAGCGGACCCGAATTCCGGGAATCACCCGATCGAGGCTCTGGCGGTTCAGATCGACGACCCACAGAATGTCATCGACTCCTTCCATTGCCGGTTCGGCGATTGCTTCCCAGACCGATCCTTCATCCAACTCGGCGTCCCCCAACACGCTGACAAAACGGCGCCGTGTGTCGTTGCTGACAAGGCCATGGGTGTGCAGATAACTGTTGGCAAGCGCAGCCAGGTTAGGAGCTACTGCCCCCAGCCCTACCGATCCGGTGGAGAAATCAACTCGATCAGGGTCCTTGGTACGACTCGGATACGCCTGCAGTCCATGAAAGTCACGCAGCCCTTTCAGTTGGGACTGGTCGAGTTTTCCCAGCAGGTATTGAATGGCATGGAAGACGGGCGACGCGTGTGGCTTGATCGAGATCAGGTCGCCCTGACGCAGGTAGTTAAAGTAAAGCGTTGTGAGGATCGTCACGACCGACGCACTGGAGGTCTGATGCCCGCCAACCTTGAGCTTGTCTTTTTTAGGGCGATGATGATTTGCGTAGTGGACTTGTTGGATCGCCAGCCATAGTACCCGCTGCTCAATTTTTTCGAGCGTTGTAGTCCGATCCGATTGAGGAAGATCAAGTGTTGAAAGATCCATTAAATTCTACCGTGGTGACCCAGTGTGAGACGCAAAGTGGTTTCGGTGTGAATTATAGCGCGTGGTGAAAGATGGTTCTACCTATAGGCCGTGTCCGTTGCCGCTCATCGGAACGCCTCGGGAGAACTGCAATCTCCAGGCACTTTCTGTTTCTCAACCAACAGAAGTCACGGCAAGCCTTCTGGAAGCCAGTTTTTTACGGCTTGTGGTTTCAAAATCTTTCAGCCAACTATTTTGCATCCAGGTTGAGTTGGACCTCAAGGAGCCTCTGTTTTTCTCTCCCGCGGCAGCAGGCCACTTGTATATTGTGAAGAAAAATTTTTATTTTCATGATACAATCAGGATAGGTAAGTTTGAGGGCGATTTTACGAGTTGCTTGGCAGATGTCATCAAGTGTGCATGTCCATTGCGGGAAGATGCCTCGTGGGGGCAATTGGGCGGTCCGAGTGGCTCCCTGTCGTTAGAAGCAGATCTGGTCCAGTCAACGTTTTACAATTTTCCCTGATTGATCTAATGCCAAAACGGTCTGTTCCTAATTGCTCCTTTTCCGATCGCCGGCGGTTTGTGTTCGAGCGACTGGAACCACGTCGTTTGCTGACTGGGACAACACTCTTTTTCACCCAGGACATCACCGGCAGTCATGATCAGTTGCTGTCGGTCGAGGGTCTCGTGCGCGGCAGCGGCACCGTTGATCTTGCCAGCCAGCCTGGTTATCTGGCAGTTGAGACGGGTGACTCTGGGTTGAATGTGGGAGTCATTGACGCCAAAAATATTGCGGGTCAGAACGTGGTGGTGGTAGGGGGGGACCTCGTCAGTGCGTATGACGGGGACGACATCCACACTCAAATTGGCTCGACTTGGGATCCTGATGCAGCACAAACGGTTGCAACAGTGGCCGACTCGATCGTGGTTATTACGGGTGGAGGAGGAGTTCGGCGGCTTGACAGTGGCCTGGTCCTTGGTGCCTCCCACGATCTGGCTGGCACCAGTTTGACTCGGCTTGCCGTTGGTGATACGCAGATCGCCATTGGTGACTCCCTTGGAGTAGGGCGGATTCTTGATGTTGGCCTGAACGTGGTGGGAAGCGTTGATGTCAATGGTTCCAACAACTTTCCGATTACGGCTGTCGCCGCCGGGAGTGTGGGCGATGTCTCCGATGCCGCCTATTTTGCCCACAGTATTTTAGATGGCGCAGGCAACATCATCAGTGGTACAGGCCTGCTTTATGACAGTTCTGAGCCTGGTGCGATTTCAAGTCCAGGCCGGCTACTGGGCACCAACGGTGCCCAACATGGAGTTGTGCCGGCCGTCATTGTCGACGCAGTAATTGGCGATAGTGACGCTGAGCGCGTTGGCAACGAGATTGTTGTGGCCAGTTTCAACCCGTTGGTGAATCATGCACCGGGTGGGGTTTTGGGTGAGATTTCTGCAACCGCAGGGGCCCTGGTGGATTTGGGAAAATATCACAGTGTGAACAACCACATCGCTGGGATTGCTGTGGGGCCCTATGGCAATGCCACCAAAGATTCAGTCATTGAGTTTGGTGCGAGTCCCTGGAATGGTGACACTCGTCCGGCCGTTGATCATTGGCAGGCATTTGATGATGGTCCTGGCGTGGAAAGCCCTCCACAAAATCTAAACTATTTGTTGTGGCACAGCGGGGCGAATCGTGCAGAGATTCGCGATGGTGTCATTGGGGAAATCAGCACCAATGGCGATGCGACCTCGACCGAGTTTGTCCAGGTTGGTCCTCTTTATGGGACTCCACTTTCGGGCAATGGGTCAGATACCACGCTTGGTTCGAGTTCGATCATTGAGATCCAGAACACTAACAGTGGTAGTGGCAATCTGCAGGAAATCACCGTCGCCGGCGAGATCCTTACGAGTGTCGCCCTGGCCGATATTTTGGGTGAAGATGGTCTCAAGGAGATTGTTGTCGGTGCCGAAAGTGGGAACGTGCTGGTCTACAGCCACACAAACCTCTCCAGCCCATTTGTGCTGGCTGGCTCTTTGGATCTTGGAGGTGAAGTCCTTGAGTTGGCAACGCTTGCAGGAGGCGTCCCCATAGCGGCGCCTGCCGCAGGCGTTGATGCATTGGCCATGGGTGACTTCGGGTCGAGAACCGACCAGATTGTGATTGCCCGCGAGACCTCCGCGGACAGTAACGACGTGCTGATTCTATCAACCGGCGCGTTGGATCCGGGCGTTGATGTCGCAGTTGCCGGTGGGCCAACTGCCGGCGGGACCGCACATGGGCTGGCACTGGGACCATTTCAGAGTGGTTCAATGGGCAATGAATTGCTTGTGGGATTGACCGACCAGGCGGTGGTCGGTGGCAATGGACATCACGTGTTTTACACACTCTCTGGAAACAGTGGTCAGTATTCCCTGGAGCGACCGATCAGCGATGTGGCTGCAGGAGACCTTAATGGAAACGGGGCGGTTGATTTCGTTCTCACGGGGCTCAACAGCGGTAACGAAAGCGGCTTTGGTCAAGGTTCGCTGGTGTTCGAAGCGAGCGGTGGGTCTGGCGTCGTGCTCGACTCGCCGGGCCTGGTGGGAACTCACCATCCACCATCGTTTTTGGCGGTGGCGATTGGGAATTTGGATGCCGACAGTGACCAGGAGTTGGCGCTGGTGGGCGATGATTTTGTGCGGGTGCTGGACAACAACGGAGCAGGGCAGTTTGCCGCGGTGCCGATGCTACAGTCCAGTTCCTTGGGAAATGGGGCCCGGTTTGTGGATGTGGTAATTGCCGACGCCGATGGTGATGCGGCCAACGAGGTGATCGCCATTACCGATTTTGGCACAGTTTACATGTTTGGGCACGAGACCGTCGGTGACGCGGCTTCCCCGTTTTCCTCGGCGCCGATTGGTGTGTACAGTGCCGGGGGCGGGCCGTTGTTGGGTGTGGCAGCACTGGCGCAACAGCCCGAGCCAGGGGTCCTTGGCCGTCACATCTTTTACAACAACTCTTCGTTTGACGGTAACAACCCGCTGGCCAATTCCAGCGATGATCTGGCGATTGCGACCGACAAAACTGCGTTGTTGCCTGCCCAGCAGGCGACATTTGCCAACTACACCAGTTTTTCCAAAGGAATCAACGGGATCTTCGTCGACGTTTCGGGTCTTGCCAATCCGCTGAATCTGGGGCCGGCTGATTTTCAGTTTCGAGTTGGCAGTGGGAGCGATTCGACCTCATGGGAAGCGGCTCCACAACCGGTCAACGATATTGCCGACGGAATTCGGCTTGGGGCAGGCGTGGAGGGTTCCGATCGTGTAACGCTTATCTGGAGTGACCAGGCGATTACCGGTCAGTGGCTGGAAGTGACAATCAAGGCGACTTCCAATACGGGATTGTTGCAAGATGACATTTTCTATGTAGGAAATGCAATTGGCGAAACGGGGAACTCAGGTGGGGATGCCCTGGTGACGTTGTCCGACCTTGAAGGGGCGCTCAACCATTCCCGCGGTCCTTTTGATAGGGCTTCAATTACCGACATCTATGATTTCAATCGGGACCGGCTTGTAGGTGCTCAAGATGGGATCTTAGCGCGCAGCAATCTTTCCAGCGCTGTGGGCGAATTGGAGTTGTTGGCTGCTCCTCTAACTGAAGGTGTCGCATTTCGTATTACCGAAACCGAAGATGTGTGGCTTCAACTGGAAGACCCATCGGGTAAAACCTGGAGTTTTGAACATTTTAGTGATTCCGGTATGGAGATCGACTCTGCTCTGAAAATCGGTGTCGATGGATCTCCCCTGGATGTTTACCTGGCAGAACACCCTGGCGGAATGCGTTTGTATTTATGGGAAGATGGGCGGGTGGTACCAGATATGCCTCACACCCATATCAAGCCAACGCTGGCGGTTTGGGGTGACATGCTGGTAGGGGACATATCTTCTTTGGAAGATAACCCGATGACCCTGTTCATGCGGGAGCAGGAAGACCTGAGCGCATCGGCAACGACCAGTTTTTTCTCAGCTGCCCATGGGATTAGCGATGTGGATGGTGGTGCTTCAATGGTCTTTCACCCGGATCATCATCGTGATGTCGATACCTGGCCTGGCGATCCAGTTGATCATCCCCTAAGCGGTTCGCTCGAGGTGATTGCCTATGGCCAGGGCACTGGGGAGCAGGCCAACGCGATACTGTTTAAAACGCGAAGTGGTTCCGGGACGGTTGCAGATCGCATGATGATCAAGGACGGCACCGTGAGCGTTGATGGCAACGTGGTTGCAACCGGCAGCGTAATGTCCGGTTCGTCAAGATCTACCAAGGATCACATCGAGGTACTTTCCGGTAGTGAGGCGATAGATCTGGTCACGGACCTGGAGGCCATTCACTTCAGCTACCTAACCGATTCTGACCAGCCGCGACTGGGATTTGTGGCCGAGGAGGTGCCGGAAGTATTCAGTGCGGCCGATCGCAAGGGTGTTGACTCGATGGGAATTGCGGCGGCTCTTTCCAGGCTGGTGCAGACCAACGGTGCCCGTATTGAGCAACTTTCCATACAGGTCGAGATCGCCGCGTTGCTACCGGGCACCGAAAGTGGGAACTCTGAAGCGCGCCTTGCTACGGACACTCGGTCCGGTTCAGTGGCCAGTGTCACCGGCACCGACAGTACAACTTTTGCTGCGACTCTGTCACCATCTGTGGCGCCTGGTGGAGAGGATTTTTGGGGTGTAGCGGACGGGCAGGGTATGGTTGTGGCGACCAGTAGTAGCCTTGATTTGACCGAAGTGTTTCCCCAATCAATTCCCGAAACCAGTGGGCAATGGTTCCAGATGGAAACTGCCGAAGGAGAAAGGTGGTACTTTGACCATGCCGAGCTTCCTCACGTTAATATCGACTCCGCATTTCGTATTAGCATGGATAGTTCACCACTGGATTTTTATCTGGAAGATGAAACAGATGGTTTAAACATGTACTTGTGGGAAGATGGGCGACCTGTTCCCAACATGCCCCACACCCAGAAAAAACCTACCGTGGCGGTTTGGGGAGACATGTATGCGAGTAACATTGCCACGATTGGCCGGGATGCAAGGCAGATGTTCCTGCGGGATGAAACGGGCTTGAGTGCATCCTCGGGCACCGTCCTGTTTTCGGCCAACAAGGGGATCAACAACACAATCGATGGTGGTGCGGGGATGGTGATTCGTCCTGACCACAATCGGGATCAGGAGTTGTACCCTGGAGAATCCACCGAGCATTATCAGAGTGGTGCCTTGCAATTGATAGCATTCGGCGATGGGTCTGGCAGTAGGGCCAATGCGGTTATTTTTCAAACTCGCGACGGTCCCGACAGCGTGTCAGACAGGATGGTTGTCAGTAACAACACCACGATTTACGGCAACCTGGTAGCTACCGGGAGCATCACGCCAGGGTCGAGCCGGGAGCTCAAGCAAGGTATTGAGCCACTCTCTACCCAGGAGGCTGAAAGCCTTGTCACCGATTTACAGGCAGTGAGCTTCACCTACACGGCCGATCCTGGTCAGCAGCGACTAGGATTCATTGCCGAGGAGGTTCCTGCTGTTTTTGGCAACGTTCAGCGGAACGGCGTTGATGCCATGGGCGTGGTTGCCGCCCTTACACAGGTGGTCCAAACACAGCAGCTAGAAATTAACAACTTGCAGGCCGAAGTTGCCGACTCTGCGGGTGCGGAACACCCGGTTGTTGCCGTATCGAGTACGGTCGAAGAGTCTGCGGACTCACCTACCGCGTTAGCATCGAACCAGGTGGCCAGTGACAGCCAGGATGTGTTAGCAGGACAGACAGAAGCTGCGGTCGAGCAGGCTGGGATGGTGGTGGCGACCAGCAGTAATGTTACGCTACCAGAAGTGCCACCATTTCGGATTGTGGACAGCGGTGGTCGTTGGCTGGAGTTGGAGGAGACCGGGGGCAAAACATGGAGCATGGAGCATTTCAGCGATTCGTCCCTTGGTATCGACTCGGCTTTACACATACACACGGAGAATTCGGCGCGGGACTTTTACCTGGCCGATGAGCCGGATGGCATGCGGATGTATCTGTGGGGAGATGATACCCCGGTTCCCGACCTGCCGCAAACCGGGGCCAAACCTCATCTGGCTATTGATGGAGATATGTTCCTGGGAGATATCATCACCAATGGGCGTGGTGCGCTTAGTATGTTCAACCGGGTTGAGCAGCAATTGAGCGCTTCGGCGACGACCACCCTTTATTCAGCCCGCGAGGGTATCACCAGCGATGTCGATGGGGGTGCCGGGGTTGTCCTGTACCCGGATCACCACCAGGACCTGGAGAGTTGGCCTGGCGATCCAGCCAATCATCCACTCAGTGGCTCACTCGAACTGGTTGCCTATGGCCAGGGATCTGGTTCCCAGGCGAATGCCATCTTGATTCAGAATCGTTATGGCAACGCGCTTGCAGACCGCATGGTGATCAAGGACGGGACAGTGACCGTTTATGGCGGGATCTTTGCAACCGGCAGTGTGACTCCCGGATCGAGCCGTGCGACAAAAGAAAACATTGAAGGTCTTACAGCCAGCGAGGCCTTGGAGTTGGTAGCCAGCCTGGAGCCGGTCAGCTTTACCTACACGGCTGATCCTGGCCAGCGGCGGCTGGGATTTGTTGCCGAGGATGTGGCCGAAGTGTTTGGCACTTCCGGTCGCAAGGCGGTCGATCCGATGGGAATCATTGCCGCGCTCTCGCGAGTGGTACAGACCCAACACGAACAACTAAACGAGATCTTCGCGGAGATGGCTTCCTCAACCGTCGTTCAAAATTCGTATACAAGTAGTCTCCAGGACGTGACCCAGACGAAAACCGCGCCCCCGAAAAAGCTGGACCGCCCATGGTGGCCCACCTCGGTTATTGCCAGCTCGACCTGGGGAATCGGGACACCAGAGGTAAAACGAGCCAACAAAGTCGACCTGCCGGACATTCGAGAAGCTGCCCTTGAAGGGGACCTTAGTGAGCGTGGGCTGCGACTGCTGGGAGGGTTGCCGAGCGGGCATGACCGACCAGCGTGGCAGGAAGTCTCGCAGAGATTCCATCCTGAAAACAAAGAAGCGGTCCAGGAACGTCGTCTTACTGAGGATGAGTTGGCATCGGTGTGGAGTGCCGGGGACGACTGGTTGCAGGCTCTCAACCAGAGAACTTTTCGTTAAATAGGGTGGGTCATTACCATGGCCGATTTGTGTTGAATTGATGCGATACTTTTTGTTCAACTTGATGGCGTTGTTTGCGATGTGCGGGGCCTCTCTGGAGGCTGCCGTGATCGATGTGGGCAATCACCTGCTGGCTCCGAATCTCTCGGGCCAACAGGTGGAGTTGTACGTTGCGGGTGGAGAACAGATTGCCGGAATCGATTTTTTTGCACAAGTTGGCGATGGCGGTCCGGAACTGGTGAACGTCGGCTTGCCAGCCGGCACCGATGGCCCTGAGATCACTGCGGTCGACTTGAAGAGTGGAACCATTTTTGCGCCGACTGGTGCCCAACAGGTGGAGCAACAGCGGTTTGGAGTTGAACAGGTTTTCTTTGCAGCCGTGGCGATTAGCGACCCACCGCCGGCGGCGCAAACAGTTGCCGCCAGTGGCCTTTTTGCCCGTCTTACTGTCGACACGACCGGTTTGACCGAAGGAACTTTCGATTTGCTCCTGGCCGATGTCTTGCCAGAAATCGATGGAGGTCCTTTTGCAACCAGCCTGGTTGCCGACGATGGAAATTTGCACCCCCTCACTATCATCAATGGGACCCTTTCGATTAGCGGTAGTAATCTCCCGGGAGATTACAATTCTAATGGCGTTGTCGACGCTGCGGACTACACCCGGTGGCGCGACCAACTCGGGATGTCGGTAACGCTGGTGAATGAAAATCCAGCGGCGACCACTCCCGGACTGGTGGACCAGGAAGATTACGTTTACTGGAAGAGTCGCTTCGGCGCAACCGTCGGGAGTAGCTCGACGGCTGCCGTGCCAGAACCGTTCTCCTGGTTGCTGGTGTTGTGTGCGATGGCACTGCTTGGAATCGGACGGTCGAACTGGCTGGATCTTTCTCGCAATCGCAAGTTCTGATCCGCCGGTGCGCAGCGGACGCCGTATGCTCCTAAAAGAGAGGGTCCGTTGCCTCCCGGGAGGTGGTGGGTGAGAATGGTCTCTAAACGGTAGTAGTTCAAGTAAATTGCGCGGATAGGGTACCAAGGTGATGATTGTCAAAAAGTGGTTGGTCTCTTTAGGCATGTTGGCATGGGTATGGGGTGTCGCCGAAACTCAACTGGGTTCTTTTGGGCAGAGGATGATCGCCAGCGGTCAACAACTCCGACAAGTTCAACCAGTGGGCGCTCAAGACCGGGTCGGGGAGCCTCCATTTCGCATTACGGAAATCAAGAGCCGGTGGATGCAATTTCAGGAGCCTCTGGGAAAGACATGGAGTTTCGAAAATTTCCGTGATCGCGAGATGGATATCGACGGGTCACTGAAAATCGGTATCGAGAACTCGCCACTGGATCTCTACCTGGCCGATGTTCCCAGGGCATTCCGGCTCTATCTGTGGGAAGATGGCAGGCTGGTTCCCGACATGCCGCACACGCACATCAAGCCCACGCTGGCCGTATGGGGGGACATGCTGGTGGGGGATATCTTTGCGATCGAAGACAACCCAATGACAATGTTCATGCGGCAGGAGAAAAACCTGAGCGCATCGGCAACGACCAGCTTTTTTGCAGCCAGGCTGGGAACCGGCACTGACATCGATGGTGGTGCGGCGATCGTCTTGCATCCAGACCACCATCGTGACCTGGAGGCGTGGCCTGAGGATCCGACCGATCACTCCCTGAGTGGCTCGCTGGAATTGATTGCCTACGGCCAGGGAGTGGGGAAACAATCCAACGCAATCGTTTTTAAAACGCGCAGTGGCCCTGGCAAGTTGGCTGAGCGGATGATTATCAAGGATCACGAGGTTCATGTTGATGGTAACGTCGTAGCAACCGGAACGGTTACGGCTGGATCCTCCAGGGCGTACAAGCAAAATATGGAACCCCTCTCTGCGGTCGAGGCCGCCCGGTTGGTGACTGGCCTGGAGGCGATCCACTTCCATTACAAGGCCCAGCCCGACCAGCCGCGGCTTGGGTTCGTGGCCGAGGAAGTCCCCGAGATTTTTAGCGCAGCCGGTCGCAGGGGAGTTGACCCAATGGGAATCGTGGCCGCCCTTCTGAGGCTGGTGCAAACCAACCGTGCGCGAATGGACCAGCTTTCGGCGCAGGTCAGGGCAGTTTCGGAAGCCAACCGTGCGGGCTTGTTGGCGTTGGCCGCTGCAAGCGAACCTCCTGTGGTGGCAGCGAGTCAGGTTGATTTGGCCGAACGGGTCCCGCCGTTGATCCGGGAGGTCAACGGTCAGTGGTTCCAACTGGAGACTGCCCAGGGAAAACGGTGGCATTTCGATCACGTTCATCTTCCTCGAATGAACATTGACTCTGCCTTGCGAATCAGTCTCGACCGCTCGCTGTTGGACTTTTACCTTGCGGACGAGGCCGATGGATTGCACATGTATTTGTGGAGAGATGGTATGCCCGTTCCCAACATGCCGCGGACCGGTAAAAGACCGACCATGTCGCTTCGAGGAGACATGTTTGTGGGAAATATCGCTACGATCGGTCGCCAGCCAAGAGACATGTTTCTGCGCGAGGAGACTGGCCTGAGTGCCGCATCAGGTACGGTGTTGTTTTGCGCCGGCGAAGGAATCAACCACTTGAAAAATGGTGGTGCCGGGATTGTCATTCGTCCCGATCACCATCAAGACCTGGAAGTTTGGCCAGACGATCCGGTTGATCATTACCAGAGTGGTTCATTGCAATTAATCGCCTTTGGGGAAGGGGCCGGTAGCAGGGCCAATTCGGTCATTTTTCAAACGCGTGACGGTCTGAATAGCACGGCAGACCGCATGATGGTGAACGAAAATGTAACAATTTATGGCAACCTGACGGCAACCGGAAGTATTACTCCCGGATCTTCCCGGGAGTTCAAGAAGAACGTCAGGCCACTTTCTGGCGCCGAGGCTGCCAGCCTGGTTGCAGATTTGAGAGCGGTGAGTTTTTCCTACAAAGCCGACCCCCACCAGCGGCGGTTGGGCTTCATTGCCGAAGAAGTCCCTGCTGTGTTCGGTACGGCCGGGCGCAATGGGGTCGATGCAATGGGCGTGGCGACGGCCTTGGCGCAGGCGGTAAAGACCCAGCAGCTTGAAATCGACAACCTGCGATTCCAGATCCATGGGTTGGCAGATGCCAATCCCTCCGCACGGGGTGCAGGGGGCGAAAACATTGGCGCGACTGCCGAGCGGCCCAACCAGAGTTCCCAGGGGTCACCTACCGTTGAAAAAACCGCGATTGCAACAAGTACTAACGTTTCCTTGCCCAAAATTCCTCCTTTTCAGATTTCAGGGAGTGGCCCGTGGTTGGAACTCGAAGAGACCAAAGGCAAAACATGGTCGTTGGGATATTTCAGGGACCTGGCAATGGGCATCCCGTCAGCTTTGCAGTTGCAACTGGAGGATTCGGCGCGGGACTTCTATCTGGCGGACGAGCCAGGTGGCATGCGGATGTACCTGTGGGAAGATGGTACGACGGTTCCCGATTTGCCGCAGACCGGTGCAAAACCGCATTTAGCCATTGGGGGAGATTTTTTCCTGGGAGACATTATCACCAATGGCCGTGCCGCGCTGCGCATGTTCAGCCGGGTGGAAGGTAAATTGAGTGCGTCGGCTACCACCACGCTTTACGCGGCCCGGGATGGAATCACGAGCGACGTAGACGGGGGAGCGGGGATTATTATGCATCCCGACCATCACCACGATCCAACCAGTTATCCTGGGGATCCTGTAGAGCATCTGCAGAGTGGCTCACTGGAACTGGTTGCCTATGGCCAGGGAGAGGGTGCGCAGGCAAACGCTATTTTGGTCCAAAGCCGTGCGGGTGATGCGCTGGCCGATCGGATGGTGATCAAGGATGGAACTGTGACCGTTGTTGGCAATATTTCTGCCACCGGCAGCGTTATTGTGGGGTCAAGCCGCGCGACGAAAAATAACATTCAAGCTCTTTCTGCCAGGGAGGCTTTCGCGTTGATGGCAGGTCTTGAGCCTATGAAATTTTCCTACAAGGCCCAGCCCGACCAGCCGCGGCTTGGTTTTATTGCCGAGGAGGTGACCAACGTATTTGGTACCCCGCGCCGCAAAGCAGTCGATCCCATGGGCATCACCGCGGCCTTGACGCGGGTCGTGCAGGCACAGCACGAACAACTTAACCACCTTTTTCACCAAGTAGGGGCTTTAAGAAACCTGCAGGGAGCAGCTGCCCAAGGAGCAACCGGGGAGCTTCCGTCAACCGGCACGCAGCCTCGCCGGACCGGCCAATCCGTTGCACCGGAAAGCACCGCACGGGACAATGGTTGAGAGTCACAAGTCGACGAAGTGGATACCGAGGACGGAGTAAAATCGCGATGATTGTGAGAAAGTGTTTTGAGTTATTGATACTGTTGGTCCTGGTAGTTGGTTTGGTTGCCGACCTGCTGGCAGATGAATCTTTGTTCGTTGGCTCTGAGGATAACGAGCCCTCAGCGCTGAACCGGCCTCTGCTGGCGGGAGAAACTTACCAGGTAACCGTTCCGGCAACACTTGACCTGGCCGAGCGGGCCCGTTTGGGACTCAATCACTTCACCCGTAGTATTAGCGAAGCCCACAATTACGAAATGTATTGGGGCGTACAGCCCTTGGGATTATCGCCCGAGATGATGGATTTGATCGGTCTTCCCGGCGAATCGAAATGGGGTTGTGCCTTTGGCGAATACAACAACCCGTTCATGGTTATGTGGTGGTCGCCGCTGCACGCCTGTCAACCCAAGGCACTTGAAGTGATGGCGATGGAGCGGTTGATGAGCGGCGATGCGATGTACTTGGGTCGTGAAGCACGAATGTTGCGTGAGCTTGCCTCGTACGTACATGACGATGGCCTGTACTACGTTCCTGATGATCCTTCCAAAACCTGGCTTGGCCCGTCAGAAAACAGGCCGCACGCAAACATGCATGGCCAGGGACGGATGATGCGGGCGATGATCATCTGGTATCAGTTTACGGGGAACCCGGTCTGGAAAGAACTCGTTGATCGAATGGTTGATGGCCTCGACCGAATCGCTGTACACAAGCAGGACTACGCCTACTTTCCCGTACACGGTTGGATTGATGTCGAGTACTTTCGCTCCAGTTACACCCGGCAAGGGTGGAAAGATACCATCGAACCAACCCATGAAAAATTTGGCGAAGAAGGATCGCTCTTTAACCACCAGGGCCATATTCCCGGCGCGCTGGCGAATTGGTTTTTGTTGACAGGTAATCAAAAGGCACTCGAGCTTTCAGGAGAGCTGGTCCGGTTCTATACCAAGCCGCAATTCTGGGCTGACTGGGAAAAAGGCGAATATCCGGGCATCGTTGGCGCCGAACACGCCCACTGGCGAGGGCACTTGCATGGGCACGTTAACGTACTGCGGGCGATCCTCGAATATGCAATTGCTGCCAACGACACACGGCTGATGAATTTTGTGCGCGATGGGTACGAGTGGGCCCGGCAAATGGAAATTGCCCGCATCGGCCTGGTGGGCGACGGGCAGGGCTGCGGGTGCGGGCGGCTGATTGGTTTGGCGGTGAAGCTTTCTTATGCAGGGGTGGGGGATTACTGGGAGGATGTTGATCTGTACATTCGCAACCATGGCGTGGAGATGCAATTTACGCCCGAGGATGCCCGCTTTTTGCACGCGCTGGGCCAGGGTAAGCCTGAAGCGCCCGAGTTTCCCGGTGCAACTAGCAAGGACGTGGTCGAAACGACCATCGGCGGCTATTCCAACCATGTCCCACCTTACAAAACCAGCACCAGTCTCTGTTGTTCTCCGCATGGCAACATGGGGCTGTTTTACGCCTGGGACGCCACGCTCCGGTACGAAGACTCGGTGGCAAGAATCAATCTGCTCTTGAATCGGGCATCGCCATGGCTCGATATCGACAGTTACCTGCCCTTTGAAGGGAAGGTCGTGCTGAGAAACAAACAGGCCACAGAAGCGTTTGTGAGGATCCCGCTTTGGGTCGACGGAGACAAGATTTCTTGTACTGTCCGTGGTGAACCGGTCTCGTGGAACTGGTTCGGCAGGTACCTGCACCTGCGATCGATTGCACCAGGAGATGCCATCGTGCTTCAATTTCCGGTTGAGGAAAGAACCGAAACGTGGACCAAACCGGACCACCAGTCGTACTTGATCACGGCAATTCCTGGCGGCACAAAATTTGATTTGCGTTTTCGCGGGAACACAGTTGTGGAGGTAACCCCGCCATTGATGAAAGATTCTCCCCTCTATCGCAATCGCCTTCAACAATTTTCGGGCGAAGTTGCACCGATGCGTACCGTCACCCGGCAGGTTACGCCACTGGTTTTGAAGTGGTGAATTACTGGCGTCACGGTAGTGAAGGACGGCCAGGTCGACAAACGGATCTGTTTTGCATGCGAAAGATGTGAAGTCAACTTTCGATCTGCGACTCACCTTATTTCCCAAACAACTGCGTCAGTGGTGCGCCATCGGCAATGTGGTGGGGCCGATGTAACTGGTCGTGGACCTGCGTGGTTGGGTCAATTCCCAAGGCAGAAAAAATCGTTGCAGTAAGTTGTCCCGGCGTGACAGGATCTTCGGTTGGATAGGCAGCCCGTTTGTCGGTGGCACCGTACACCTGCCCTCCTTCGATGCCACCACCGGCCATGATGATCGAGTTTGCCCCTGGCCAGTGGTCGCGTCCTCCCTCCTTATTCAAACCGGGTGTCCGCCCAAATTCGCTGGACCATACAACCAGTGTTTCATCAAGCAAACCACGCTCGTGAAGGTCATCGAGCAGGACGCTGATTGGCTGATCGACTGAGGGTAACAAGTGGTCTTTCAAATACATAAAATTCCGCTTGTGTGTGTCCCACAACGGCTGGTTGTTGATAGGCAGGCGTGGAATCATCAGGTTGTAGTAAACGGTAATCAGGGAAACACCGGCCTCGACAAGGCGTCGTGCCAGCAGGAGGTGCTGGCCGTATGGTGTCATCCCGTAGCGATTACGGACACTTGCCGGTTCGCGCGTGAGGTCCAGAGCCTGTCGTGCGGCCGACGACGTCAACAAGGCTGCGGCGCGCTGTTGGTGGGTGCGAAGTTCGTTATTGGATGGCGCCGGATGGAACAGCCCCGGCGAGGCGTTCGAAGATTCCAGCAACCGAAGCCGCTGATCGAATCGTGCCGGGTCAATGTCCCCTGGAAGTGAAAGTCCCGAGAAAGTGCCACCGGGCTGATGCAGTTCCGGGTTGTACAGAACGGTCGGATCATACGCATTTCCCAAAAACCCAGACCCTAACCCAGGATAATTTTGCTCGCCACCACCGTTCTCGATTGTTTGTCGGTTCGTGACAAAGGGCGAAAGAGGACTGTTTGGCTTTTGGAGTTGCGATATGACCGATCCCATGTGTGGATGGTCGGTGGGGAGGGCTGCCAGGCCGGACTGCTGATCGCGCGCTCGTCCGGTCACCATGGTGTAGAAGGCCGTTTCGTGAGTACTATCTTCGTGTGTGAGCGATCGCACAATCGCATAGCGATGGGCCTGCCTGGCAAGATGTGGAATGTGCTCACACACCTGGATACCTGGCACACTGGTCGAAATCGGATGGAATTCACCGCGGGTATCGGTGGGACCATTCGGCTTCATATCCCAAATGTCCTGGTGGGCTGGGCCCCCGTACATGAACAGGAGAATACAGGAGCGGGCCGTGCCGAGTGGTCGCTGGGGGTTCGTGCTTCCGGAAGCTCGCCGTGACAACAACTCGGGCAGTGTTAGCCCCAAGCCACCCAGCAGTCCCAGGCGGAGACAATCCCGCCTGGCAACCGGTTTTCGAGCTGGGGAGGATTGCGGACGGTAGGTCATTGGTCTGGCAGTGTTTTACGCCGGTAATGTGAAACCAGCAGAGGTTGTGGACATGCGCACGTTCCCTCTTCATCAGAAAAGGCAAGACGGCGGGCCGTTGGGACATCTGGAGACGGGCCCGATTCTTTGGCACAATGTGTCCGCTTTCAGTTCGTTCCAGAACAATACATTTTAGAATACCAGCGTACATGGTGTGCAGCAACGGAGGGAATATCGTGGTGGCCATCACCACGACGCTTTCCCGGACCCAAGGTAAACATAAAGGGTTTTCGAAAACCCCAATCAAATGGCCATGTCTTTCCCACGACCACTGGTGTTGTTAAAGCAGTTTCCGCTCACGATCACACTTCTGGTGTTGATGCTTGCCTGTAACGTGGCAGCCAACACCGTAACCGAGTTGCTCCGCCCCGCCTGGCAAAACTTGTTTGGTTTTGCCCCGGCAGATCTTTGGACCGGTGATTGGTATCCGTTGTTCAGCTCTCTTCTTTTGACCACGGGACGATTCAGTTTTTATATTTCGTTTGTGATGTTGGCCGTTTGCGTTGGTTTTACCGAACGGCGCTGTGGTACGCTGCGGACATTGCTCACCTTTTTGGGAGTGCACGTGGTCACGCTGCTGATGCTCTCCATATTAGTGGCATGGCCGTTGGTGCAGCTGGAATTTGAACGGGGCCAGTTACTCTTCGATACCAACGACGTGGGCCCCTCGGCTGGCTACTACGGTTGCCTGGGATTACTCGTGATGGCCAGTGGTTGGCGTGGCCGCAAAACAGTGTTTCTGGGGATTTTGCTCCTGCTGTTGGTGCGGGCCTCTTGGACCTGGATCGAGATTCCGGATCAGGCTGAGCGATTAACGGCAGATGCGGCGCACTTGATTGCCTTTCCGTTAGGCGCGTTGTCATTTTGGTTGTTTCCGGGGAAACGCAAGCTTGGCCAGCAGAATTAAGAATTTCTCTGTAGTGCCGGTTTTGCTTTTGCCAGACCGCCTTGGAGGTTGAATCATGGCGCAAGGCAAAAATCCCCGCCACAAAAAAACCCTGCTACTCTCTAACCAGGTTTGTTGAAGGCGTCGAGCGGACGCAGGGGGAGTTTTTTCGGATCAAGAACCACGTGTTTCACCCGGAGCCGCTTCCAGGTGTAAGTGATATGGACCAGGCCATCGGCCGACTGAATGACGGCCGGATACGAATATTCACCCGGCGTATTTTCCAGGGTAAAGGATGCTTGCCACGTTTTGCCATCCTCAGAAATGGCTACATTCAGCGGGGAACGTCCCTCCTGTGTGTGGTTGTAGACCAACAGATGACGCCCGTCGGCCAGCGTGACGGCGTCGAGCCCCGAGTTCGGGTTGGGCAGCGTCGTTGGACTCAACTCAGTCCAGGTTTCCCCCCCATCTTTGGAGCTGCTTGTGACGATCGTTCCGGCGCGGCTGCGACAAAGAATTTGTAGCGAATCTCCTGCTCCCTGGAGAATCGTGGGCTGGATGGCCGACAGCCGAAGGTTGTCAACAAGCGGTTCTGTTTTGTGCCAGAAAGGTCCGGTAGGGTCCATCACCGATTCCAGGTGGACCCGCCATCGGTTGTGTTCGGTACTCGAACCACAAAGAACCTGGCCACTGGCGAGCGTGACTGGTTTGTTCTTGACGGGGCCCAAGATCCCTGCGGGAAGCTTTTTGCCAGGGGACCACGTTTTTCCCCCGTCGGTGGAGGTTGACAGCATTCCCCACCACGTTTCGGGGCTGGGACCGACCTTGTAAAACAATAGGAGCGGTCCAGTCATCGGCTGAAAGAGCACTGGATTCCAGCAGGGGTGGCGGGTCTGGTTTTCTTGCACTCCATTTTGAACTTCCCGGGGAGCCTCCCACTTGCCGGCAATCTTCCGCGAGACCCAAATGCCCACATCCGGATGTTTTTCATAGGTTCCACCAAACCATGCGGATACCAGCCCTTGCGGACATTCCACAATGGTTGAGGCGTGACACTCCGGATGCGGTGCCTTGGTAAAAACATACTCAGCGTTGACCAACCCGGCTGGACTGGCGCCAACAAGTTGGTTTGGCAATCCAGCAACAAAAATACCCAGGGTAACCAGGGTGATTGGCGCGACGCGTGACCTTTGTTGGTTGTGATAATCCATCGGCGCAGTATACACGCTCTTTGCAATTGGGTTTTGCCGGCAGGATGGGTCAGCGACATCAAAAATTGCCTTGGACCAGGTCGCCACGGGTAAGTCTCCTGTTAGTCTCCTGGGGGCGGCGGCGTCCGCCGGTTCGAAATGGGGAATCTTCACAAACGGCAGCGTAAAGGTTGCCAGCTGCTGCCGGGCGGAAAATTTCCAAAAATTATCGGCATCAGCGGTTGACGTGTGAGGAGGGTTCATTAGAATACACCCTTTAAATGAGATTCATTCTCAGTTATAGCCAGCACAGAGGGCTTCTTACCCTCAGGGCCAGCCAGTTCTTCCGATGAGTTCTACCTCCCGCAGGACCAAGAAGATGGACGAATTTCTGGCTGATAACGCAAGTGAACCAACGGGCGAAAAAAGCCGTTTTTTCAGCGATTTTAAAACAAAAGGCATTCGCTCTGAAGCGCTTCTGCAGGGTGAACGAGAGGTTGTGATTTTACACAATGAGGAGATGTATCGACTGATGGTCACGAAAAACAACAAGCTGATTTTGCAGAAGTGAATAGGCCTTCTCCTGATGAGGCCTAATACGAGAATTAATATCAATAGATATTGGCTGTTTGTCACAGTAAACATAAAAAAACGCATTTAAACCTGCGTCATTGTTCCTTGGGCGGTTTTAGAAATGAAGATGGCACCACCACCGAAATCTGTTTATCAGCGGGCAGAAGAGCTCTTTAAGCTGGGCTTTTCGCAACCGGCTCATGACGTTATCGAGGTCGAATTGCGACAAAATCCGGACCAGGGTCGGCTGCTTGTCTTACAGGCAGTCATTCTTCACTCCCAGCGCAAGTGGGCCCCTGCCATGGCAGCAGCCGAACGAGCATCGGTTCTTATATGTTTGCCGGTAGAAGGCCAGATGGCCCTGGCGGACTGTTACTCACTATTGGGGAAAAAGGATTTGGCCCGCGCTGGTTATCTGCACTTGCTGGAGCATTGTTTGTTGTCGCGCCGTCTCTACGCTGGTCTTTACAAAGGGTTTCGGCGGTTGGGCGACCCACAAATGGCGTTAGTGACATGCCGGAAGGCATTGGAACAATTTCCAGATGATGATCAGGCACATTATGGGATGGCACATGCAATGAGTGCGATCGGTTATCCAACCGAGTCCATTACAAGAGTGTTGGAAAAATGTTTGCAGTTAGCGCCCGACAACGACTCTTACCGGATGGCATTAGCTGTGCAGTTAAAAAAAATGGATCTCCCGGTAGCGGCGTATGAGTTGTTAACAGCTGTTGATCCTTCTGCCTTAAACAGGGCCAGGTGTTTTCACATGGTCAGTGCTTTGCTGGACATATGCACCGTTGCAGGAGACAGTGCGCGTTGTGCTGTGCTGGAACCTCTGCTTGCGAAGGCAAGAAAATCCGGGTTGGGTCGGGTTGCAGTAAAAAGAGAGTCCGACAGCGAAAGATGAAAGAAGGTGTTCGTGTGGTTTACCAAAAATCAAGAGCGGGAAAGACCACGTTGTGAAAAGAAACTGGTGTAATTGCTGGAGTGAATTTGTGAAATTATCGAAAGGGGGTGTCAATCCAATAATAAAGCAGTCGTGATAGTGAGGGATTATCGGTTCTTGATCCAAATTGTTTCCATCCTGGCAACTTGGTGTTGTCAGTGTTTGTTAGCCAGCTCTCGGCCTTCTGCCGCCTAGCTAGCCATGATCTTACTTGATTGCCAAATGGCGGATCCAATTTCAATTATTAGACCAAGCCTTTGGCGACAATTTTTTTTAGGAGATGTTTTAATGAAACGTTTTATTTTAGCCAAGTCGATGCTTGGCATGGTGCTGGCGGCCAGCCTGGCAGTTTCCTCGGTAGCAAGTGCCGATAGCTTGTTGGTTAACTTCACCGCCGACCTCACTGCAGCCACTTACAATGGCCCCAGCGACGTGAGCCCGTATACCCCTGGAACGGCCGTGAATCTGTTCGCGGCAACCCAGCCCGATGTGATCCGAGCTGACGGACAGTTCTACTTAAAAGACTGGGATGGATCGGATGGTACATTCA